>NZ_CP062976.1:330700-661401 GCF_014898075.1 Neisseria yangbaofengii
GCGAATTCTTCAGGGTCAATCATGCGCTGCAACAGCGATGCCAAGCTGCGGAACAGAATGCCGAAAACCACGCCGATCAAGATCATGCGCGCCAAATCGCGCCCGCCCTGTTTCATCAAGGTGGCAAACAGCAGCATCGAGCCGCCCATCATGAGCACCAACTCCAGCGAGAATTTGCCCAATATCGGCAGCGAGTTGAAGCCTATGCCGCCCAACACAAACACCAGCAAGGTTTGCAAAAATACATACAGTGCGTCAAAGCCGAGTATCGAGGGCGTGAGAATCGGGTTGTTGGTCAGTGTTTGGAATAATAAGGTGGACACGCCGACGGCATAAGCCACCAGCAGCAATGCGGCCAGTTTGGTCAGGCGCAGGGGCAGGGCGAAATCCCAATTGCCGTTGACGTTGTAGGTCAAAAACAGGGCGCAGCAGCCGATGAGCAGGGCAAACGCCAGCCACAGCGGTTTGGTGCTTGGGTGCGAAAGGGGAACTGTAGGTGTGTTCATTAAAACCGTCTAATTTGTGGGATTATTAATCGTCAATATGGGTTAAGGCCGTCTGAAAAGTCTCGGCTTACCATTCGGTGAACGCCAAATCCATCCATTTTGCCTGCGGAAAATGGGCGGTCAGATACGCACGTAAATAGCGGCGCGTGTCTTCTTTAATCAGTCCGTCGCTGCACGGATAATGGTTGTAAATCAAGGTATCCAAGGTGATGCCGCGCATATGGCAGGCGGCCAAACTCAATAGCGTATGGTTGATGCTGCCGAGCTTGGCAGAGGTGACTAATACCACCGGATATCCTTGTCGGGCGATGTAATCCAGCGTGGTGGCATCATCACGGTATGGCACAGCCAGGCCGCCCGCGCCTTCGAGCAGCACATAATCATAATGGGCGGCCAATTGTTCGGTGGCGGCGGTGATGCGCGTATCGTCAATTTCAGTTTGTTCCAAAGCGGCGGCCAAATGCGGCGAACACGGATGCGCGAACACATAAGGGCAGGTGGTGCCGTCAAGGTCTTCGGGCAGCCAATCAATGCCTTGAATGCGGCGGTGCGTCTGCAAGTCGGCAGATAACCCTGTGCAGCCGGTTTGCACCATTTTTTGCGTCATCACGCGGTGGCCTTGTGCGGCCAATTGTTTGGCCAATACGCCGGTGGCCACGGTTTTGCCGACATCGGTATCGATGCCGCTGATAAACAATACTTTTCCCATTATTTTCCTTTGCCGGCCGTGTGCCGCTTGTCTTTCGGACGGCCTTATAGATACGGCAGGCGGTTATTTTTTTACAGCGGCGATATAAAGCGGCGTGTAATCCAAACCGACGCGGCCGTCCGGCAGGGCATGGCGCGTGCGGTATTGCGTTTCAAAGGTTTGCAAGCGCTGTTTTGTCCACACAAAGCCGGTATTGGCGGCGGTGACTCCGGTATATTGCAGGTGGCGTAAGGCATCGCGTGGCGTGTCGAAAGCCAGCGTAACCGTACGCTGCTCCAGTGCGAGAATGTCGTAGTCGCGTTGCAACCAAGCCGCCCATTCTGCCGCCGTCGGATAATGCAGGCCGCTGCCGGTGAGTGTGCGGATGGGGTGCAGATTGTCGGGAGTAAATGTGTTAAACAACAACAAGCCGTCTGAAACCAGCATATGTGCCGCACGTTGCACAAACACAGCAGGCTGTGCCAGCCATTGCAGTGCGGAAGCGGAAGCAATAATGCCGTAGCCACTGCCTAAATCGATTGCTTCGGCATCGCCGAAACGGTATTCCGTTTCAGACGGCCTGTTGTGTTGCCCATCGGGTGCGCAGGCGGCATCCAAATCATTTAAAACCAATTTTGCCTGCGGGAAACGCTGCGCCAGCAGTCGGCTGAATAAGCCGGTGCCGCAGCCGATTTCCAGGATTTGGGCGACATGCTCGGGTGCGTAAAGTGCCAACCATTTATCCAGTTCGCCGTGAATGATTTTTTGCGCTTCGGCATGGCGGTCGTAATGCGGTGTGGCGGCGGCAAAACGCGCGGCTATGCGCTGTTTGTCGGGTATCATGCTGCTTCATTCCAGTGCGGCCAATGCCGGTGCGGGTAATGTCCGCCGTCAAATTCGGTGACGGGGCAGCGCGATTGCCAGTAGGCCGATTGGTTGGCGGCCGGAATAATGCGGTCGCGCAAGCCTGTCCATGCTTCGTGCCAATCAAGCAAATCGGTGCGGCGGTCGGCTTGCACGGCCTGATGCAGAAAACGCAATTCATTATGCAGGCTCTCGTGGGTGCGGTGGCCGTCAAGCCGGCGGTAATGTGCCAGGCTGTCGGCATCGGCACACATGCGTTGTTCGAATTTGGCGCGGTTGCGTTCATCGAAGCGGGCTAAGGTTTGGTCGAACACGGCGCAGGGAATGCCGAATTGATCGTCGTAAGGTAAGCCTGTGCCGTTGACGGCAACCGCCCAATCTACCTTCACGCCCTGCATGGCGCGTTCGGCAACCCAAACACCCATCGACCATGCCAACACACCGATGCGGCGGTAGCGGCCGAAGTCGAAATCTAAAGCGGTGTCGCGGTAATCGCTGCACAACAAAATATCGGCATCGGCGGGTACTAAGGTTTCTGCCACGCTGTCGGGTGTGCCCCAGCCGGCGAAATAAACCAAAAGCGTGTCTGCGTTGGGGCGGGAAATCAATCGGGTGTGCATGGTGTTTGTGTTCTTTTAATGATGTTTCAGACGGCCTGTGATGATTTAGGCAGCCGTTTTGTTTAGGGTATGGATAAACCCGTCTAATTCATCGTCGCTGATGTCGGCCGTGAGCGACAGCCGCACGCGCGCGCTGCCTTTCGGCACGGTCGGCGGACGAATCGGCAGGCAGTAATAGCCTTGCTGCTGCCATACTTGCGCCTGCTTCGCCGCCGCTTCGTTGCTGCCGAGTATACACGGAATAATGTGGCTGTTTGCCGCTGCCGGCATGGGTGATGGGTAATGCGCTGCCACGGCTTCACGCAGGCGCCGGCTGAGTGCGGCCAAGCGATTCCGGCGCGCCTTCATCTTGGGTATTTGCTGAAAGATGAAATGTGTCCACGCTACATTTACCGGCGGCAGGGCGGTAGAAAAAATCAAGGTACGCATGTGGTTGGTCAGGTAGTCTTTCATCAAAGCGCTGCATACGGCAAACGCGCCCACGGAAGCCAAGGCCTTGCCGAATGTGCCGGTTAAGATGTCGATATCGGCCATGCAGCCTTGCATTTCTGCCAAGCCCAAACCGGTTTCGCCGTATGCGCCGACGGCATGGGCTTCATCGACATAAAGCAGCACATGGCCGTAGCGTTTTTTCAGGCGCACCAAATACGGCAGGTCGGCCGTGTCGCCATCCATGCTGAACAGGCTTTCGGTTACGATGATGATGCAGCGGTAATTAGCGGCGCGTTGTTCGAGCAGGCGTTCAAGCTGGGCATAATCATTATGGCGGTAGCGCAGATAATCGGCATCGCTTAAACGGATGCCGTCGATCAGGCTGGCGTGCACCAATTTATCGGCCAAAATCAGCGTTTCTTTGTCCGCCAGTGCAGGCAGAATGCCGATATTGGCATGATAGCCGCTGTTGAACAATAAAGCTGCTTCACGCTGATAACGCGCAGCCAGCAGCGTTTCCAACTCCTGATAAATCGGAAAACCGCCGGTTAGCAGCCGCGATGAAGAGGATGACCACGGCAGTTCGCGACAGGCATCGCCGGCCAAAAATTCATGCCGCAAGACTTCATCGTGCGCCAAACCAAGATAATCGTTAGATGACAAATTCAGCAGTTTGAGGCCGTCTGAAACAATATAGCGGCCTTCTTGCGGCAAATCGGGCAGACGGCGCAAACGGTCTTGGGCTTTTAATTTGTCCAGCGCGTGTTTAAAGTGTTGCACCGTATTCCTCCGCCAAAGCAGCCAGCAGGCCGCCGGTTAATCGGGTTAACTCGTCCGGCGTGATGATAAACGGAGGCATCAGATAAACCAGTTTGCCAAACGGCCTCACCCAAACGCCGTGCGCCACCAGCCGGGCCTGTAAAGAAGCCATGTTGACCGGGGTGTTCATTTCAATCACGCCGATGGCACCCAACACGCGTACTTCAGCCACGCATTCCCATGCGGCGGCGGCTGCCAAATCCTGCCGCAATTGCGCTTCAATGCGGGCAATGCGCTGCTGCCACGGGCTTTCCAGCAGCATGGCAACCGATTCGGCGGCCACGGCGCAGGCCAGCGGGTTGGCCATAAAGGTCGGGCCGTGCATAAAGCAGCCCGCTGCGCCCGATGAGATGGTTTCGGCCACCCGGGTGGTGGCGACGGTAGCCGAAAGCGTGAGATAGCCGCCTGTGATCGCTTTGCCCAAGCAGACGATATCGGGTACGGTGTCGGCGTGTTCCATCGCAAACAGCTTACCGGTGCGGCCAAATCCGGTAGCGATTTCGTCAAACACCAGCAACACGCCATGCGCCGAACACAATTCGCGCGCTTTTTGCAGGTAAACCGGCGAATAAAAATACATGCCGCCTGCGCCTTGTACAATCGGTTCCACAATCAGTGCGGCGATTTCGCGGCCGTGTGCGGCCAAAAGATGGCGTAAAGGTTTAATGGCTTCATCACGCCATGGTTCGCCGAATTTTACGGCCGGCTGAGGCAGAAAATATTGCACCGGCAAGCTGCTGCCAAACAAACCGTGCATACCGGTAATCGGATCACAGACCGACATCGCATGCCAAGTGTCGCCATGATAGCCCGCACGAATGGCGGCAAAACGGTTGCGTTCAGGTTTTCCGACGGCCTGCTGATATTGCAGCGCCATTTTCATTGCCACTTCAACCGCTACCGAGCCGCTGTCGGCATAAAAAACCTTGTTCAACGACGGCGGCAGAATACTTAATAATAATTCCGTCAGCCGCACCGCCGGCTCGTGGGTCAAACCGCCAAACATGATATGGCTCATTTTTTCCAATTGCGCTGCGGCAGCCGCATTCAAGCGCGGCTGGTTGTAGCCGTGCAGTGCCGCCCACCACGAAGACATGCCGTCGACCAAGCAGCGGCCGTCTGAAAGCGTGATCATCACGCCATCGGCGCTTGCCACCGGATAAACCGGCAGCGGCGCGGTCATGGATGCGTAAGGGTGCCAGATGTGGTGTTTATCGATATGAAGCAGATGGCTGGTGTGCATGTTCGGTATTCTTTTATCTAGGCCGTCTGAAAAATTTCAGACGGCATGGGCAGGTTTTCTCAACAATAAGCCTAAGAATAACACCGTACCGGCCACGCCGAAAATCACCGATACCGGAATTTCAAACGGAAACACCACCAAGCGGCCGATAATATCGCACAGCAACACCAGCGAGGCGCCCATCAAAGCCACCGCCGGCAGGCTTTGGCGCAGCTTGTCGCCCATCAGGCGGCTGATGATGTTGGGCACGACCAAGCCGATAAACGGAATATTGCCTACCGTTACCACCACCAGCGACGTAATCAGCGCGACGATAATCAAACCCGCCCACAAAATGGTATTGTGGTTTAAACCCAAGTTCACGCTTACCGTTTCGCCTAGGCCGATAATGGTGAGTTGGTCGGCAATCAGATAAGCAGATACCGCCAACGCGCCGGTAAGCCACAGCAATTCATAACGCCCCTGCAACACCCCCGAAAAATCGCCTTGTTGCCACACGGTCAGCATTTGCAGCATATCGGTTTCATAAGCGATAAACACCGCCACCGACTCAATCACGCCACCGAAAATAATCCCCACCAGCGGTACCATCAATTGTGCAGTCGGCGGCAGTCGGCGGATGAGTGCCATAAACACCAGCATACCCACCATCGCCGCCGCTGCCGCCGCCGACATTTTCACCGGCAACGCAGCAGACGGTACAAACAACGCCATCAGCAGCAAACCCAAAGACGCGCTCTGGCTCGCCCCCACCATCGATGGTTCGACAAAACGGTTGCGCATCAAAATCTGCATAATCATGCCCGCCACCGCCATCGAAGCGCCGGTCAACACAATCGCAAACGTGCGCGGCAAGCGGCTTACCCACATCAGCTGCATGCTGTCGGCCATATCGAACAGGTTGCGCCAGTCGAAACTGGCCACGCCGACCGACAGGCTGATGAAAAACAGCACAATCAGGGCGAAGATGCCGGCTAGGTTTAAGGAAAGGGCGGTTTTGAACATGGGTTTAATTGATTGGGTGAGGTTCATTTTATTTTCAGACGGCCTTTATGTATCTTTCAAAAGGCCGTCTGAAAATAGAACGTAAAGGCAAAGAAACTCGGCGTTGGCTCCGGTTCGTGCCGGTTTTCAGACGGCCTTTCGGTTGCGGCTTCCGCTTCCGTTGCCGGTTCTGCGGCGGTTTCGGGCTGATGTTCTACTGTTTCGGAAACGGTTTCAGCTGCTCCGTCCGTCTGCTCTTCGGCTGCTGCCGCTTCGGTTTCCCGCTCCGCTTGCGCCGCTTCTGCCGTGTCGTTTTTTTTGCGGCGGAAGAAATCGGAGAATGCCATATGTTTTCCTTTGATTTTGCGATACTTGAAAGCCCTTATTGTAGCCGATAGCCGGGCGCAGTTGAAAAAATTTATCGCAAACGCCGTTATTTTGTAAGATTTTCCGCTATGCTGCGTCTAATGTAGTATGACTGTTTTTTAAAAAGGCCGTATCATGCAGGATTCACCGAAAAAATCATTCGCCCTCAAAGCGGGCATTGCCCTTGCCGCCGCAGCCGCTGCGCTGGCAATCTTGCTGCTGCCGCAAACGCCGGGTGCGGAAGCGGCGCCTGTGCCGCAGATGTTGGAAAAGCTGCAAACGCCGCAGCATGTTCCGGCAAAAAATTATCTCAAGGCCGATAAGCCGACTTTGATTAAATTTTGGGCAAGCTGGTGTCCGCTCTGCCTTTCCGAACTGCAACACACCGAACAATGGGCGAAAGATCCCCGTTTTCAGACGGCCAATCTGATTACCGTTGCTTCGCCGGGCTTTTTGGGGGAAAAGAAAGACGGCGAATTTCAAACGTGGTATCAAGGTTTGGATTATCCCGCCCTGCCGGTGCTGACCGATGCCGGCGGCACACTTGCCAAAAGCCTGAACATCGGCGTTTACCCGTCGTGGGCGGTGTTGGACAAACACGGACAGGTTGCCCGCATTGTCAAAGGAAGCATCAACGAAGCGCAGGCTTTGGCACTGATTGCCGACCCGAATGCCGATTTAGGCCGTCTGAAAACCACTGCCCAAATCCCGTTTAACAAAGCAGACCATACGAAAGCGAAACCTATGAATACCAAAACCATTTATCTGGCCGGCGGCTGTTTCTGGGGCTTGGAAGCCTATTTCCAACGCATAGACGGCGTGGCCGATGCCGTATCCGGCTATGCCAACGGCCATACCGAAAATCCGAGCTATGAAGACGTGTCCCACCGCCACAGCGGCCACGCCGAAACCGTGCGGGTAACCTACGATGCCGACAAGCTGAGTTTGGACGACATTCTGCAATATTATCTGCGGGTGGTTGATCCGACCAGTCTCAACCAACAGGGCAACGACCGCGGCGAACAATACCGCAGCGGCGTGTACTACACCGATCCGGCCGAACAAGCCGTGATTGCCGCCGCCCTGAAACGCGAACAGCAAAAATACAGCCGCCCGATTGTGGTCGAAAACCAAGCCCTGCAAAACTTCTACGAAGCCGAGGAATACCATCAGGACTACCTGATCAAAAACCCCAACGGCTACTGCCACATCGACATCAAAAAAGCCGACGAACCTTTGGCGGGCAAAGCCAAACCGCAAACTAAAGGTTTTGATGCCGCAAACTACCGCAAACCCGGCGATGCCGAATTGAAACAGTCGCTAACCGCCGAACAATACCGGGTCACCCAACAGGCCGGCACCGAATACGCCTTCAGCCACGAATACGACCATCTGTTCCAACCGGGCATTTATGTGGACATCGTCAGCGGCGAACCGCTGTTCAGCTCCGCCGACAAATTCAATTCCGGCTGCGGCTGGCCGAGCTTCACCAAACCGATTGAAGCCGCCGCCGTTACCGAACACGACGACACCAGCTACAATATGCACCGCACCGAAGTACGCAGCCGTGCCGCCGACTCCCACCTCGGCCACGTGTTCCCCGACGGCCCGAAAGACAAAGGCGGCCTGCGCTACTGCATCAACGGTGCCAGCCTGAAGTTCATCCCTGTGGATAAAATGGACGAACAAGGCTACGGCGCTTGGAAACATACTGTGCGTTGAGTTTGTTATTTGACTGAATTTTCCTGAAAAACGGAAAAACAAAGCCGTCTGAAAAGTGCATTTTCAGACGGCTTTGTTTTTTATCCATAGGGAAGTAGCTTGAGAAAATGTTTGCGATTACCGTCTTTACTCATTAATTCCGACGCAAGTCGGAATCATGGGTTACGTATTTCTTCACTGATGCGATAAATGCGTTCAGACGGCCTTTGCTGATCAAAGGCCGTCTGAATACCCAAATACGCTTATTTTACGGCATTGAATGCGTCGGTCAGCTGCTTGCTGGCGTTGAGCAATTCTTGCGCGCCGCCGGCTGCCAGATAGGTTTCAGGCACTAAGTACACCACTTGGCCTTTTTTCCAGGCATTGGTTTCGGCCACCAACGGGTTATCCAATACGTTTTTTGCTGCTTGGCCTTCTTCACCGATGGCTGCGCCGCGGTCTAATACAAACAACCAATCCGGATTTTTCTCTTTCAGGTATTCAAAGGTTACCGGTTGGCCGTGGCTGCCTTCTTTGATGGCTTCGTCTACCGCAGGCACGCCGATGTCTTTATGAATCCAGCCGCCCAAGCGCGAAGTCGGGCCGAAAGCGGATAATTTGCCGCCGTTGACGATAATCACCAAACCGTTACCTTTGCCTTCGGCTGCTTTTTTAGCCGCATCAAAAGAAGCGTCAATTTCGGCTTTCAGCGCGTCAGCTTCGGCTTGTTTACCAAAGATTTGGCCAAACGCCTCAATGCGCTCTTTCGCACTTTCTTTCAGGTTGTCGGTTTCGGCGGTCATTTCAATGGTCGGCGCAATCGCGTTCAACTGGTCGAAGGCTTTGGCAGCACGGCTGCCGATGATGATTAATTGCGGTTTGTAGCTGTTTAAGGCTTCAAAGTTCGGTTCAAACAAAGTACCGGCAGGTTGGGTGTTTTTCAGATAATCACCCAAGTATGGCAACAGGTTTTTGGTGTTTTCAATCGACATACCGGCCTGTACGCCCAATTTTTGCAGCGTGTCGGCCATGCCTAAATCGTAAACAGCCACGCGCTCAGGATTTTGCGGTACTTGTACATCACCGCGCGCAGTTTTCACGGTCAGGGCAGCAGCTTCGGTTTGTGCGGCCGGTGTCGCAGAAGCCGCCGCGGCAGAGGCGCCTGAAGCGGCAGGAGTAGCCGGTTGGGCAGCTTCTTGTTTCGGTGAACATGCGCTTAAGGCCAGTGCACAGCATACGGCCAAAGAAGTTAAACGTAACATTAAAATCTCCAAAAAATGAATGTGTGATACGGGTGAGAGTGCCTGATTAAGCCAATGGTTTCAAACCGTATCAATGATGAGAATGGTTTTCTTTTATTTTCGCACAGATTTGATTAATTTCCAAGTTTGTCATGGGCAAGCCATCAAACCATTCAATATGCCTTCTGAAAGCAAATTTTGTCTTCAGACGGCCTTGGAGACATCATTTCGCCAAGAAACGTTCATCCACCGCAAAGCCGCGCGGGTTATCCGGTTTGGCAATGTCAAATTCACGGAAAGTGCTGTTGACTTCAGTCGCGACTGTTTTGCCGCCAATCACGGCTGAGGCGTTTAAGGCAGCCCGCCGCCGCGTTTGCCCGTTTCGCATCAGGAAATTCCAAACGGCTTAATTTCAAAGAAGTTTGGCCGGTTTTGGCGTCGTTGCCTGCAATTTGTTTGCCGAGCGGACGGATTTTGTCTTCCGCTTTGAATGCCGCTGCATCAACGCCGGCATCACCAATCACCGCTATATCCAAATAAACGCGCTTGGTTCAACTGCATTTTGCCGTTCGCCGCCGGAATGTCGGCCAATATCTTGGTGCCGCGGTGAATCGCGCGGTTGCCACCCCAAACCGTTTGGCTTTCACGCGGCGGGCAGCGTGGGTTAGTGAATAAGCGCGGCTCATAAACATGATTTTATAACCCTGCACGGCACGTGCGGCTTTGCCGTCGGTGCTGTCGTCCGGTAATTGCGGCGCATTGTCTTGGGCGTTGCCGATAATGCGGGCGGACGTGCAGGGCGTGGCCGTCAATCGAAACGTTTTGCTGACGGCTGAAACCGGCAGCGGAAGCAGAAGCCGCGCCCAATGCGGCAGCAACAAATGTGTGGAAAATAAGGTGTGGAAAATACTGATGGCAATGGTTTTCAGACGGCCCGGTTTTTATAGTAAATCCACTTTAAAATAGTACGGCGTTGGTTCGCCTAGCCGTATTATCTATACTGTCTTCGGCCCGCCGCCTTGTCCTATTTTAAAGTGAATCCACTATAGCCTGAAAACCAAGCGGAAAACGGTGGTTTATTCCGTATCGCTGTCCATAAAATCATGGCGTTTTCGGTGGTATTTTTCTTCCGCTTCACCCAAGCGCCAATACGGCACGGCGTAGCATTGTGTGATGGAAAGCTGCCATTCTTTGCGCACCAAATCGCGCAATACGCCCACCATCGCGGCTTCGCCGGCAATCCATACGTAGCAATCGATGCCGGTCGGTCGGGCTTGGCGCACTTGCTCGATGATTTGCGGATATTGCGCGGGTTCGGCATAAACGGTGTGTACATTGACGGCTTGCGGGTGGCGGAAGGTGGCGGGCAGGGTTTCGTTTTCCGGTAGCAGTATAAACACATTGCCGCGCGCGTTGGCATCCATATCCGGCAGCATGGATTCGATAGCAGGCAGGGAGGTGAGGTCGCCAATCATCAGGTATTCGGCGGCTGGTTTTAGCATTTCGTCGCGGCCGCGCGGTGCGCTCACGCCGATGGTTTGGCCGGTTTGCACGCGTTCGGCAAATGCGGAAGCGGGGCCGTTGTCGCCGTGCAACACAAAGTCAATCGTCAGCGTGTTGGCTTGGCGGTCAAAATCGCGCACGGTGTAAGTGCGTACAAACGGACGCACTACCCCCTCTGCCCATTTCGGGCCGGCGGGTGTGATTTCGGGGAAATTCGGCACGGTTTGGCCGTCGGCAGGCAGGAATATTTTTATCGGCGCGCCGTTGAAGGCATAAGGGTAGTCGGCCAATTCTTCGCTGTGGAACATGATGCGGCGCAAGTGCGGGCTGATATCCTGCCATGAAGCGACTTGTACGAGGCGTGGGCGGTTGGGGTTCATTGTTTTTTCCTTTTTGTTTGAATGTGTGGGTTTCAGACTGCCTTTATTCCGAACAGGACGTCTGAAAAATATTATGGTTCGGCAGCAATTTCCAGCGCATGTAAAAAGGAAACCGGCAAAATGCCGCCGTGATCCAATTCGGGATAGCCGGTAAATTCGGCGCGGATATCGTTTCGGGCGGACATTTGCCCGGTTAATTTTTTGCCCGCCCCGCTCGGTAATTGTGCGGCGGCCTGTTGCCGTGCAGCCAAACGGGCGGCTTGTTCGGGCGTGGGTTTTCTGGTGTTGCGCCCGCGTTTCCGTTGGCTTTGCTCGATTGACAAAGTGCGGTTGAGGAACACATCAGGCCGTCTGAAAGCGGCTTGGTATTGCCGATACAGGCTGCCTTGCTCAAACCACAAGGCCGGATCGGCGGCGATGTAGTGGGTGAAGCTTTGCGGCGAATTTAAAAGCGTATAAAGCACAAACAAACCACCGTAGGAATGCCCCCACAGTATTTGCCGCTCAGGATTGAGTTTCACGCGCGCTTCGATTTGCGGGCGGATGGCAGTGTTGATGAGTTGTAAAAAATCCGCCGCGCCCCCGTGGGTGCGGGTGGGATCAACGGCATCGCTGAAGATTTGGCCGTGATGGTTGGGCGGTGTGTAATCGTGCGCACGGGCAGCGGTGTCGAAACGCAAATCGGTGTCATAGCCAACCAATACCAACACCGGCGGCCGCTTGAGTGTGTTTAAACGTTGCGGCGTCAGGTTTTCGGTTAAAGCATTGCCGTCCAGCGCATACAATACGCTGTGGCCTTGTTTCGGCACGGCTGTTTTCGGAATGCCCAAATATATGCGGTAGCGGCGTTTGCCGTCGGCAGATTGGTAATTCAGTATGTCAAAATGATAGCGGCTGCCAGGCATGTAAAGCGGCGCGGTGTCTGATTTCCGGCTGAAATCAGGCGCGGCTGCGGCAATGCAGGTGTTGAAGAACAGGCCGAAGGCGAGCAGGAGTTTTTTGAGCAGCATAGGGCATAATCAGTGTCAGGTTTATGGGCGGCCGTCTGAAACATTTCAGATGGCCTGACAAGCAATATTCCGAAGATTATAATTTAGTCGAAAATGATTATCAAAAATAATAACAATGCCGTCTGAAGAAATCGTATTTTGCAGCGGGCAATCTGTTTTCAGACGGCCTGCTGCTTATCATTAAAGTAATCGGTTGCCAACCGCAGAAAAATTTGTGCTTCAGGGCTTGAATTTTGCGCCGATAACCTTATTTTTAGCTGCGTTGAAACAAATATCTTTGTTTTATCTGTGAATTTTCAAAACAAACTTTACGCAACTTTTTTGGAGAATATTACATGACCATCCGTCCTTTACATGACCGTGTAGTGGTTAAACGTTTGGAAGCCGAAGAGAAAACGGCTTCGGGTATTGTGTTGCCGGGTGCGGCTGCGGAAAAGCCTGATATGGGCGAAGTGATTGCCGTGGGTGCCGGTAAAGTCGGCGAAGACGGCAACCGCCGTGCGCCGGATGTGAAAGTCGGCGACAAGGTGATTTTCGGCAAATACAGCGGCCAAACCGTTAAAGCCGACGGCGAAGAATTGCTGGTGATGCGTGAAGAAGACATCTTCGGTATCGTGGAATAATTGAACAAGCGGTAAAGCCTATCCTGCTATTGTGAAGGAAAATAGTGATGACAGCTTATGTTGTTTTTATCCGGGACAAGATGAAAGACCAAGCGGCGTATGACGGTTACCTTCAGGCAGCCGTGCCGACGCTTGCGCCTTTCGGCGGCGAAATCTTGGCGGCCAATGGTGCGCACGAGGCCTTGGAAGGTGCGGATTGCGACGGTTCGGTCGTTTTGCGTTTCCCCGATATGGCTTCCGCCCGTGCGTGGTACACAAGCGCTGAATATGAGCAGTTTAAAGCCATTCGCTTGGGCGCAACCGAGGGTCGTGCCATCTTGTTGGAAGGTGTGGCTTAACCTTAATTTAAGGCCGTCTGAAAAACGGTTTTCAGACGGCCTCAATCAGATTTTTAGTGATTTTTGGAGAATTTAAATGGCAGCTAAAGAAGTTCAATTTGGTAATGAAGTCCGCCAAAAAATGGTAAACGGCGTGAATGTGTTGGCAAACGCCGTACGTGTAACCTTGGGCCCGAAAGGCCGTAATGTGGTGCTGGACCGTGCGTTCGGCGGCCCGCACATCACTAAAGACGGTGTGTCCGTAGCCAAAGAAATCGAATTGAAAGACAAATTTGAGAATATGGGTGCGCAAATGGTGAAAGAGGTGGCCTCTAAAACCAACGATGTGGCGGGCGACGGTACGACAACCGCTACCGTATTGGCGCAGGCGATTGTTACCGAAGGCATGAAATACGTTACCGCCGGCATGAACCCGACCGACCTGAAACGCGGTATCGACAAAGCCGTTGCCGCTTTGGTGGAAGAATTGCGCAACATCGCCAAACCTTGCGACACTTCTAAAGAAATCGCCCAAGTGGGTTCGATTTCCGCCAACTCTGACGAACAAGTCGGCGCCATCATCGCCCAAGCAATGGAAAAAGTGGGCAAAGAAGGCGTGATTACCGTGGAAGACGGCAAATCGCTGGAAAACGAGCTGGACGTGGTAGAAGGTATGCAGTTCGACCGCGGCTACCTGTCGCCATACTTCATCAACGATGCCGAAAAACAAATTGCCGCTTTGGACAATCCTTTTGTCTTGCTGTTTGACAAAAAAATCAGCAATATCCGTGATTTGTTGCCGGTGTTGGAACAAATCGCCAAAACCAGCCGTCCGCTCTTGATTATCGCCGAAGACGTTGAAGGCGAAGCCTTGGCGACTCTGGTGGTGAACAACATCCGGGGCATTCTGAAAACCGTAGCCGTGAAAGCACCGGGCTTCGGCGACCGCCGCAAAGCCATGTTGCAGGACATCGCCATTCTGACCGGCGGCACCGTGATTTCCGAAGAAGTTGGTCTGTCTTTGGAAAAAGCGACTCTGGAAGACTTGGGTCAGGCCAAACGCATTGAAATCGGCAAAGAAAACACCACCATCATCGACGGTTTCGGCGATACTGCCCAAATCGAAGCCCGTGTCGGCGAAATCCGCCAACAAATCGAAGTGGCTACCAGCGATTACGACAAAGAAAAACTGCAAGAACGTGTGGCGAAACTCGCCGGCGGTGTGGCAGTGATTAAAGTCGGCGCAGCCACCGAAGTGGAAATGAAAGAGAAGAAAGACCGTGTCGAAGACGCGCTGCATGCAACCCGTGCCGCCGTTGAAGAAGGCGTGGTTGCCGGCGGCGGCGTAGCCCTGCTGCGTGCCCGTTCTGCTCTGGAAAATCTGCACACCGGCAATTCTGACCAAGACGCAGGCGTACAAATCGTATTGCGTGCCATTGAATCACCGCTTCGCCAAATCGTTGCCAATGCCGGCGGCGAACCGAGCGTGGTGGTGAACAAAGTGTTGGAAGGACAAGGCAACTTCGGCTACAACGCAGGCAGCGGCGAATACGGCGATATGATTGAAATGGGCGTACTCGACCCTGCGAAAGTAACCCGTTCCGCACTGCAACACGCCGCTTCCATTGCCGGCCTGATGCTGACCACCGACTGCATGATTGCCGAAATCCCTGAAGACAAACCGGCCATGCCTGATATGGGCGGCATGGGTGGCATGGGCGGTATGATGTAAGGCCGTCCGGGCATTAGGATTGTAAAAGGAAAATCCCACACGGTTTTGGTTGTGTGGGATTTTTTGTGCGCATAACTAAGGCCGGAGGCCGTCTGAAAATATTTCAGACGGCCTCTAAATATTTAAGAATCTTTAGCCTGCATAATGGCTTGCAATTGTTGGTTCAAGGTATCGGCATCCATCCAGCCGGCTTGAATAAACAGAATCAGTAAAACCGAGCCGACGGCGAGTGTGCCGAGAAAATACAAAAGATAGCCCAGCATGATTTTCCAACCGGAAACATTGCCCATTTTCATAAAGCCGATGGCTTGCGCCCCGAAGCTCCACACTTGGTAAAACAGCGCCGGCGTGGCCAGTTGCGGCACATAAAATAAAGCCAACATGGGAATTGCTAAGGCTTCGGAAGCCAAGGTAAAGCCCCATAGCGGCAAGCGCGGCATGCTGCCGTAATAATGAATCACCGCACGCATGGCACGGCTCAATACCAGCCATTTGACGATGGTGAGCAAAACTGCAAACACAATTGCGGCAGGCTCTTGGCCGAATAAAGGCGACATGCTGGCCGCGTTGATGACGCCCAGCAGTAACAGTACGGCGGCAATCACCGGCAGTGTGTAGAGATATTCCATCGGCGGACGGTAGCGCAGGCGCAGAATATCCAGCATATCTTTTAGAAATTGATAAAGCATGTGTGTGTTTTTATCGAAAGGGGAAGCAGTTATTGTAGCTTAAAAACAGGATGAGCGGCCATGATTCTGTTTTCAGACGGCCTGATAAAGTAAATTCGCAGAAAATGCCGGAAATCCTGTCAAAATCATGAAATTTTAATTCAATATAAAACATAAGTTTAGTTATTTTGTGAATATTTCTGTCAAATAAGGCTTGCGTGAAGGCGGTGTTTTTGGTTTAATACACATCTCGCAACGAAACACGCGAAGGCCAGATAGCTCAGTTGGTAGAGCAACGGATTGAAAATCCGTGTGTCGGCGGTTCGATCCCGCCTCTGGCCACCACCAACCGCTTCAGCGGTTATTTTTTTATCTGAAGATTTGGAAAGGCCGGAAATTGTCCGGCCTTTTTATACGTAGCGGCTCAAACATTATATCTGTTGTGAAATGGTTTCTAATTGTTGATACAATTTCAAAAGCAGGTTTGAGACTGGCCCGGCTTGTTTTATAATAACAAACGCATATTAAATAAGAACAATAAACATAACATCAAATGAAAATCAATAACCTGCCTTCGACCGGTAAAAGGAGAAACAAAAGGTCGTCGGAAATTTTAGGATATTCAAATTAAATACATAGCAAAGCTTAGGGATGGGGCTTTGCCAGAAACGGAACAGGTTAAAATGAGTGTCGGATTACTGCGCGTATTGGCGCAAAGTCAAACCATTACGCCTACTCAGGCAGAACATTATCAAGCGGCGATTAAAGCGCATAAAGACATTATGCCGATGCTGTTTGATGATGGCGTAATTTCTCCCAAAGCCCTTGGTGAGCTGGTGGCGCGTGTGTTCAGCTATCCTTTGCTGGATTTGCATCATTATCCGCGCAGCTATGTGTTGACTGATGTGCTGACTGAAGAGCAGATGGTGCAAAACCGCTGTGTACCGATTTTCCGTCGTGGCCGTAAGGTTTATTTGGCGGTGTCTGATCCGACCCAAATTCAAAATTTTCAAAAAATCGCTTTTTCTTCGGGCGTTTCTGTCGATTTGGTGGTAGTGCCGCATGACCAGTTGAGTTCTTTGCTGGAATGGATTGGCCAACGCTCGACCACTATTTTGAAAGAAATCAGCCAAGAGCAGGAATCTTCGCAACCGCCGCAAGCACTGTATATCGACAATGAAGAAGCGGAAGACGGCCCGATTCCGCGCTTCATTCATAAAACATTGTCCGATGCCTTGAATGCAGGTGCATCGGATATCCATTTTGAATTTTACGAGCAAATGGCACGTGTGCGTTTCCGTGTCGACGGACAATTGCGTGAAGTAGTGCAGCCGCCGGTTGCCGTGCGCGGTCAGTTGGCATCGCGTATTAAAGTGATGGCGCGCTTGGATATTTCTGAAAAACGCGTGCCGCAAGACGGCCGTATTCAGATTGCCTTCCATAAGCATGGCCGCCCGATTGACTTCCGTGTGAGTACCTTGCCGACTTTGTTCGGTGAAAAAGTGGTGATGCGTATTTTGAATTCGGATGCCGCAACATTGAATATTGACCAATTGGGTTTTGAGCCATTCCAAAAAGAAATGCTGCTTGAAGCCATTCATCGTCCTTACGGCATGGTGCTGGTGACCGGCCCTACCGGTTCGGGTAAAACCGTTTCGCTTTATACCTGCCTGAATATTTTGAACACGGAAGATGTGAATATTTCCACGGCAGAAGATCCGGCCGAGATTAACTTGCCGGGGATTAATCAGGTCAACGTCAATGATAAACAAGGCCTGACCTTTGCCGCGGCCTTGAAATCTTTCTTGCGTCAGGATCCGGACATCATCATGGTCGGCGAGATTCGTGACTTGGAAACTGCCGACATCGCGATTAAAGCAGCTCAAACCGGTCATATGGTGTTCTCAACACTGCACACCAATAATGCGCCGGCAACCTTGTCGCGTATGCTGAATATGGGTGTGGCGCCGTTTAACATAGCCAGTTCGGTAAGTTTGATTATGGCGCAGCGTCTTTTGCGCCGCTTGTGTCCCAACTGTAAAAAACCGATTGAGCGCCCGCCTGTGCCGGCATTGAAAAAGGCCGGTTTTACCGATGAAGATTTGGCCAAGGATTGGCAAATGTATCGTCCCGTCGGTTGCGACAGTTGCCGAGGCAAGGGGTTCAAAGGGCGCATCGGTGTGTATGAAGTGATGCCGATTACCGAAGAAATGCAGCGTGTGATTATGGATAACGGCACGGAAGTCGATATCCAAAACATGGCTTACCAAGAAGGTATGGTGGATTTGCGTCGCGCCGGTTTATTGAAAGTGATGCAGGGTTTGACTTCATTGGAAGAAGTCACGGCACACACCAATGATTGATTTTAAGAATGGGAAATGCAAGGGGAATTGCGTTTCTCATTCTTTCTCATATGAAATTAGGGGGTAATTGAATTATGGCTCAAGCAGAGCAAAAAAATGGTTTGTTCGCCCAAAAGAGCAAAGGTAAACGTTTTACATTCGAGGGTAAAAATACCCATACCGACCAAGTGGTTCGCGGCGAAGTAGTGGCGAAAGATGGGGAAGAAGCGCGTAAAAAGCTGCAACGCCGCGGTATCCGTCCGTTGCGAATCAGTAAAGTGAAAGCGGTACGCAAGCGCCGCATTACGCAAGAAGACATCACAGTATTTACCCGTCAATTAGCAACCATGATGAAAGCAGGTCTGCCTTTGATGCAGGCTTTTGAAATTGTGTCGCGCGGCCACTCAAACCCTGCGATGACGCAAATGCTTATGCAAATCCGCGCCGAAGTGGAGCAGGGTAGTGCATTGGGTAAATCATTTGCCAAATACCCGAAATATTTTGACCGATTCTACTGCAATCTGGTTTCTGCCGGTGAAACCGGCGGTGTGCTGGAAGGCTTGCTGGATAAGTTGGCTGTTTATAAAGAGAAAACGCAAGCCATTAAGAAAAAAGTGAAAACTGCACTGACTTACCCGATTTCGATTGTGGTGGTGGCGGTCATTTTGATGTTTATCATGATGATGTTCGTATTGCCGGCATTTAAAGAAGTATACAGCGGCATGGGTGCGGAACTGCCTTGGTTGACTCGGGTAGTGATGAATATCTCTGATTTCTTTGTCGAATACGGTTGGATCATGATCATCGGCTTAATTTTAATCGGTTTTGGTGTGTATAAGTTGCACCAAAACTCACCGGTTTTTCAAAAACGTGTTGATGCAATGATGCTTAGATTGCCGATTTTTGGCTCTATTGTGCGAAAGGCGACGATTGCACGCTGGTCACGCACAACTTCTACTTTGTTTGCAGCAGGTGTGCCGCTGGTTGAAGTATTGGATTCGGTGGCAGGTGCTTCGGGCAATATTCTGTATGAAGAGGCCACGCAAGATATTCGCGCCAAAGTGACGCAGGGTTTGTCGCTGACATCAAGTATGCAGAATACTGAAATGTTCCCGAATATGGTGATTCAGATGGCATCTATTGGTGAGGAATCCGGTTCTTTGGATGACATGCTGAATAAAGCTGCTGAATTTTACGAAGACGAAGTGGATAATTCTGTTGCGCAATTATCTTCGCTGATGGAGCCGATTATCATGGTGGTATTGGGCTTGTTGATTGGCGTGTTGTTGGTGGCGATGTATTTACCGCTGTTCAATTTGGGCAACGTGGTGGGTTAAGATGCTGGATACTTGGAATGCCTTAGCGCCATTTGTTGTGCCATTGGCTGTGATTTTCGGTTTGTTAATCGGCAGCTTTTTGAATGTGGTGATTTATCGCGTTCCGGTAATGATGGAGCGCGGTTGGACGCAATTTGCCAAAGAGCATTTGAATTTGCCGTTAACGGCCGAAGAAGAAGTGCCTTTTACTTTGTCGAAACCGGATTCGCGCTGTCCGAAATGTCATGCGCCGGTGAAGGCTTGGCAGAATATTCCGATTGCGAGCTATTTGTTGTTGGGGGGTAAATGCAGTTCGTGCAAAACGCCCATCAGCATCCGCTATCCTTTGGTGGAATTGCTCACCGGTGTCTTATTCGGCATCGTGGCGTGGCAATACGGCTGGACGTGGCTCACATTCGGTGGCTTGATTTTCACCGCTATACTGGTTGCACTGACCTTTATCGACTATGATACCCAATACTTGCCCGATTCCTTAACCTTGCCGCTGATATGGCTGGGTTTACTGTATAACTTCAACGGTGCATTTACGACATTGCAATCGGCGGTATTGGGTGCGGTTTGCGGTTATATGAGTTTGTGGTTGCTGTGTTATGTCTATAAACTCTTAACCGGCAAAATCGGCATGGGCGGCGGTGACTTTAAATTATTGGCCGCACTAGGCGCATGGCTGGGTGTCGGTGTGTTGCCGGTATTGGTGTTTATGGCGGCCTTAATTGGCATTGTCGGCGCACTCATATCACGTGTTGGTAAGGGGCAGCAATTTGCCTTCGGCCCAAGCTTGGCGGTGGCCGGATGGATTATTTTCATTGCCAATGAACCAATTCGCCGATTGATTCAATGGTGGCTAACCAAATCAGGATTTTAAATGACGGTTTGGGTCGGATTAACAGGCGGTATCGGTAGCGGAAAATCAAAAGCTGCGGCGGAATTCGTTGCGCTGGGTGTGCCGCATATCGATGCCGATGCCCTCAGCCGCAGCCTGACGGCAGATAACGGCAAAGCCCTGCCTGCTATCCTTGAAACCATTGGCGGGCACGTATTTGAAAGTGAAGGCCGTCTGAATCGTGCCGCATTGCGTGAAGAAGTGTTCAGACGGCCTCAAACCAAAGCCATACTCGAATCTTTGATGTTTCCATTGATTTTGCAAGAAATCCGCCTGCAACAAGCGCAGTATTCAGATAAAATTTACGGCATCATCGATGTACCGCTGTTGGTGGAAAATCCGCCATTTCTTGCGTTGGTGCAACGTGTGTTGGTGATTGATGTGGAAGAAGCCGCGCAAATCGAGCGTGTCAAACAGCGCAGCGGCTTAAGCGAAGATGAAATCCGCCGCATTATGGCTAGCCAAGCGCCACGTCGTGAGCGGTTGCTGCATGCTGATGATGTGATTAAAAATGACTGCAGCCTGAGCGAGTTAGCCGAAAAAGTCCAACGTTTACATCGCTTTTATATCCATACACTCAAGGCCGTCTGAATATGAATGAACACATTACCATCGTCAAATGCCCAACCTGCCGAACGCCGGTTATCTGGAGCAGCGAAAGCAAATACCGCCCGTTTTGCAGCCGGCGTTGCAAGCTGATCGATTTGGGCGAATGGGCAGAAGAGCGTTATAGTGTTGAAGCGGTTGAAGATGACACTTTGTCAGATTTGCTGAAATAAGCCATCAATAAAATTCAGAAAATAATATAGTGAATCCACTTTAAAATAGTACGGTGTTGGCTCGCCCAGCCGTATTATCGATACTGTCTTCGGCTCGCCGCCTTGTCCTGTTTTAAAGCGAATCCACTATAAAAGGCCGTCTGAAAGATTATCTTTCAGACGGCCTTTTATTATTTGGGAAGGAAATTAACCCTTATTCAAAATCTGCTTATTCTCACCTTCGCGGCGCAATTCTTTCGGCAACACAAACACGATGCTTTCTTCCGCACCTTTGCCTTCACACACGGTATCATGTCCCCAAGATTGAATGGTTTGCAATACTTCCTGCACCAACACTTCCGGCGCCGAGGCACCCGCTGTCACCCCGACTTTGGATTTGCCGTCGAACCATTTTTTCTGCAGATAACCGGCGTTATCAACCATATACGCATCCACCCCGCGCACCGCCGCCACTTCACGCAAGCGGTTGCTGTTGGATGAATTGGGTGAACCGACCACAATTACAATATCGCATTCAGCCGCCAAATCTTTCACCGCTTTTTGACGGTTGGTGGTGGCGTAGCAAATGTCTTCTTTGTGCGGGTTGCAGATATTGGGGAAACGCGCATTCAATGCTTCGATGATGTCTTTGGTTTCGTCAACCGACAAAGTGGTCTGGCTCACATAGGCTAGTTTGCCGGGGTCGGCCACTTCCAATGCCGCTACGTCTTCCACCACTTCTACCAGCAGCATTTTGCCCGGTGGCAGCTGTCCCATCGTGCCTTCTACTTCGACATGGCCTTTGTGGCCGATCATAATGATTTGATAATCCTGTGCATCCAGGCGAGCCACTTCTTTGTGCACTTTGGTCACCAGCGGGCAAGTCGCATCAAACACACGGAAACCGCGCATTTTGGCCTCTTCCTGAACGGCCTTCGATACGCCGTGTGCCGAATAAATCAGCGTGGCACCGGCCGGTACTTCCGACAAATCTTCAATAAAAATTGCGCCTTTATCACGCAGATTATCGACCACGAATTTATTGTGCACGACTTCATGGCGCACATAAATCGGCGCACCGTATTCTTCCAACGCACGCTCTACGATTGCAATGGCGCGGTCAACGCCGGCACAAAAGCCGCGCGGATTGGCCAGCATAATGGTTTTGTTTGTCATGTGTGTATTCCGAAAAATTCAGTTTCAGACGGCCCGATTCTCTGGCGCTGTATTTTTTTTATGTTTGTTTGAAAAGCCGTCCAATACCAACAATACCGCACCCACGCAGATAAAACTGTCGGCAATATTGAAAGCAGGGTAATACCAATCTTGCCAATAAAATAATAAAAAATCAACCACATGGCCATAAGACAATCGGTCGGCCGCATTGCCGATGGCACCGCCGATAATCATCGCCGCCCCGATTTTTCCCCAACGCGCAAAGTCATTTTTTGCAATGCCGCGCCACAAATAGCCGCTGATTACCAAAGCCAGCGTTAAAAAGAAATACTTCTGCCAACCGCCTTGGTCAGCCAAAAAACTAAACGCCGCGCCCGGGTTGAACACCAGCGTCCAATCAAAAAAATTCGGAATGATGTTTATGCGTTCTTGGTATTGAAAATTCGCCAGCGTCCAGATTTTCGTGGTTTGGTCGAGCGCAATCGCTGCCAATACCAGCAGCAGATAAAAGATTTTAGAACTCATGTTTCAGACGGCCTGAAGTCGGTAAAAAGAGATATTCTACCTGAAAGCGGTAAAGTGATGTTTTGAATTTGTTGCAGTGGAGTTGATTTCAGAAAAACATCAGAAGTAAAAAATGCGTGTTGTATGTTTGAGAAGCGGAGTTTCATCTCTAAGTGTAAAAAAACGTTTTATTTTGCAAGTAATATGGCATGGTGTTATTATCCTTTTCTATTTGGTCTCATCGGCCGACAAGGATTAAAGTGTATATTTGCCTATTGTTTTTGATAAGAAATAAAGGACGTTTTAATATGTTACGGAATGCGAGAATGAAAAAAATTTTATTTGTTGCTGTGAGTGCTGCGATTTTGTCTGCCTGTGGCGGTGGCGGTAGTTCCCCGAGTACAGAGTTGGTAAATAATGCGACCAGTGCCCGTAGTGTGATTGACAAAGTAGCCAGTTTAAAACCAACAGAAGAGCTGACTGCTGCCGATGCTGGAGCTGTGACAGCTGCTAGAAATGCTTATAAAAATCTTTCTGATGCTTCTAAACAGCTGGTTGATAAAGCAACCTTAGATAAGCTTGCAGAAGCAGAAGAGGCTGTTAAAGCGGCTGCTGAAGGTAGTAAATCTGCTGATGGTCAAGTGATTCAGGTCGCCGATCCTGCCGTTGATTCGGTGAGAAATAAGATTGCTGCTTTACCTGAATCAGCAAAAGAAGTGGATGAGCAAGCTTTGACTGAGGCACAGAAAGCCTTTAATGCTCTTAGTGAACAGCAGAAAACATTCATTACTACAGCTGAAAAATCCAAACTCGACAAGTTGTCTGCACAATTGGTAACCGACCATAGCCCGCTGGCTGCGCTCAACTTGCCGACCCCGCTGCATACCGATTTTATCGAATCAGCCGGAGCACAACAAAACAACCCGAACATTCAGCTGCGCAAAATTGATGGTCAAAACGATTTTACGACCAATCAAGGCGGTTTGATTAGCTCTTTGGCGTCGAATGCCAATCAAGAAGTAAAGTTGGACGGTGTGGTGATTAATAACAGCACAGCTGCGGGTAACGCTACTACTGTTAATTTTACTACGCCATATTCAATGATTGCTAAGGCCTATTCCGGCGGTATTTCGAAATCTGACGTCAGTACACATACCGATTTGCCTAAAGGCAGTAAATTTGCTACCGGTGCGGCAAGTTTCGATGCCTCAATCGAAGAAGCTTATAAAGCACTCGAATCAGCCAAAAAAGCACTGGAATCAGCAAAAGATGAGGCAGCACGTCAAGAAGCCCAAAAGGAAATTACCAAATGGCAGCCGCTTTACGATGCTTACATGAAAGCACGTCCCCAGTTGGCTAATGGTGTAGAAAGTTCAGTTGACGGAATTGCCTACATCAAAAAAGATAAAAACGGGTTGGTGTTTGATAAAAAATTCGACGGTGTATATATTGTACAGTTCACTGATGGTACCCGTATTGTGATGCACGATCCAGCGGCTGCAGGTTGGACTTACCAAACTTTTGCGCATTACATCGACCCGAAAAATGGCGTGATTCATGGATATCAAACCTTAGGTGATGAAACCGTATTCGGCAGCCTGCCAGCCAATGGTACAGCAACGTATAACGGTTTGACTACTGCCTATTTGGTTGAAGGTGGAAAACAGCGTCAGTTAACTGCCGATGTCAAAGCTGTGGTTGATTTTGCTAAAAAAGGCGTACGTTTTGAAACCCTGAACTCTCAGGTTCACAGTCTGAATAACGGCGTACGTACCAGCACCGCTGCAGCTGGCTACAATATCAAAGGTACTGCTGCCTGGGGTAATGCTAATCATTTTGTAGGCAATGCAAAAACCACTAACGGCTTAAGCGGTAATCTGAACGGTAAATTCTACGGTGCCAATGCCGCTGAAATCGGCGGTACTTACGGCCTGAAGAATGCAGCCGATACCGAACAATTAATCGGTGGTTATGGTGCAAAACGCCAATAATCTTTAAGTTGTAAACAGGCCGTCTGAAAAGGTTTCAGACGGCCTGTTTACCTGAAGACGAGGTATTATTTTGCATAAAAATGTATGACACTATTTGGGGAAGAATTGGTCTAAAGTATGAAAAAAATAATGTTGGGTTGGCTGCTGTGTCCGGCGGTTGGTTTGGCGGCGGATGCAGTCAGGCCGTCTGAACCGCGGGCAGAAGCGGAATTAAAAATCAATGTGGCTGAGCCGCAGACACAAGAGATTCCGGCGCATGTGAAAGAAGCGGCCAAGCCGTCTGAAAAAGTATTGCAGGTCGATGAGGAAATATTATTGGGCAATACCGAGTTGCTGGAACGTGCGATGTATTCGGCGGTGGTAGCGCAGAATATTGCCGGTATCAAGGCAGTTTTGCCGATTTATGAGAAATGGCCGAAACACGATCAGTCTATGGCACGTTATGCGCGCGGTTTGTTGGCGCAGGGCGAAGGTAAGGCGGGGGAAGCGGTGAACGTGTACCGTGAATTTATTGCCGATAATCCGAATGCGCCGATGGTACGCCTGCAATTGGCTAAAGCCTTGTTTGAAGATAAACAGAACGAAGCCGCAGCCGATCAATTCGACCGTTTGCAAAGTGAAGATATGCCTGAAGCGGTGAAAAATGAAATCGAAGCCTATCGTAAGGCTTTGCGTGATCGTGATTCGTGGCAGTTTAATGCGTCGCTGAACATTACCCGCGAGCAGAATATCAATCAGGCACCGCGCCGGCGCCGTTTGGGTGAGCAGTTGGGGGCGGAGCAATGTGCAGTAGCCAGACAAATCCAATCTGATGACGATTGTTTCCGTGGTTGGATATTCAACGCGCCGATTGATGCCACCGCCGTCAATTATCAAATAGGTACTGAAAAAAAATGGTCGCTGCCCAAAGGCCGGTATGCCACGGTCGGTGCGGGTGTGTACGGTAAAGTTTATCCCAACCACACCACTTATAACGATTTAATCAGCCGGGTATCGGCGGGCATCGGTCATGCCGACCAGCGCACCGATGTGGGCGTGACGCCTTTTCACGAGAGACGCTTTTACGGCAACGACCCTTATACCTACACCAGCGGTGTGCGTCTGCATTGGAACCGCTGGCATATGCCGAAAATTCAAACTTTAACGGCGATGGAGTTTGGCCGTCTGAAAAATACCCGCCGTGCGGATTCGGATAACCAAAGCCGTTTGTTCAGCGCATCGCTGGTATATTATGCCAATGCCCGCCAATATTGGCTGACGGGGGCGGATTGGTATCGCGAACGCAATAAAAACGACCATTCCGAAAGCTTTGACCGATACGGCTTGCGTGTGGCTTGGGGGCAGGAATGGCAGGGCGGTTTGTCGAGCCGTCTGCAACTGAATGCAGCCAAACGCCATTATCATGACGCAAGCTTTTTCAGCAACGGCGACAAACGCCAAGATAAGGAATTGGGTGCAACCTTATCGCTTTGGCATCGCGCGGTGCATTTTAAAGGCATTACGCCAAGGCTGACGGTGTCGCATCATAAAAACCTGAGCAACGATAAGTTTTACGAATACGGCAAAAGCCGTATGTTTATCGAATTGGGCAAAACGTTTTAAACCAAAGGCCGTCTGAAAAATATTTTCAGACGGCCTTTGGTTTGCTTACCGGTTAAATTAAGCGCAAGCAGCTTTAAGCGTAATGACGCTCTTCGCCTTTGCCGTCGATATTGTCCGCACAGCGCTTACATACAGTAGCATGGCCTGCTACGCTGCCGATATCGTCGGTGTAGTGCCAGCAGCGTTCGCATTTTTCGCCGTTGCTGGCTTGGGCGGTAACGCTCAATTCGTCGGCTTTGTACACGTTGGCTTTGGAAACCAGCAGGGCAAAGCGCAATTCGTCGCCCAAGGCTTTCAGATAGCCTGCCAAGGCTTCCGGTGCATGAATATCGACTTCGGCTTGCAGTGACGAGCCGACGGTTTTGTCGGTACGCAGCGGCTCAATCGCGGCGGTCACGGCTTCGCGTACTTCGCGTACGGCTGCCCATTTCTTCACGATTTCGGCTTCGGCTTTTTCGTTAATCGGCGGGAATTCGTGCCATGTGTGGAACAACACGCTGTCTTCCTCGCCGCCGCCGATGATGTCCCACGCTTCTTCGCCGGTAAAGCACAAAACCGGTGCAATCAGGAGAACCAGACTGCGCGTGATGTGATACAGGGCGGTTTGCGCGCTGCGGCGGGCGTGGCTGCCGGCTTGGGTGGTGTACAGGCGGTCTTTCAAAATATCCAAATAGAACGCGCCCAAATCTTCCGAACAGAATGACACGATGTCTTTCACGGCAAAGTGGAAAGCATAGCGCGGGTAGTAATCGCCGGCTACGCGCTCTTGCAGTCGGCGTGCCAAAATCAGCGCATAGCGGTCAAGCTCGACCATTTGGTCTTGCGGCACGGCGTGTTCAAACGGGTTGAAATCCGACAAGTTGGCAAACAGGAAGCTTAAGGTGTTGCGGATGCGGCGGTAACTTTCGGTCACGCGCTTGAGGATTTCTTTGGAAATCGCCAGTTCGCCCGAATAGTCGGTCGAAGCTGCCCACAAGCGTAGAATGTCGGCACCGAATTCGTTGTACACTTCTTGCGGTGCCACCACGTTGCCGATGGATTTCGACATTTTTCGGCCGTTTTGATCGACCACAAAACCGTGGGTTAGCAATTGCTTGTAAGGTGCGCGGCCCATGGCAGCACAGCCGGTGAGCATAGACGATTGGAACCAGCCGCGGTGTTGGTCGCTGCCTTCCAGATACAAATCGGCCGGCCATGTCAATTCTTCGCGTTGTTTCAATACAGAATAATGGGTTGAGCCTGAATCGAACCATACGTCCATGGTGTCGGTAAGTTTGTCGTATTGCTCGCAATCTTCCGCGTTCAACAATTCGCTTTTATCCAGCGAGAACCATGCTTCAATACCTTTTTCTTCAATGCGTTGCGCCACTTGTTCCAATAATTGGGCGGAATTCGGGTGCAATTCGCCGCTTTCTTTGTGCACAAAGAAAGTCATCGGTGTGCCCCAGTAACGTTGGCGCGATACGACCCAGTCGGGACGGCCTTCAATCATCGTCTGCAAGCGCGCACGGCCCCAAGACGGGAAAAATTCGGTGTCGTCCACTGCTTTCATCGCATTGCCGCGCAAGGTTTTGCCGTCGGCGCCCGGTTTGTCCATGCCGATAAACCATTGGCCGGTGGCGCGGTAAATCAGCGGGGTTTTGTGGCGCCAGCAGTGGGCGTAGCTGTGTTCCAGCTTGGTGTTGCACAATAAGCGCTTGTTTTCTTGCAGCCATTCAATGATTACAGGATTAGCTTCCCATACGGTCAGACCGGCCACGCGCGGTACTTCGCTGATGTAACGGCCTTCGCCGTTAATCGGGTTGTACAGCTCGATACCGTATTGGTTGCAGACGGCGTAGTCTTCCAAGCCGTGGGCAGGGGCGGTGTGCACCAAGCCGGTACCGGCATCGGTGGTTACATGGCCGCCGTTGAGCATCAGGATATCGCGCTCGATAAACGGATGGTTCAAATGCAGGTTTTCCAAATGCGCGCCGGCGGTTTCGGCCACTACGGTCATGCCGTCTGAAAGGCCGTAGCGTTTCAGCGCCTCTTCCGCCAAATCTTTGGCCAAGACCAAATGGCCTTTGCCGGTGTCAATCAGTTGGTATACCACTTCTGCACCGGCGGAAATTGCTTGGCTGGCAGGCAGCGTCCACGGTGTGGTGGTCCAAATCACGGCGAATGCTTCGCCATCAATGCTTTCCACGCCGAAGGCTTTGGCCAACGCGGCGTTGTCTTTAAACGGATAAGCCACGTCGATGGCGGGGGAAATTTTGTCTTTATATTCCACTTCGGCTTCGGCCAATGATGAGCCGCAATCCAAGCAGAATTGCACCGGTTTGGCACCGCGGTACAGATAGCCGGCTTTGTAGATTTCGCCCAAAGTGCGCACGGTGTCGGCTTCGGTTTGGAAATCCATGGTCAGATACGGATTGTCCCAATCACCCAACACGCCCAAGCGGATGAAGTCTTTTTTCTGGCGGGCGATTTGTTCGGCGGCGTATTCACGGCAGAGTTCGCGGAAACGCGCTTTGGGCATATCTTTGCCGTGCAGCTTTTCCACCATCACTTCAATCGGCAGACCGTGGCAGTCCCAACCCGGTACATAAGGCGCATCGAAACCGGCTTGGGTTTTGCTGCGGATGATGATGTCTTTCAAAATTTTGTTGACGGCATGACCGATGTGGATGTCGCCGTTGGCATACGGCGGGCCGTCGTGCAAAACGAATTTCGGACGGCCTTTGGTTTTGTCGCGCAATTTTTGGTAGCGTTTTTGTTCGTACCAGCTTTTCAGCCATGCAGGTTCGCGCTTGGCCAGATTGCCGCGCATTGGGAACGGGCTTTCAAGCAGGTTGACGGTTTTGCTGTAATCGGTCATGTTTGTTCTCGGATTTAATGGTGTGACTGGGGGTTCGGACGGCCTTTTGTTTGGTAGGACGTCTGAAAAAATCATAAAGGGGTATTGTAGCGGAATTGTGTTGTTTTTATAAGGGGTTTGGTGTGGGTTGGGGATGGATTTCCGTAATTTTAAATATTTTCCGTTTCCGGCAAAAAGGCCGTCTGAAAAAAACATTCCTGTTTTTCAGACGGCCTTTTGATGATACTCAAGGCTGCCAGTTTTTCGCCGCTTCCATGTCTTTCAAAATTTGCGTTTTCAAAGCTTCAATGTTGTCGAATTTTTGTTCGTCACGCAGTTTGTGCAAAAAGCGCACGTTTAAGCGTTGGCCGTATAAATCGCCTTGGAAGTCAAATAAATGTACTTCCAGCTTCTGCGTTTTTTTGTCGGACACAGTCGGGTTGAAACCAAAGCTGGCGACGCCGCGGCGGGTGCCGAAACTGCCGTCGGCTTCAACCGTAAACACGCCGCTAAGCGCGTAATGATACGGCGGCAGTTGCACGTTGGCGGTGGGGGCGTTGATGGTGCGGCCGAGTTTTTTGCCGTGTTTGACTTTGCCGCCCAGCACATAATCGTGCCCCAATAATTTGCGCGCGTAAGCAAGGCGGCCGTCTGAAAGGGCTTGGCGCACAGCGGTGCTGCTGGTGCGGATATCTTCGACGATGACGGAGGGGGTGCGTTCTGTCTGCATGCCGCTTTGTGCTTGCAGCATTTCAAAGCCGCCTTCGCGTCCGGCACCAAAGCGGAAATCGTCGCCGATGAGCAGGTAGCGGGTGTTGAGTTTGTCGCGTAACAAACCGTCGATAAAAGCTTGTGCGGACATGTCGGCGAAGCTTTGGGTAAACGGCAACACCCACACAATGTCGACACATTCGGTTTGGCGCAATAAATCCAGCTTGGTGCGCAAAGGGGAAATGCGGTAAGGCTGCGGTTTGCTGAATTTTTTGGCAAAAAACTCTTTCGGTTGCGGCTCGAAAATCACCGCAACAACCGGCAGGCCGAGTTTGTCGGCTTGTTGTTTGAGGGTTTGCAGAATGTGTTTGTGGCCGAGATGCACGCCGTCGAAATTGCCGATGGTCACTGCCGCGCCTTGCGGGCATTCGGGCGGGTGGCGGCGGCCGAGGTGGATATTCATGGTGGTGTGTGTGTGTTTGAATCAGGCGCTATTGTAAACGCAATCGGGCTTGGGATAAATGCTTCGGAATAAATTAAATAATAAATTAAATATCGTGCAGTGAGGGCTTAAGCAGCGGATATGAGAAAGACATGGAAATGGATTCGAGGCCGTCTGAAACGTTTCAGACGGCCTGCTTGGTTAGCGGGTTTCTAATTTAGTCTTAACCTCAACCGGTTTAACTTGATAACCGGCTTGGCGCAGACGCACAATCAAGCCTTGTTCGCCGAACAAATGCGCACCGCCAACGGCAATCAGGGTCGGTTTGTGCGGTAGGATTTCAATCAGCTTCGGCAGCCAGATTTGGTTGCGTTGGGTGAGTAATTTGCCGTACATCAGTTCGTGCCACAGCGGATGGTCTTTACGCGGTAAAAATCTCAATTGATGCGCGGGATTGGCGATTTCTGACCATGTTTTTTCGGCGCGTTGGCGGCGGTAGTCGTCTTCTAAGGTGATGATGTCGTTCAGAAAGGCTTTGTGGTGTTTTTCCAAAGCATCAAACGAGCGGATAATGACATCTTCGGGCAGGTGGGCGAAATAGCTGAGTTGCTCTGCGCCTTCCAACGCAATCACCGGTTTATTGAGCTTTTTGGCGCGCTGAATCAGCAGATTGTCGATGCCGTATTCATAAGAATAGCCCTTGGGGTTGAAAGTGCTTTGGGTCAACAGCCAAAACGCCCACGGTTTGATTCGGGAATCTGACGAAAAGCCGGCGGGCTCTTGGCCGCCGGCCAACATATTTTGCAATCGGCGCATGCGCGCGTTGCCCAAGCTTTGTTTTAAAGGGCGGTTGTCGGCCATCATGTGCATCATCTTTAATGTATCGGCAGCGGTCATGCCGGATTCGTCGCTTTCGACCACCAATTGCGATACGCGGTTAAGCGCACGGCGGTAATCGGCGGGCAGGGTGGCGTTGAGTTTGCCGACGTGAATGGTGCCGAGCAGATAAGAAACCGGCCGGCCGGCGGGCTTGCTGATTTCATAGAGAAAAGTATCGGCTTCGGGTGTGCCTTTGCACAAGGCGGGGGCGGCAAGCAGCCACAACAATAAACAGAAAAAATAACGCATGAAATTCAGACGGCTTTTTTAGCAAAAAATCATCGATAAGGCCGTCTGAAAGTAGCTGCGTTCAGACGGCCTGAATAATCAGTTAAGTGCGGTTACCACCAAAACGGATGGTAAAACGGACGGCGCCAGCCCCAATCGTCGTAATAGTCGCGGTAATAGCGGACTTCACGCAATTTTTGTTGTGCAATGTAGTTTTGCCATGCCATTTTGTAGCAGGCTTGGAACATCGGGTCGGCGACTTTGTCGACGTATTTCAAGCGGAATTCCTGCTGCTCTTTGCCGGAAAGTGCGGTAGATTGCTCGGCTTGTTCAAACTGCTTTTGCATTAATAATGCGGTGTCTTTGTCACATTGGGCAGCGAGCGCCACTTGCAGGTTTTGTTCGTAACGTTTTTGCGCGGCGGCACGCTCGGCTTTTTGTCCGGGTGTGGCGGCGCAGGCGGCGAGTGTGAAAATCGCGCCGAGAATCAATAAGCTGCGTCTATTTTTCATGTGTTGCCCCTGATTGAGTCGGTAAGGTTTAATGTACGCCATTTTATTGCGTTTTAGCAAGCGGTAATATTGTTGCTTCCGGTTCGGCTGGCGCAAGGTAGGTCTGTTATGATTGTGTCTGCAGAATAAATATTCAGGGCGTGAGGCCGTCTGAAAAACAAGGGAACGGGTTGGCGTGAGTGATCATCATCAAATGGCAAAGCGTAGGAAAAAGGCGCACGACAAGCGGCATGGACATCTGCATACGCCGCCTTTTTGGCAGGCGGATCGGCCGTATTTGCGTGAGCGGCATATCTCGGATGCGCGGTTTCGGCGGTTGGGCTATGTGATGGCGCTGTTGGCCGGGGCGATTAATGCAGGCGGCTTTTTCGCATTTGCACGCTACACGTCGCATGTTACCGGTTCGCTTTCTTTGGTGGCAGATATGGTGTATATGCGCGAATGGGGTATGGTGTTGGTGGCGTTTATCAGCGTGATTTGTTTTGTGATGGGCGCGGCGCATTCAAGCTGGGTGGTTTTGTGGACACAGCAAAAGCGTTTTCGCGGCAGTTATGGCTTTTCCATGTGGTTGGAAGCGGTTTATTTGTTGATTTTCGGTTTGTTTGGTGCCACTGCTTTTCAGCTCGATTTCGGTTTCGGCCAATTTTCCTTGCCATCGCTGGCTTTGTTTTTGCTCTGCTTTATTATGGGGATGCACAATACGGTGATTACTTTGCTCTCGGGCGGGGCAATTCGCTCGACGCACATGACCGGCTCGGCCACCGATTTGGGCATTGAATTATCCAAGGTGATGTATTATTCGAAGCAACATCATCCGCGCCTGCCGCATATCCGCGTCAACAAGCCGAAAATGTGGCTGCTCTCGGGCTTGATGGCCACTTTTAGTTTGGGCGGTATTATCGGTGCATTGGGCTATCAGGCCATCGGTCATCATTTTGCTTTGCCTGTGGCGGCAGTGTTGTTTGCATTGGGCGCCCGTTCGGTAGGCTATGATGTGAAGGTGAGACTGAAGTTTATGCTGCTGCGCTGGTATCAGGAACATCGTAAAAATGTAAAGAAATAAACCGAAACAACCATCAATCTGTCTTGAAAAGCGATAAGCGGTAGCATGTTGCCGGAAAATCGTTAGCGTATGAATAGCTTTGTAATATCGGGTTAAACGTGCTTTTAAGCATTTGAAATGTTGGTTATGATGACCATTTCTAAAAGTCGGCTTGAAAAGAATACAAGCCTGCGACCTATTTTCAGACGGCCTTGAAAAGGAAAAGGCACGTTTTATCGAAAGGAAAACCATGAAATTCTTGAAACCTTTAACGCTTGCTATCGTTGCTGCTCCTTTGGCTTTGGCAGGCTGTGTGACCGATCCGGCTACCGGCCAGCAGACCGCCAGCAAAACCGCCGTTTACGGCTTGGGTAGTGCGGCTGTGTGCGGCATCGTCGGTGCATTGACCCACGGCGGCAAAGGCGCACGTAACTCAGCCTTGGCTTGCGGCGCAGTAGGCGCAGGCGTTGGCGGCTACATGGATTACCAAGAGAAAAAACTGCGTGAAAGCTTGGCCAATACCAACGTAGAAGTAGAGCGTCAAGGCAACCAAATCAAATTGGTAATGCCTGAAAACGTAACTTTCGCCACCGGTAGCGCTGCTTTGAGCGCCAACGCGCAAAACGCTTTGGCTGCTGCGGCAAAAACGCTGGTTCAATACCCTGATACCACGTTGACCATCAACGGCCACACCGACAACACCGGTTCTGACGCCATCAACGAGCCATTGTCCCGCAACCGCGCACAATCGGTGGCTTCTTACCTGCAATCACGCGGTGTGAGCGGTTCACGTTTGAGCACTGCCGGTTACGGTTCGCGCCAACCAATCGCGTCTAACGCCACTGCCGAAGGCCGTGCGCAAAACCGCCGCGTAGAAGTGTTGATCAACCCTGATCAAAACGCCATCCGCGCTGCCCAACAACAAATGTAATTCTTGCTGGTTCCTTGATAAACAGGCCGTCTGAAATGTTTCAGACGGCCTGTTTGCTTTCATATCATTACCAAATGCCGTTAAAGTTTTTCTTTGCCTTCCAAAATGCCCATTTTGCTTTTGGCGTTATCACCAATTTACCGCCATTTTCACCATCGGCCGCAATAGTAAGCTGTTTCAGACGGCCTGATTGCAAGGCTTGCCATAAGGGGGCAAACCAGCGGTTTTCCCAGCTTTGCAGGATTTCTTGATAGGCGGACACATCGCCGGTTTGCTCTGTGACGGCCAAATCATCTAAGAAAATCAGGCCGTCTGAAACGGATAAACCGGATTCGTTGGTCGCATTCAAATACGCATCAAAATCATAAGGGGCATCGATGCGCCGGTGTGGGTAAAAGGCTGCCCACGGGCTGTCGCTGGCGAGCAAGCCGGTGTGCGTGCAGCTGCCGTGAATGTCTTGCCACAGCCACAGGCCGTTGAGCGCAGGGGCTTGTCGGTTTTGGCGCTGCCGGTTGAGCGGGTGGTTGTGCAGCCACATTTGTATTTCGGTTTGCTTGTTGAGCCATTGCAAGGCATCGCGGCCTGAGGCTTGGTCGGTAGCGCCGATTTGGCCGCCGATATCCCATATCGGTGCCACTTGCCAATCGATTTCAGACGGCATGGTGATGAGCCATAAGTCCGGCCGCAATGTATGAAACTGCCAACCGTCTTTCCGATAAAAATCGCTTAATTCTCGGCAAAGCTGTCCCGCTTCTTCGGTTTGAATATTTAAATGTTCGCCGCTGATGACGCGGGCTTGGTGCATGCCCATCTGCTGCCACAACGGACTGGCAAACGCGGCGGCTTGGTTGGCGGGAATATTCAGCATACGTTTCGCCTGTGCCGACAAGCTGCCTTGCCACAGATGGCGACGATAAAATTCAGACGGCGTTTGCGGCGTTTTGTTCAGAAGGCCGTATCGCAAGATTTGGTTAAATGCGTCAAGCCTCAATGGCGGCAGTGTTTCATCGTTGCGACGGTTGAGCGAAGGGATGGCGAGCGTAAGTTTCATAAGGGAAGGGTAAAGCGAAAAAGCTTATTTTACGCCATATTGAACTTGATTCAATGAAGTGCGGACTAATATCGCTTAAGGATGTTTCAGACGGCCTTTTTGGTGCGACGGATGGTTTTGTGCTACAATAGGCGCGCGTAAAATTCAGCAAAATCAAGTGTCAATCTATCAGTTGGGCGGATAATTCTGCTCTGAAGCCGATTTACCTTATCTGCTGCGGTCGGTTTCAGGCCGTCTGAAAGCGGCAGATAAGGTAAATCGGATTTAAAAAATACAGCTTTAACGATAAATCATGCGGTCTAAAGCCGCGATAAAAAATTAAGAAGGATTGGCGAGTGTCTGAACAAACGAAAAATTCTTTTTTCAGCCGTTTTTGGCGAAACAAGCCGGTGCGTTGGTCATTATTGGGTATGTTGCTGCCGGTTTCCGGTGTAATGACGGCTTATGCGGTGACCGAACCTATGCCGAAAGCGGGCGACTTCAAAGTCGAACGCGTATTGGAAGAATTGCCGGCGGTGTATGTCGAAACCGGTAATTTTCAATCAAGCTACTGGGCGCAGGAAGTGGTGCAGCAGGGCGATTCCCTGTCGGACGTATTGACCCGCATGGGTGTGCCGCAAACCGACATCAAAGCCATCATGGCGAAAAACAATGCCACGCGCGATATGAAAAATCTGAAGGCCAATCAATCAGTGAATATCCGTGTGGATGCCACCGGCCAAGTGACCGATGTGCAGTTTTTCATTGACGAAGAGTTAGAGCGCAACTTGGTCGCTTTGGAAAAGGTCAACGGCAAATGGCAGGCTTCCAACGAGGCAATCGACATGAAAACTATGCCGACTTTGCGTTCGATTGCAATTCGCAGCTCGGCCATCGGCGATATGCTGCGTGCCGAAATTCCGTCTGATGTTTATCTGCAGCTTCGCGAGATTTTTGCCGATACCGTTGATATGCAAACCTTGAAAGAAGGCGATGTTATCCGCTTGTTGTACAACAGCATGTATTTCCGCGGCCAGCAAATGGGCGTGGGTGATATTTTGGCCGCTGAAATCGTGAAAAACGGCAAAACCTACCACGCTTATTACTACAGCGAAGGCAAAGGCGACGAAGAGAGCGGCAGCTACTACGACCAAAACGGTAAATCTTTACAGCAAAAAGAAGGTTTTAATATTCAACCTGTTGAATATACCCGAATTTCTTCGCCATATGGTTACCGCGTGCATCCGGTTTTACACACTGTGCGTATGCATACCGGTATCGACTATGCTGCGCCGATGGGTACGCCGATTCGTGCTGCCGCAGACGGTATGATTACCTTTAAAGGCTGGAAAGGCGGCTATGGCCATACCGTGATGGTGGTGCATGCCAACGGCGTGGAAACTTTATACGGCCACATGAGCGCGTTTTCACAATTGACCGGTAGCGTGCGTGCCGGTGATATTATCGGTTATGTCGGCAGCAGCGGCCGCTCAACCGGCCCGCATTTGCACTACGAAGCGCGTGTCAACGGTCAGCCGGTGAATCCGACTACCGTGGCCTTGCCGACACCGAAACTGACACCAAATAATATGAACGCGTTCCTCAAGCAGCAAAAAGCCGCCAATGCCACATTGGCAGCCGTGCGCGGTTTGCCGGTTTCTGTGGCGCAATTGGACTAAGGTGTAGAAAATCCCAGCGTTGTTTACACTTTTGCTTTTTTTTGCTTGATGACCCATTTTGGGATTTTTGAATGTTGCCAAGAATGCCGGAAGGCACGGCAAAGCCGCATGGTTCTCGATAACGCTCAAAAATCCTAAAACAATCATTCGGGCAAAAAACAAAAGCTGTTTTGCATAAGTAAACAACCCGACAATTTCCTACAACTAAGGCCGTCTGAACGGGCCGATTAAAAGCCTTGCTTAAGCAGGGCTTTTTTGTGCCCGAAGCAGTGCCCACGGGATTTTTTTCAGACGGCATAGTGCTTTATTTTGCAGAGTAACGGATGCGGGCCAGTCAAAAATCCGTTATAATTCATCCTTATTCTTTCTCGAAGCGAAGCGTTTCGCAGATGCAACAATTAGGCGGTTTTATCCCTGTAAATCACGTTTTTTCATAAAGCGACTTGAACAAACGCTGCTTTTCATGGTATAAATCGCGTTTTACTATTTTATTAGAAGTTTGGAGACTAACCATGGCACGAGTTTGCAAAGTGACCGGTAAGCGCCCGATGTCTGGCAATAACGTATCACACGCCAACAACAAAACCAAACGTCGTTTTTTGCCTAACTTGCAATCACGTCGTTTCTGGGTAGAAAGTGAAAACCGCTGGGTTCGCTTGCGCGTTTCTAACGCTGCATTGCGCACCATCGATAAAGTAGGCATTGATGTCGTATTGGCTGATTTGCGTGCCCGCGGCGAAGCTTAATTAACGAACGCTTATAATTAATTAAGGATTACTGCAATGCGCGATAAAATCAAATTGGAATCTAGTGCTGGTACTGGCCATTTTTACACCACTACCAAAAACAAACGCACTATGCCCGGTAAACTGGAAATCAAAAAATTTGACCCGGTAGCCCGTAAACACGTTATCTACAAAGAAACCAAATTGAAATAATTGAGTTGGTTGTAGAAATAAAAGCCCTTGCTGAAGCAGGGGCTTTTTTATATGCGAAATTAAGTCATAGTGGATTCACTTTAAAATAGTACGGCGTTGGTTCGCCTAGCCGTATTATCTATACTGTCTTCGGCTCTCCGCCTTGCCCTATTTAAAAATGAATCCACTATAATTTCATCTCGCATTGCAAAAACCGCTCAAATTTCTTAAGAAATTTGAGCGGTTTTTTTAGAAGTTAAATCATCGCGGCAAGTAAAATCAGGCGTAATGGCCTGCACCCAGAATACAAGGCTTGTGTGCACCGGTTGCGTGGTGCGGATTGCTCGGTATGCGGTTTATCCAGCAAGCCGCCAACCAACCGAAGGCTGCCGCTTCGACCCATTGCGGATCGAGATTAAGTTTGCCGGTGCTGTGCAGGGCGATATTTTTACGGCTGGCTAAGGTTTCCAAGGCATCCATCAAGGCTTGGTTTTGCACGCCGCCGCCGCAGACGTAAATATTACCGGCATCAGGGGCTGCTTGGCGGATGGCGGTAAAGATGGTGCAGGCTGTGTATTGGAGCAGGGTTTGCAACACGTCTTCCGGCTGCTCGCCGCCTTTCAGACGGCCTCGCAGCCATTCCAGTGAAAATAATTCACGGCCGGTGCTTTTCGGATAAGGCTGGGAAAAATAAGGATGGTCGAGCAGGGCGGTGAGCAATTCGGGCAATAGTTTGCCTTGTGCTGCTTTTTCGCCGTTGCGGTCGTAGGGAAGCTGCCAGGTGTGTTGCATCCACGCATCCATCAGCATGTTGCCGGGGCCGGTGTCGAAGCCGAATGCAGGTGCGTCGGGCGGTAAAACGCTGATGTTGGAAATGCCTCCGATGTTCAGCACCACACGGGTTTCTTCCGCATGATGAAACAGTGCATGATGAAAGGCAGGCACCAACGGCGCACCTTGTCCGCGGGCGGCTAAATCGCGGCTGCGGAAGTCACCGATGGTGAAGATGCCGGTCAGTTCTGCCAATAGCGGTAAATCGGCCAATTGTACGCTGTAACCGTTTTCCGGTGAGTGACGCACGGTCTGGCCGTGGCAGCCGATGGCGGTAATGTCTTCAGGTGTGAGATTTTGCTGGCGTAAGATCCGGTTGACGGTATCGGCATACAGGCGGCTTAAGGTTTGTGAAAGCATAAAGCTGCGGTGTAACTCGTTGCTGCCGGTGTTTTGCAGCGCCAATAATTCTTGTCGCAGGCCGTCTGAAAACGGGGTGAAGCTGTGGTCGACGGCGGCTTGCCAGTCGGCGCCCTGCATGCGGATTAAGACGGCATCCGCACCGTCCATACTGGTGCCGGACATGATGCCGATATAGTATTGGCTGCTCATGGGAATTCTATGGGAAAAACGGCTATTTTAACGCGATTTGGCCAAGTTGGCTTGGCTGGCTCAATGGAAATTTAGCGGATAAAGGGAAATAAATCTGCAACAATTTCGGCAAAACGGTTACAATGCAAACTTATGTTGCAATATTGTAACCATACTGTAATCCTCAACAGGATCGCTTCAACTGTTTTAAAGGAATCCATCAATGGGTCAGGCTCAACCGGGTGCGAACTTAAAGCTGATTAATGCCTTATTTGCCACTATGCTTGTGGGTATGGTCGGCTATTTTATTTATTGGGGTTTGGATTATACCCATCACAACCATATTGCGCTGTTTCTTTTGGCCACCGTATTCGGCGTGTTTATGGCGTTTAACGTCGGCGGTAACGATATTGCCAATTCGTTCGGTACCAGTGTCGGTTCCGGCACCTTGACCATTCCGCAAGCCTTGATTATTGCGGCGGTGTTTGAAGTCAGCGGCGCGGTGATTGCCGGCGGCGAAGTTACCGACACCATCCGCAAGGGTATTGTCGATTTAGGTGAGATGAGCCTTGAACCTATGCAGTTTGTCTATATCATGATGTCGGCATTGCTGGCGGCGGCATTGTGGTTGCTGTTTGCCTCGCATAAAGGTTTGCCGGTATCGACCACGCACGCGATTATCGGCGGTATTGTCGGCAGTTCGCTGTGTATGGCCTTTATGTCGCATGTCGATGCCGGTGCTTTGATTAAATGGGGCAAACTGGGCGAAATCGCCATTTCTTGGGTGCTCTCGCCGATATTGGGCGGGTTGGTCTCGTATGCGGTGTTCTCGCAAATTAAGAAATATGTGTTGGACTACAATGCTTGGGCAGACGATACGCTCAAAGCCATCAAGCAGGAAAAGAAAGCCTATAAAGAGCAATACCGTCTGTTTTTTGAAACCTTGGACGAAGCGGGCAAAGTGGACTACGCCACCAAAATTTCCCGCGATGCAGAAATTTACAACGAGCCTGAATTTAATCCGGCCGAATTGCAATCGGATTATTACCGCGGCCTGTATGAAATCGATAGCCGCAAAAACAGCGTCGATTCATACAAAGCCTTGCATTCATGGGTGCCGTTTATTGCGTCCATCGGTGGTATGATGATTTCGGCTATGCTGATTTTCAAAGGCTTGAAAAACCTGCATTTGGGCATGAGCAATGTCAACAGCTTCTTGACCATCTTCATGATTGGCGCGGCGATTTGGCTGGCGACATTCGTGTTTGCCAAGAGCCTGAAGCGCAAAGATTTGGGTAAATCAACGTTCCAAATGTTTTCTTGGATGCAGGTGTTTACCGCTTGCGGTTTTGCCTTCAGCCACGGTGCCAATGATATCGCCAACGCCATCGGCCCGTTTGCTGCGATTATGGACGTGTTGCGCACCGGCGACATCAGTGCACAAAATCCTGTGCCGCCGATTGCGATGCTGACTTTCGGTATCGCTCTGATTGTCGGCTTGTGGTTTGTCGGTAAAGAGGTGATTAAAACCGTCGGCACCGGCTTGGCCGAGATGCATCCGGCTTCGGGTTTTGCCGCGGAATTGTCGGCTGCTTCGGTGGTGATGGCGGCATCATTGATGGGCTTGCCGGTATCGAGCACGCATATTCTGGTTGGTGCGGTGTTGGGCATTGGCTTAGTGAACCGTAATGCCAACTGGGTGCTGATGAAGCCGATCGGTTTGGCTTGGGTGATTACTTTACCTGCTGCGGCTGCATTGTCGATGGTATGTTATCTGGTTTTGCAAGTAGTGTTTTAAATATAGTGAATCCACTTTAAAATGAATCAAGGCCGTCTGAAAGGGAATACTTTCAGACGGCCTTTTTGTATGAATTTATTTCAGATGGTCTGATTTTTAAAATGCTGCCAAACCGGCCGGCAGTTTTCCGGTAATTCTGGGCAGGCGCCGAGTATGCTGCCGGAAAAATCGTCGGGACGGTGAAAATCGCTTCCCGAGCTGGCCAGTAAGCCGTGGCGGCCGGCCAAAAGCGCATAGTTCAAGCGGTCGTTTTTATTGCAATTACCGCTGTGCACTTCTATTCCCGCACCGCCGAGTGATTTGAATTCATCAAACAAATTGCGCCTGGCTGTGGCCGACAAATCATAACGCATCGGGTGTGCAATCACCGCCATGCCGCCTGCGCCGTTGATGGCGGCCACGCATTCGGCCAAATCCGCCCATTCGTGTTTCACCGAACACGGTTTGCCGTCGCCCAAATATTTGCCGAACGCCTGCTGCTTGTTGCGCACATGGCCTTCGTTGATGAGAAATTCGGCGATGTGGGTGCGACTGGCCATTTCCGGATTGGTGACTAAGGTCATAGCGCCGTCAAACGCGCCCAATATGCCTTTTTTTGCCAATTTATCTGCAATCGCCTGCAAACGTTTCAGACGGCCTTGTCGCACGGTGGCCAATAAGTTTTGCAGCGTTTCATCATGCTCATCAAAATCCAATCCGACAATGTGAATCGTGCGGCCGCGCCATGTGACCGATATTTCCACGCCATTAATAAAACTGAGGCCGAGCACAGCCGCTTCGGCCCGCGCTTCGGCCAAACCGCCGGTGTGGTCGTGGTCGGTGAGCGACAGCATTGTGCAGCCGTTGGCATGGGCAAGGCGCACTACTTCGGCAGGCGTTAAGCGGCCGTCTGAAACGGTGGAATGGCAGTGAAGGTCTATCATGATGTGTCGTGCAGGGGAAAAGAGAAAGGTTCAGACGGCCTATCGGTCAGGCCGTCTGAAAAAGAGCGGATACTATTTTCCTTCTGATAAATTTAGGCTTTGCAGCTTTTTCTGCTGCGCATCGTAGCGTGCTTTTTCATCCCAATAAATGGTTTGGATACATGCATCACCGCAATCGCTGCCGCAGCATTCCCAACTTTCGGGGCGCACGGGTTCATCAAGCAGCGGCTCGCCCAATAATGCTTCGGCCTTAGTCTTCCGGGTCGTATCCATCTGCAATGTCCAATACCGCACCGTTAAACTCAATCACTTCGCCGCCGCGGATTTTAGCGGTTTTGCGGGTTTCCACTTCTCCGTTGCGCAACACCGCACCTTCGGCGATGAAGGTTTTTGCTTGCCCGCCGCTTTCGGTCAGTCCGGCCAGCTTGAGCAGGTCGCATAGGGCGATGTATTCGTTGTCTTCGAGATAGACGGTGGCTTCCATGTTGATGTTCCTAAATTGAGTGCGTTTATTGTATCACAGGCCGTCTGAAAATTTTTCAGACGGCCTTGACAAGTGCCGTTCATCATATTATATTTTTAATACATTTAAAAAACTTAATATAAAAGGAGTAAAATATGAAACGCAATGTCGGCGGTATCGACCGTGCCGTCCGTATTATTTTGGGCTTGGCTTTAATCATCGCTGCGGTCACCGGTAATATCGGTTGGTGGGGTTGGCTGGGTGTGTTGGTGTTGGCTAGCGGTGTCTTTTCATTTTGCGGGTTGTATAGTTTGCTCGGGGTGAATACTTGTCCGCGTAAATAGGCTGTTTGGCCGTCTGAAAAAGGTAAAGTGATGAACATTCAAACCCTTTCTGCCCAAGAAGTGCGGCAGAAATTAGCTGGCGGCGCAGTATTGATTGATGTGCGCGGCACAGCCGAATACGCACGCGAACACATCGACGGCGCAGTTAATGTGCCGCTGGATAAACTGGCGGCAGAGAGTTTACCCGTCGCCGATACGCTGGTGTTTCATTGCCAATCCGGTATGCGCACGGCGCAAAATGCAGCAGCATTGCAACAAGCCTCGCAGGGCAAAACCGCCTATATTTTGGAACACGGCATACAGGGCTGGAAAGCGGGCGGGTTTGATACCGTTATCAACCGCAGCCGGCCGCTTGATTTGATGCGCCAAGTGCAAATCGGTGCAGGCTTGCTGGCGTTGTCGGGTGCGTTGGGCGGCTGGCTGGTGTCGCCGTGGCTGTATTTATTGTGCGGTATGGTCGGCGCAGGTCTGCTGTTGGCAGGGTTGACCGGATTTTGCGGCATGGCACGGTTGCTTATGCTGATGCCGTGGAACCAAAGTTTGCGCCAACAGGCAAAATCAAGCTGATGCGGCCGGCATTGTGATAAAATATGAGGCAATGCCTTTTATCTAAGCAACATCATGAATCTTGAAAATGCTCCCTATGCCGAAGCGGCCGGCTTTTTGAAACTGCTCGCCAATCCCAACCGCTTGGCCGTGTTGTGCAACCTGCACGCAGAGCGCCGCAACGTTACTGAGTTGGCGCAAATCACCGGTTTGCCGCAAGCCGCTATGTCGAGCCAGTTGGCTTTGCTGCGTGAAGCCGGTTTGGTCAGTTGCGAAGTCAACCATCGCGAAAGGCTTTACTACATTGCCGATGAGCGTGTGGGTAAAATGATTGAATTGCTGTATTCGTTTTATTGTGCCGAATCCGAATAATCGGTCAAGCCAAAAGGCCGTCTGAAAATATTTTTCAGACGGCCTTTGATGTTTCAAACCCTGCTACAATACTGCTTTAGTTTGACTTTTCTGCAAGATTTTTTTTATGACTCAACCGACCTACATCCCCCTGCGCCTGCATACGGAATTTTCGATTACCGACGGTATGGTGCGGATTAAAAAGCTGGTGTCCAAAGCGGCGGAATACGGTTTGCCGGCGCTGGGCGTGAGTGATTTGATGAACCAATTCGGCTTGGTGAAATTCTACAAAGCCTGCCGTGGCGCGGGCATTAAGCCGATTGGCGGTGCGGATGTCCGGATTGAAAACCCTGAAGCGCCTGAAAAGCCGTTTCGCGCAATGTTGATTATCCGCAACGATGCCGGCTATCTGCGATTGAGTGAACTCTTAACCGCCTCCTATGTCGGCAAAGACCGCAATGTCGACCATGCCGAATTGCGCCAAAGCTGGTTGGCCGAAGGCGACAACAGCGGCCTGATTTGTTTGTCGGGCGCGCATTACGGCGAAGTGGGCGTGAACTTGTTAAACGGCCGTCCCGAAGCGGCCAAAGCCGCTGCGCAAAAATATGCGGCATGGTTTCCAAACGCGTTTTATCTGGAATTGCAACGTCTGCCGGAACGTCCCGAATGGGAAACCGCCGTATCGGGCAGCGTGGCCTTGGCGGAAGAACTCGATTTGCCGGTGGTGGCGACACACCCGACCCAATTCATGAGCCGCGATGACTTCAATGCCCACGAAACGCGCGTGTGCGTGGCGGGCGGCTGGGTGTTGAGCGACAAAAAGCGCCCGCGTGAATTTTCGCCTAGCCAATATTTCATCGAGCCGCAGGAGATGGCGGCGCGTTTTGCTGATTTGCCAGAAGCGTTGGAAAATACGGTGGAAATTGCCAAACGCTGCAACCTGCACATCACGCTGGGTAAAAACTTCCTGCCCGATTTTCCGACGCCGGAAGGCATGACCTTGGACGACTATTTACGGGTGTTGTCTAACGAAGGCCTGCAAGAGCGCATGGTTCAGCTTTATCCTGACGAAGCCGAGCGGGCGGAAAAAATGCCGGAATATCAGGCGCGTTTGGATTTTGAGTTGAATATCATCATTCAGATGGGCTTCCCCGGCTACTTCCTGATCGTACAAGACTTCATCAACTGGGCGAAAAACAACGGCTGTCCGGTGGGGCCGGGTCGCGGTTCGGGTGCGGGTTCTCTGGTGGCGTATTCCTTGAAGATTACCGACCTTGATCCGTTGAAATATGCCTTGTTGTTCGAGCGTTTCTTGAATCCTGAGCGTGTGTCGATGCCCGACTTCGACGTCGATTTCTGCCAAGCCAACCGCGGCCGCGTGATTGAATACGTGCGTGCAAAATATGGTGCGGAAGCGGTAAGCCAGATTGTGACTTTCGGCACCATGTCGTCCAAGGCGGTGATTCGCGATGTGGGGCGGGTATTGGAATTGCCGTTTATGCTGTGCGACCGCCTGTCGAAACTGATTCCGCTGGAAGCCAACAAGCCTTTGAGCCTGGATAAGGCGATGGAGGCCGAGCCGCAAATCGGCGAACTGATTGCTGCGGAAGAAGCACAAGAATTGATTGAATTGGCGAAAAAGTTGGAAGACTTAACGCGCGGATTGGGCATGCATGCAGGCGGCGTGTTGATTGCGCCGGGTAAAATTTCCGATTTCAGTCCCGTGTATCAGGCCGACGAATCGGCATCGCCCGTGTCGATGTATGACAAAGGCGACGTGGAAGACGTGGGCTTGGTGAAGTTCGACTTCTTGGGTTTGCGCAACCTGACCATTATCGAAATGGCGCAAAATAACATCAAAAATACCAGCGGCGACATTGTTGATGTCAGCGCCATTCCGTTGGACGACCAAGCTGCCTATCAGATTTTCCGCGATGCCAACACGACCGCCGTGTTCCAGTTTGAATCGACCGGCATGAAAAAAATGCTGAAAACGGCCCACACGACCAAGTTTGAAGAATTGATTGCCTTCGTGTCGCTCTACCGCCCGGGCCCGATGGATAACATTCCCGATTTCGTCGCGCGTATGAAAGGCGAGCCGTTTGAATACATTCACCCGATGCTGGCCGAGATTCTCGAGCCGACTTACGGCATTATGGTGTATCAAGAGCAGGTGATGCAGGCTGCGCAGATTATCGGCGGCTACTCGCTCGGCGGTGCGGATTTATTGCGGCGTGCCATGGGTAAGAAAAAGCCCGAAGAAATGGTCAAACACCGCGAGATTTTCGCCGAAGGTGCGGCCAAACAAGGCATTTCGCGCGAAAAATCCGACCAGATTTTCAACTACATGGAAAAATTCGCCGGCTACGGTTTCAACAAATCGCATGCCGCCGCCTACGCGCTGATTTCGTATCAAACCGCCTGGCTTAAAGCGCATTATCCGGCCGAATTTATGGCGGCGACCATGTCGTCTGAATTGGATAATACCGATCAGATCAAGCATTTTTATGATGACAGCCGCGCCAACGGTTTGACCTTCCTGCCGCCGGACATCAATGAATCGGATTACCGCTTCACGCCGTATCCCGACCGTAAAATCCGCTATGCCTTGGGTGCAATTAAAGGCACCGGCGAAGCGGCGGTGGAATCGATTATTGCTGCGCGGGAGGCGGGCGGTAAATTTACCGGGCTGCTCGATTTCTGTGAGCGCGTCGGCAAAGAACACATGAACCGCCGCACGATCGAAGCCTTAATCCGCGGCGGCGCGTTTGACAGCATCGACCCTAACCGCGCCATGTTGCTGGCCAACATCGATTTGGCGATGGGCAATGCCGACCAAAAAGCAGCCAATGCCAATCAGGGCGGTTTGTTCGACATGATGGACGATGCCATCGAGCCGGTAAAATTAGTCGATGTGCCGATGTGGAGCGAATCGGAAAAGCTCGCCGAAGAAAAAACCGTCATCGGTTTTTATCTGTCCGGCCATCCGTTCGGCCCTTACGCCGAAGAAGTGCGCAAAATCGCACCGGCGAAATTAGGCCGTCTGAAACCGCAAGACAGCGTGCGCTTGGCCGGATTTGTCACATCGGTGCGCACCATGATGGGCAAGCGCGGCAAACTGGCGTTTGTGACGCTGGAAGACTTGAGCGGCCAAATCGAAATCATGGTCAGCGGCCAAACTTTGGAACAATGCGCCGGTATTTTGAAAGCCGACCAAGTGTTGATTATCGAATCGAAAGTCAGCCGCGACGATTATGGCGGCGGCGAAGGCTTACGCATCATGGCCAACCAAGTCATGACCCTGCAAATGGCGCGTGAAAACTACGCCCGCAGCCTCAGCCTGCATCTCAGTCCTGGACACGACATCGCCAAGCTCGCCGCCATACTTGCCGCCGCGCGCCTGCCTGACACGCAGTATATTCCGCTTTCCCTGTCATACAGCAACGACCAAGCTTCAGGCCGTCTGAAAATTTCTTCAAAATGGAGTGTAACCGCCAGTGCCGCATTGTTTGAGGAATTGGAAAAACAGTTGGGTAACCGAGCCGTAAGCGTGAATTGGTAGATGATTGAATCGCAGAAAAACGATTTGAAAATCCAAGCAAGGCCGTCTGAAATTTTCAGACGGCTTTTTTTATGGCTCCAAACCTTGATAAAGAAACAAATGAAAATAACTTGCAAAAAAAGAAAAATAGCTGATGGTAAAATTGCCTTGCTGGAGAAAATTTAGTTAAATTTATGAAAAATATATATTTTATTCCATTTTGCATATTTCCGTTAGCAGCCTATGCCGACCTACCATTAAGCATCGAAGAAATCCTTACCGATAAAGGCAAGCTGAAGCTGGAAGCGTCTGTTGGCTATGTCAACAGCGAAAGCCGCAACACCGAACTGGCCGCTCCCGTCTATATCCAAACCGGCAGCGCAACCTTTATCCCCATACCCACCGAATTGCAGGAAAACAGCCGAAACAGCGACCTGCTCATCGGCACTCTTGGCCTGCGTTACGGCTTGACCGGCAACACAGACCTTTACGGCAATGCCGGCTATATTTGGCATGAAGAGCGTGGCTTTGACGGCGAAACCGCCCAAAGCAGCAAAAGCCGCGACAGCAAGCTTTCCGACGTATCGCTCGGCATCAGCCACACCTTTTTGAAAGACGATAAAAATCCCGCCCTGATCGGTTTTATCGAAGGCACTGCCTACGAAAAATCACGCGGCAAAGCATCATCGGGCAAGTCATGGCTCATCGGCGCGACCACCTACAAAGCCATCGATCCCGTCGTCCTCTCGCTGACCGCCGCCTACCGCTTCAACGGAAGCAAAACCCTTTCAGACGGCCTCAAATACAAAGCAGGCAACTACTGGCTGATCAACCCCAACCTGTCCTTTGCCGCCAACGACCGCATCAGCTTTACCGGCGGCATCCAATGGCTCGGCACGCAGCCTGACCGCCTCGACGGACAAAAAGAATCCGCCAGAAACACATCCACTTACGCCCAACTGGGCGCAGGCTACGGTTTTTCCAAAGCCACGTCGCTGAACGCAACCGCACGTTTCAATATCTCGGGGCAAAGCAGTTCAGAGATGAAGCTGGGTGTGCAGCATACGTTTTGACGGGCATTTTTTAACCGCTGTAACTTAAAGGAGTAGTAAAATGAAAAAGCAATTTTCAGCCGCCATGATGATTATTGTCATGCTTGCTTCCCCTGTGATGGCGCAAGGCGTAGGCAAGCAGGAATTTGAAGCGAAAGTGTTTGACGTTCAGGCAGACAAGCCGTTGCAGTTGGCGGAATTGTCGAAGCAGGAGATGAAAGAGACCGAAGGGGCGGCAATTTGGTTTGCGCCTGCAATTGCGGCAGGTGCACGATTTGCATTGACTGGATTTACGAGACATGGGTTAAACCAAGCTATTTCTCGTGGTGGTGTAGGTGTTTCCAATAGAGCGATTCTAAGCACTATGCGTAATCCTACGAAAATTACGACGCAATCAGGAGGAAGAACTCGTTTTACAGGACCTAATGGAGGTGTTGTGTTAAATAACCAAGGTAAGGTAATTACTACTTGGGGTAAACCTCGTTGAATAGAAAAGGGGCTATGCCCCTTTCTTAACATAGGAAATAAATATGCAAATAAAGAGTGAAATTATTAAATTAATATCTGAAAAAATTGACGGGCAGCCATATGCTTCTTTGGAAAACTTAGCCTTGTTTGTTTTACAGCAAAAACTGTTACATAACTTGATTACAACAGAAGAGAAGCAGGTGCTTATTAATGATTTCCTATCAGATTATCTCGAATTTGATCCGGAGACAGATGAGCCTGTTGGGAAGACAAATAAAATAGAAACAATGATAGATTTTTTACTTAATTGAAAATGAACTTATCGTAGCCAGTGCAGCAAGCGTAGATTGGGTCAAGACCCAATGTAATCCTATGATTTACGGGTAGAGCCCGTAGGTACGGTTAGCCGCCCCAAGCGGCGTAACCGTACAGCATCCTGTCGGGTTTAATGTATATTTTCCAAGTCGTTAGAATGTTAAAAATTGAGTGTACGGTTGCGCCGCTGGTAAAAATGTAAATATTACCAGATATATAGGAAAGGAATCTATTGGTATGGTAAGCCACGTTAGTTAAACAACAATCATTTGAAAAGTGAGCAATATGTTCAATATATTTGCTCACTTTTACGGAGATAAAAATGTCTTTTGGTTACCTTGTATTAACACAAAACCCTTGTCCCGGGTTAACCAAAATCCGAGAAGGAGCTTTTTCCCTTATAACAATACAAGATGGCTGGTATGCTTATTTTAGATTTTGTGAGAACGATTTTTATACGAAGAGAAATGGAGAAGGGGAATCGGAAATAACTAAAGTAGGTATTGAATTTCTAAAATGCATAGGCCAAACAAATCCGAAAAAATTTATTTTTTCTGACGTAATTTTGAAGCATAGGGAGGGAGAAACTGATTTTATCAAGCTTGCTTTAAAGCAAATTCGAGAGAAAGATGTCTCGGTTTTGAATATTAAAAAAGATTTAAAATTCGTTTTACGAGATTTTTATTTTATTGAAATGAAGTAAATTATTAGTAAGTGTTGGTTGGACCAAGATCCAACATGATTCTATAAGTTTGTGGAGAATAAATGAAACCAAAAGAAAAAATTTGGCGAACCGAACACCAGGGCATCGATATTATGGTAAAAAACGTTTGGGATTTTGAATCTACGCGCGAAGAAATCCTTATTAACGGTAAGCCGGTACATTACAGAGAAATACCGATGGGAGAAGCCTCGTTGAAATCAATCGCGGGGCTGCGTATGGATTATGTGGAAAACGGTACGGAAATCACGGTAAAGATCGGCAGTGCATGGCACTTGTGTGGCATGGCTTGCCAGATTTTGATTAACGGTAAACATTATTACGGCAACCGTATTGTGCTGTTTGCTGATAAGAGCCCGTAGGTACGGTTAACCGCTTGGGGCGGCTAACCGTACCTACGATACTGAGAACTGGGCGTGCAGCATGTGTTTTGACGGGGCATTTTTTAACTTTTGTAACCTAAGTGAAGGAATAATAAGATGAAAAAACAGATTTCCGCCGCCGTGATGATTTTTGCCATGATTGCTTCGCCCGTAATGGCGCAAAGCTTGGACAAGCAGGCATTTGAAGCGAAAGTGTTTGACGTTCAGGCAGACAAACCGTTGCAGTTGGCGGAATTGTCGAAGCAGGAGATGAAAGAGACCGAAGGGGCGGTTGCGCCTTGGGTAGTTGGCGGTGCTATTGGTGGATTAGCCGGTGGTGCAGGTTATGCTTGGGGTGCCTATCGTGGACATTACAAATGGGATAACGCTAAATTTGCAGGAAATGTAGCTAGTGGAGCGGTAATTGGCGGTTCATTTGGTACAGCAGGAGCCATTACTAGTGGCGGAGCCAAATTTATTCCAAGTCTTACAAATGCCGGCGCAAATGTATGGCGAGTTAATAGTGCCATTGCCAATAATGGTGCTAATCGTGTTTGGCGCAGATAACTAACTTGCAAGAGATGACGAACATCATTCGTCATCTCTTTAGGAATGCAACAATGTCTGATTTATTGGCAGCCATTTTAGGTCATCTGTCTGCAAAATATAGTCAAAAGAAAGTAAGCAAATTTGCATTATCTTTTGCCGCTGCAATTTTTTTCTTTTGTGGGTACTTCGTTGTGGATATACTTAATGTTGTAAAAGATGGGAATAATCTTGGCTTTGAATTTTTTAGTATTCTAATAAGAGATCTGGTTTTGTTTTCTGCTGTATTATTCCTGATTTGTTATATTTTTTTATGGTGTGTCGAAAAAATAGAGCAACGAATAAAAAAATAGTAAGCGTAGGTTGGGTTGAGACCCAACATAATTCTAATCATTTAGGGTTTTTGTCGGGATTGTAACCCAACCTGTCTACTATTTCTCATTAACTTTAATGTAGCCTTTGCCGCCAACGACAGCATCAGCTTTACCGGCGGTATCCAATGGTTCGGCACGCAGCCCGACCGCCTCAACGGACAAAAAGAATCCGCCAGAAACACATCCACTTACTTACGCCCAACTGGGTGCAGGCTACGGTTTTTCCAAAGCCACGTCGTTAAACGCATCCGCACGTTTCAACATCTCAGGTCAGAGCAGCGCCGAACTGAAACTGGGCGTGCAGCATACGTTTTGACGGGGCATTTTTTAACTACTGTAACTTAAAGGAGTAGTAAAATGAAAAAGCAGATTTCCGCCGCCATGATGATTTTTACCATGATTGCTGCGCCGTCAATGGCGCAAAGCATGGACAAGCAGGCATTTGAAACGCAAGTGTTTGAAGTGCAACCAGACAAGCCGTTGCAGTTGGCGGAATTGTCGAAGCAGGAGATGAAGGAGACAGAGGGGGCTTTGGCACCGTTTGTGCTGGGTGCATTAATTGGGGGTAATATTAGTGCATGGAGCAATCACGGAGTAAGCTACTATCGTACCGGACAACCTGCTTCTACCCGTAGTACACTAGCAGCTGTAGGAGGGGGGATGGTGGGTGGTGGATATACTAACGCTATGCTGCGTGGTGCAGGTATTTCAACCAAAACTTTTGCTAAGGAAGCATGGAGGAATGGAAATGCAGTGCCCAATACTATTATTCGTGCTAATGCGTTTGGATTAAATCAATCTTCAAGTGCGGCATTGGGTAAGCATAAAAGATAATTTATGGAAGATAACTTTCTTATTTATTTATTATCAGGGATATTTGGTGGTGGGTTAGCCAAATATATTGTTGAAAATAACCGAACGATAAAAGTTCCGCCTGTCTTGCTGTATGCCATATGTTTTTCATTGTTATACAGTATAACTGTTGGTTTTTTTACTATCGTCTACTTATTAAAAGGATATGAGATTGCATGGAAAGGTATCGGTATTTTCAGTATGTCGGTCAGTTTTGTTATCAGTATTTGTATCTATTTTCTAGATAAGATTAGGTGTAGTAAAAAATAACAAAACGATAATAATTTATTGATCAAGGTTGTCATGCTGACTATAGCAAAGGCAGGTTGAACCTTGACCCAACATTATCCTAATCATTTACGGTTTTGTTAGGTTTGTTCCCAACCTACCTGCTGCCTTGCGATATCTTAGATTCGGAAAAGGCCGTCTGAAAATATTGGTTTGATTTTTCAGACGGCCTTGCTTAAAGGAAAATATGATGAAGCTCTGTCTTTTACTCTGTTTATACCTGCTTCTGCCGATGATCCATGCCGCGCCGATGCCGCATGAGAATCCTTTGGCTTACGGAAAAATCAAGGTACAGAGCTGGAAAGAAAAGCGCGATTTCAATATCGTCAAACAGGATTTGGATTTTTCCTGCGGCGCGGCTTCGGTGGCCACGTTGTTGAACAATTTTTACGGGCAGAAGCTGACGGAAGAGGAAGTGCTCGAGAAAATGGACAAAACGCGTGAGCGGGCTTCTTTTGATGATATGCAGCGGATTATGCCGGACTTTGGTTTTGAAGCTAAGGGCTACGCTTTGACGTTTGAGCAGTTGACGGCTTTGAAAATTCCGGTGATTGTGTATCTGAAATACCGTAAAGACGACCATTTTTCGGTATTGCGCGGTGTTTCTGATGATACGGTTTTGCTGGCTGATCCGTCATTAGGGCACATTTCGATGAGTCGTGCCCAGTTTCTTGATGCATGGCAGACTCGGCAAGGGAAATTAACGGGTAAAATTTTGGCAATCGTTCCAAGTGGCTCAAATATTCAAAATAATGCGGAATTTTTCACGCGTACACCTCGAAGGCAGACTGAACTGGCGGTAATGCAATTAAAAAGTAGGCCGGTTGAGTAACGATTGTCATAGGGTATGGGTAAGCCTTCAGGCCGTCTGAAAAGGTATTTTCAGACGGCCTTTTCATTTGATATGAATCATAAAATTGATATTTGGTTGAAATATTTCATTTTGAAAAATAAATGCTTATTGATACGGAATTTTATCTAGTAAAATTACAGGTCTAATATGTGCTAAGGTAGCGTTAACAACTGATGCATTGTGTATGTTTGCTTAAATTTGATTGAAAGGGTTCCCAATGGAAAATTGGACGCAGACGCTCAGCACCGGCAGCTTGCTCGGCATTGCAGCGGCAGCGATTTTGCTGATTTTGGTCATGATTGTGAAATTTCGCATTCATGCTTTGGTGACGTTGGTATTGGTCAGTCTGCTGACGGCGATTGCCACCGGCTTGCCGACGGGCAATATTGTCAATGACGTGTTGGTGAAAAATTTCGGCGGCACGCTCGGCAGTGTGGCCCTGTTGGTGGGCTTGGGTGCGATGCTCGGCCGCTTGGTGGAAACATCTGGCGGTGCGCAATCATTGGCTGATGCCCTGATCCGCATGTTCGGCGAGAAACGCGCACCGTTTGCTTTGGGCGTGGCTTCGTTGATTTTCGGTTTCCCGATTTTTTTCGATGCCGGCTTGATGGTGATGCTGCCGATTGTATTTGCGACCGCACGCCGTATGAAAGCGACCGTGTTGCCGTATGCAATGGCGTCGATTGGTGCGTTTTCGGTGATGCACGTTTTCCTGCCGCCGCATCCGGGCCCGATTGCCGCTTCTGAATTTTACGGTGCCAACATCGGCTATGTGTTGCTGATCGGTTTGCCGATTGCGGTGATCACTTGGTATTTCAGCGGTTATTTGTGGGGGCGGATTTTAGGCCGTAAGTTTGATGTGCCGGTGCCGGATTTCTTGAGTGGCGGCGCACAAGACAACGATACGCCGAAAGATCCTGCTAAAGCTTCAACCATTATCGGCATTATGCTGATTCCGATGTTGCTGATTTTCTTGAATACCGGCTTGGCTACCTTAATCAGCGAACAAGTCGTCAGCGCCGATGAAACTTGGGCGCAAGCATTGAGCATGATTGGTTCGACACCGGTTGCCCTGCTCATTTCCGTATTGGTGGCTCTGTATGTGTTGGGTCGCAAGCGCGGTGAAAAAGCCACGGCCTTGGAAAAAACCATCGACGGTGCGTTGGGGCCGGTGTGTTCGGTGATTCTGATTACCGGCGCGGGCGGTATGTTCGGCGGCGTATTGCGTGCGTCGGGCATCGGTAAAGCCTTGGCCGACAGCATGGCCGATTTGGGTATTCCGGTGTTGCTGGGCTGCTTCTTGGTGGCTTTGGCGTTGCGTATCGCACAAGGTTCTGCTACGGTGGCTTTAACCACTGCCGCAGCCTTGATGGCACCTGCGGTGACGGCAGCCGGTTTCAGCGATTGGCAATTGGCTTGTGTGGTGTTGGCTACGGCAGCCGGTTCTGTCGGTTGCAGCCACTTTAACGATTCCGGTTTCTGGCTGGTCGGCCGCTTGTTGAATATGGATGTACCAACCACCCTGAAAACGTGGACAGTCAACCAAACCCTGATTGCCTTGATTGGTTTTGCTTTATCGGCATTGGTCTTTGCCATCGTTTAAGGAGAACGATATGACCGTACATTTTGTAATGATGGGCGTATGCGGCTGCGGTAAAACCACGGCAGCCTTGTCGCTGCAAAAGCATTTGGGCGGATGTGCGTATGCCGAAGGCGATGAATTTCACACCCAAGCCAACCGCGATAAAATGGGTGCGGGCATTCCGCTGACCGATGAAGACCGCTATCCTTGGCTGGGCAATCTGCGTGACTGGATGACGACGCAGGCGCAAGCAGACGCGGCGTATTCGATTGTGACGTGTTCTGCATTGAAAAAACAATACCGCGATATTTTGCGCGGTGCAGAAGGTAAAGTGGCGTTTATCCACCTGACTCCGCCGCAAGAAATAAACCTTGAACGCATGATGTCGCGCAAAGGCCATTACATGAAGGCCGATATGCTGGATTCGCAATTGGAAATTCTGGAAGAGCTCGAAGCCGATGAATACGGTGTGAAAATCGATAATCCGGGTTCCCCGGAGGCTGTAGAAGCCGATATCGTCGCTTGGGTGAAGGCGGAAGGCTTGTTGCCGAATGATTAAGCTGTATCAGGTATAAAGTTTAGGCCGTCTGAAAGTTAAATTTCAGACGGCCTTTTTCATGATAATTTTGAAAAGTATTCCTATTTTATATTAATAATGGTAAAATCTGCCTTACATTTTCAGCGTGGTGTAATTGTTGGTACATCATGTCAGTTTGTATTCCCTTGTTCTACATTGCTGTATGTACAACATTAGGCCGTCTGAACGTTTCGGACGGCCTCTTTTTTATCGGTTAATCGGTAAATGGGCTAAAACAGTTTTTGTGAATCCAGCAGCAGCGTCACCGGCCCGTCATTGCAGAGCGTCACCTGCATATGTGTTTGGAAACGGCCGGTTTCCACCGTTAAGCCATACTCGCGCAGATAATCGGCCGTGAGCTGATACAAGGCTTTGGCTTGGGCAGCAGGGGCTGCATGCGAGAAAGAAGGGCGGCGACCGCTGCGGGCATCGGCATATAGAGTGAATTGTGAGACCAACAATATCGATCCGCCGATATCTTTGAGCGACAAATTCAGCTTGCCGTTTTCATCTTCAAAAATACGCAGATTGACAACTTTATCGGCAATATAGCGGGCATCGGCTTCAGTGTCGTCATGGGTTACGCCCAGTAAAATCATGAAGCCGTTGCCAATTTTACCGCTGGTGTCGCGGCTATTATTTTCAATAATATCGACTTGGGCGCGGGTTACTTTTTGAATCACTGCGCGCATGATGTTCCTTTGAATAGGCCGTCTGAAAGCTGGTATTATGGGATAATCTGTTGATGAATGCAAAAGCCGTTCATTGTAAAAAAAATCAAGAACAGGATTCTTCAATAGAGAAAAGCCGTCTGAAAACTGAGTTTCAGACGGTCTTTTCAATGACTTAATGCATCATCAGCGGCTGATACCGTTGGTTTTCAGCAAGTCATCAATCCGACGGCGCACTTTCTGCTGCTTGGCCTGCTGCGCCAGTTGGTTACGTATCAGTTCAAACGGTTGCGCTTCAGGATTGCGCTCGACTGCGCTGAGTTTAAAGAGATAAAACTTATCCTGCAGTTTCACCGGATGGTGCGTTACATCGCCACGGCTCATCGGCTCGACAATTTCAGCCATTTCCGGCGGCAATTGCTGCGGCATGATGAATTCGTTGAACGCTTGTTCCGGATTCGGATAACGCTTCATCAAATCGTCAAACGACAAACCTTTGCGCAGCAATTCCAGCGCAGCGCGGGCTTCCGGATCGCTGCCGAAGCTCACTTGCTGCAGCTTGATCATTCGCGTTTGCTGCTCGTAGATTTTGTGCAAATCGTTGTCGTCGACGGTGGTGTTGCGCTCCAGATATTGCGCGTATTGTGTGGCGTAAAACCGGGCTTCCATGGTTTGGAATTGGTTTTGCACTTCAGGGTCTTTATCCAATCCCGCCTTCAGGGCTTCGTTTTTCAATACTTCAAACGTCTGCAACTGATACACCACATCCTTGCGGATGGCGGCGCCATCCGGCTTGGACGTTTGGTTCGGGTTCTGGTCGGCTTGACGCAACACTTCTTTCACCATGCTGTCGATGCGTGCGGCAGGTATTTCCGGTGCTTTGGCAATCGCAAATCCGGCCACCGCTGCGGCAATAACGCCGGTAACCGCCGTTTGATACTTCATCATTTACTCCGTCGCTGAATTATTTGGCCGGTTTGATGTCGGCTTTTTGCAGCAGCGATTGCACTGAGGCATCAATGCGGGCAGCTTGCAAATCTTGGCCGATATCGTTTTTCGCCTGATCGTAAGTCGGCAGGGTGATGTCTCGGCGGTCATTTACATAGAATACGCCGTAAACATTGCCGTTTTGCAGCGGTTTAGCGGTCACGCCGCCTTTTTTCAGGCCTTTCACTGCGTCATACAAAGGCGGTGCAGATTGTTGTAGGTCTTTCAGCGGCACATAAGCATTCGGAATACCGCCGCTTTGTTTGGCTTGCGGGTCAATCGAGTATTGTTTCACCACGCTGCCGAAGCTTTTCTTGGCTTTCAAATCGGCAATGGCTTTTTCGGCATCGGCGCTGTTGTTGGTTACGATTTCGCCCAATTGCACTTCTTGTGTGCCTTTATAGAATTTGCTGAAATCGTCATAAGCGGCTTTAACGTCTTTTTCCTGTACCGGATTTTGTTTGGCTACGTGAGCGGCATAGGCTTGGCCTAACAAGTCACCTTCAAATACCGCCCATTCGGTTTTGAAGTTGGCTTTTTTGGCGGCACCGCTTTTATCGGCTGTTGCGCGTGCTTGTTGCAAGGCTTGTTTGTATTCCGCGCTTTGGTCTAATTTCAAGCGTTTGGCTTCTTGGCTGACCACGGTGGAAACCACTTGGCGTTCGGTCAGGGTGCGGCGCAGGGCAGGGGTGTCTTGGATTTGTTTGTTTTCAGCGCGAATGGCTTTAACTTGCGCGTCAATCACGCTGCTGTCGATGGCTTGACCGTTGACGGTAACTAAGGTTTGCGCCAACAGGCTGCCTGAGGCAAGGGCGAACAATACAGCAGAAGCAAAATAGGTTTTTTTCATAAGTTTCTCAATTGGTTGTTTAATCAGTTGGAATATTCATCAGGTGTGACCGCTTTGATGCTCAAGGCATGAATCAGACCGTCTGAAAATAAATCGTTTAATAAAGTTTTGACCATACGCTGGCGGTTGAGACGGCTGATGTCGCGAAAGGCTTCGCTCACAATCAAAACAGCATAATGCCCGCCGCCTTTGTTGCCCGCATGGCCGATGTGGAGATGGCTTTCGTCTGTAAATTCAAAAAACTGATAATCCAAATTTTTCAGACGGCCTTCGATTTCTGCCTGCATATCCATGGTTTACAGACCGAACACCGGTTTAAACGGCTTGATTAAAATTTCTTCATATACGCCGGCATCGACATAAGGATCTTTTTCTGCCCATTCCTGCGCCGCATCCAGCGATTCGAATTGCGCGATAATCAGGCTGCCGGAAACGCGTTCCGGATTGTCCGGCAAAGGATTCGGACCGGCGGCCAGTAGGTGGCCTTCGGCTTTTAAGGCCTCCAAGCGTTGCAAATGGGCAGGGCGCGCCGCCACGCGGGCTTCGTGTACGTCGTCGCCATCGGTGGCCAATAACATGAAGTATTGCATAAATGTATCCTTTTGATGAATCGGTGTCGGCAAAATCCGATACCGCATACTGGGTTTCAGACGGCATGTGGAGAAAAGGCCGTCTGAAAGTACTTATCTTATCACAGCTCAAGCGGTTGTATTGTGGATTCTCTTTTATGATTCTTAAAGGTATAGTGGATTCACTTTAAAAAAATAGGACAAGGCGGTGAGCCGAAAACAGTATAGATAATACGGCCAGGCGAACCAACGCCGTACTATTTTAAAGTGGATTCACTGTAACAATCAATTTTGACGAAAAATCATAGCCCATCATACAGACCTGCCCGGGCTTTTGCATCTTTCGATTCACCATAACGGTCGCACAGCTTTGCATTCCGTTACGGTATTGATGCATTTTAAATTAAAGACCCAAGCATTTCAGACGGCCTGCCGCCTAGTGAAGCAAGTGATTATTCCAATTTAATTGAAAAAAAGAAACGATAGTCGCTATAAAGTTGCAACTTTCCTGTTAATTTTTAACTTAATTTATCAGATGACTTGGCAGACAGGTGCTTTAGAATATATCATCACAAGATACACAGTTTAAGTACGGATTATGCAGCCGCGCTGCCATTTCAAACAGGGGATTAAGTTTTGAAAAACCACCATAAAATTAAATTAATCGCCGCTTCTGTGGCATTGATGACGTCATTTAGTGCCATGGCCGGATTGGGAGGGTTGAACGTCCATTCACATTTGGGCGAACCTTTCTCAGGAACCATCACCGTAACCGGCGACGAGGCCAAAGCCTTGCTCGACGGCGGTAAAGCTTCGATTTCCAACGGCAATCTGCGCGCCAGCATCCACAAAAGCGGCAGCAACAAAGCCGTGGTCAATATCCGTTCGTCTAAGCCGATTCAAGATCCCGTCTTGATTTTCCAAGTCGGCGTCGGCTCGCAATTGCGCGAATACACCGCCATCATCGATCCGGCAGGCTACAATTCCCAAACCGACAGCGCCGCCGCCCGTGTACAAAAAAATAATCAGCCTACCCGAGTAGAAGCTGCCCCGGCTGCTACTTCGATTGACCGTCAAGCGGCCCGCGAACGGATTAATCGTGCCATCGGCGGCAACAATACACCGGCTGCCCGCAACGATAAACCGGTGCGCCGCGCCGACAATGATACCAAAGCCGCCAAACCGAAACCACAACAATACAGCGGTATCGTTTACGGCAAACGCCACTTGGTGCGCCAAGGCGAAACCCTGAACGGTATCGCCAGCCGCGTTCGCCCGCAAGACATGACCTTGGCGCAAACCGTACAAGCTTTGGTAAACGCCAACCCGGATGTATTCATCAATAATGATGCCGACCGCATGTTGGCCGGTAAAGTATTGAGCATTCCGAATCGCGATGAATTCCAAACCTATGCCAACCAAGCTGCCCCGTCGGCCCAACCGGTAGAAACCCAACCGGCAGCAATGGCACCGACAGAAGCGCCGGCAGAAACACCTGCTGTAACCGAAACTACCCCGGCCGCTACGGAGCCGGCTGTTGAGCACACTGCTTCTCAAGCGCAACCTGCCGTAGCTGCTGAAGCGGTTGACAATACAGCGACCATCGCTTCATCAGAACCGGCTGTTGCTGAAGAAGCCAGCGCGGTAGAGCCTGTTGCTCCGGCGGTAACCGAACCGGCAGCGCTACAAGAAGAAGTCGCAGATTCAAGCGATAACGGCTTATGGCGTTGGTTGCTGTTGGGCGGTGCGGCATTAATCGCCTTGTTCTTCTTGTCTAAATTATTAGGCAAACGCAAAGCCGGGTCTGCAGCAGAAGTTGTGCAGCCTTTAGCTAAAGAAGAAACATTTACCTCTGAAGCTGGGGCTACTGCATACAAACCATTGCCTGAATCAGAGCAGCCTGTTTCCAATACAGTCAAAACTGCAGCGACAGTGGCCGATGTAGGCGCAGCAGCCACTGCTGCGGCTGCCTATGTGGCCAAGAAGCCGGATGACGAATTGGAAGTGGAAGACGATTTCGGCGACGACATCTTCTTTACTGAAGTACAGGAAACCCCGGCCGCCAAACAGGGCGATGTCGATGTGGACTTGAATGCCATCGATAATGCTCAAGCTGCGATTGTATCCGGCGCGGTAACGCTTGATGAGGAAACCGAAAAACGCCGTAATGCGGATTGGGACAGCATCGAATCCACCGAAAGCGTTTACGAGCCAGAGCCTGAAAATCCTTATGCTTCCGTTGGGACTGTTGCGATTGAAGAACCAGCCGCACCGGTTGCCGATGCCTTCGTAACCGAACAGTCGTCTGAACGCGAATCTTGGGACTTTGAAGTAGAAGAAACCAAGACTGAAGTCAAAGAAAAAGAATGGGATTTCTTTGCTGAAGATACTAAGGCCGAAACCGAATCGACCGACAGCAACTTGACTGCCGTAGGTTCCGCTGCCTTGGTTGCGGCAGGCGCAGCGGGCGCGAAAGCGCTGGCAACCGAAGCTGATAAAGCCGACGCTGAAGTACCGCTGGAATTCGTTCAGCCGGAAGCAGAGCCGGAGCCGGTAGTTGATGCTGCTTTCGAGCCAAGTCCTGAATTGAGTAATGAGGCAGTAGAAGCAGAAGCGGTTGCCGAGCCTGAATTATTCGACATTCAGCAAGCTGAAGCCTTGTCATTCCAAGATGCGGATGATTTCAACGCCGAATTGACGCAAGTGACTGATGCTGACGAAGCCATCGAATGGGATAGCATTGCTGTAGCCGATACGGCCGACAGCAGCCGTCGTGAATCGGGCTTTATTTCGGAATCCGTCGGTATGACCGCACCATTGGAGGCTAAGTATGAGTTGGCGAAAATGTATGTCGAAATCGGCGACCCTGAAGCTGCTCGCGAAACTTTGCAAGAATTGCTGGAAGAATCGGACGGTGCTATTTTGGCCAAAGCCAAAACCATGCTGGAAGAATTAAACGCTTAAACGCTCATCATGGCTCCAAGCGCAAAAAAGATGCTGTTTTCAGACGGCATCTTTTTTCTTTATATAGAATGAGAACTTTGTAAAGCCGTAATTATCAGAACTCTATAATCCGTCATTTTCGCTCAGGCAGGAATGACGGGCATGGCTTACTTGGTTTAACTTGAATTTTACCAAAGTATCAGAATATCCGAACCCACCAATCCAATCATCACATTTACTATGTTAGAAAATCCCAATAAGCAGCGATGGGCATTAACCTTATCTTATGATGGCAGTCGCTTTTATGGCTGGCAAAAGCAGTCAGGTAAAGTGCCGACGGTTCAGACGGCCTTAGAACAAGCCGTCAGTCTCATTGCCGGAGAACCTATTACCGTGATTGTTGCCGGGCGCACTGATACAGGTGTGCACGCTACCGCGCAAGTTGTGCATTTTGATACCGGTGCTCATCGAACGCCGCAAGCATGGATAAGGGGCGTAAACGCTCATTTGCCGCAGGGCATTGCCGTATGGCACGCGCAGCCCGTCGCTGCGCATTTTCATGCCCGTTTTGATGCTTATGGCCGACATTACCGCTACCTGCTGCAATCTGCCCCCGTACGCTCCCCATTGCTGGTCGGTAAAGTAGGGTGGACGCATTTGGATTTGGATATTGAATTAATGCAGCATGCGGCTAAATTGTTGGAAGGTGAAAAAGATTTTTCCAGCTTTCGCGCTTCCATGTGTCAGGCAAAATCCCCCATTAAAACGCTGTATAGTGCAAATATCAGCGGCACGCCCGAATTGCTCAAGCTGGATTTACACGGTAATGCTTTTTTACACCATATGGTGCGCAATATCATGGGGGCATTGGTCTATGTCGGTAATAAGAAGCTCAGCGTTGAAGATTTTGCCCGCTTAATAGAAGAGAAAAGCCGTCTGAAAGCCCCGCCTACCTTTATGCCTGACGGCCTGTATTTGACCGGGGTCGATTATCCGGATGAGTTTAATATCATCAAAGCAGATATACCGGTTTGGTTGTAATCACATCAAGTTGGTTATGCAAATATCATTTTAGTTCGAAAATAGGCCATAAAATAAGGGTGGCTATGGTTTTGCGTCAACCTGCGATAAAGAAATCAAAGAATCTGTGTTGTAAAAATGCACAACAACTTCTATATGAATTAATAATTGATTTATAAGAAAATTTTCTTGATTCTTGAAGGAAGGGTTCAGTTTTTTTAGGCGGGGATAAGCCAATTGATGTTTATAAAGTTTGTTTTTTTAGAAGGGAACAATTATAGTGACACTCATGGAATCGCTGATTCCAGCGATAATGTAAGGCCTAAGTAGATATTCAGTCTGCTTAAGTTAATTTTCATGATAGAAAAGGAATACAGCAATGAAAAAATCTCTGATTGCTCTGACTTTGGCAGCTTTGCCTGTTGCAGCTATGGCTGATGTGACTTTGTACGGTCAAATCAAAGCAGGTGTTGAAGTTGGCAAAACCAAAGTAAAACGCACCGACACTGCTGGTAACGTAACTCGTGACGAAAGCCATACAGAAACTCAAATCGCTGACTTCGGTTCACGTATCGGTTTCAAAGGCCACGAGCACTTGGCTGACAACCTGAATGCAATCTGGCAGTTGGAGCAAAGCGCTTCTGTAGCCGGTACTGATTCAGGCTGGGGTACTCGCGAATCGTTCATCGGTTTGGAAGGTGGCTTCGGTAAAATCCGCGCCGGTAAATTGGATTCTTCTGTGAAAAACACCAGCGATGCATTGGATCCTTGGGAATACAGCAACCCGGCTTTGGGCTTAGGCATGTTTACCCGTGTTGAAGAGCGTGCTGTATCTGTACGTTACGACACTCCGGTATTCGGCGGTGTAAGCGCTAACGTTCAATACACTCCACGTGACAACGGTTCAGAAGTTCGTGGCGTTGGTTTGACTAATGGTCGTAATGATAATGCTGGTGATACTTCTACCTACTACGCTGGTTTGAACTATGAAAACGCCGGTTTCTTCGGTCAATATGCTTACGGTTTGAAAAAATCTGCTTACGTTGCTAATGGCGAAAGCAAATCTGGCCAAGTACACCGTGGTGTAGTAGGTTATGATGCCAACAACCTGATCGCTGCTTTGGGTTACCAATACACTAATGGTTGGGATAGTGAGCAAAGCTACTTGGCTAAATTGGCAAATGATGATAGCTACGATGCTGCTACTGATACTTCTGCCGGCTTGAAACAACACGAAGCTGCTGCTACTGTTGGCTACCGTTTCGGTAACGTAACTCCGCGCGTTTCTTACGCTCACGGTTTCAAAGCTAAAGCTGGTGACGAGAAATTGAGCAACACTCAATACAACCAAGTAATCGTTGGTGCTGACTACGACTTCTCTAAACGTACTAGTGCTTTGGTATCTGCCGGTTGGTTGCGTGCTGGTAAGAGCGACAACAAAACCGAAACTACTGCCGGTATGGTTGGTCTGCGTCACAAATTCTAATCTAAATCGATTAGTTTAAAAGAAAAGAGCCTGCTTTTGCAGGCTCTTTTTATTGCGCGTACAGAATGAAATCACACACTTTTGTCAAGTGTAATGGGAAAGGAAATTAAGGGTTAGAATTTGCCAAACTCCTTCAAAAGACAGTGCATACAGAATAGCTGTCATTCCCGCATGGGCGGGAATCTATTTGTGAGCATAACAACCTGTTGAATAAAATAGGTTTCTTGAATGCTAAGATAGATTTCCGTCTGCGCGGGAATAGATGGTTGTTTTGGCTTTTATTGGTGGCTTATGAGATTTTGCAAAACTCTTAGGCGGTCATTATCGGACTTGGTCCGATAATTCAGCCTTTGAGATTCAGAATCTTTTACCGAATAACAAGAAACTTTCCGATTACTATCTGAAAAATTAAGCGTATTCTATGGAAAAATTGCGCCATCCGAACAGAACCGGATTATCGGGTCAAGCCCGATAATGACGGATATAGGTTGCTTTAGAGGTTTTGAGCTTTCCAAAGTTGAAATCCGTGCAAAACCTTGTTGTTAAAGAGCCGGTAAATACGGTAAGGAATTTATTTCGAATAACAATATACTCACAGAGTTATTGGGGCATGATATTTTGAAAAATATTAGGCCGAGATATTTGCAAAATGCCAACAAACATAAAACCGACGTCATTTCCGCTAAGGTAGGAATCTATTTTTAACTGTAATATACTTTTGAATAAATGGGTTTCTGAAATTTTATGATGGGTTCCCCTCTTCGCGGGAATGATGGCTGCTGTGCCGGTTATTGGCTGTTATAGTGGTTCTGTAAGGCCGATAGGCCGTCTGAAAATATTTTCAGACGGCCTATCAGCTTATTAACGCATTATTTAATGATTTGGTTCAATTCGCCTTTGGCGTATTTTTCCGCCATTTTTTCCAAAGAAATCGGCTTGATTTTATCGGCTTGACCTTCGCAGCCGAATGCCAGGTAGCGGTCAATGCAGACTTGTTTCATGGCTTCGACGGTTTTGGCCAAGTATTTTCGCGGGTCGAATTCGGCCGGATTTTCGGTCATAAAGCGACGGATGGCGCCGGTTGAGGCCAAGCGCAGGTCGGTGTCGATGTTGACTTTGCGTACGCCGTATTTGATGCCTTGTACGATTTCTTCTACCGGTACGCCGTAGGTTTCGCCGATGTTGCCACCGTGTTCATTAATGACTTTCAGCCATTCTTGCGGCACTGAGCTTGAACCGTGCATCACAATATGGGTGTTCGGCAGGGCTTCGTGGATCTCTTTGATGCGGTCGATGCGTAATACGTCGCCGGTTGGCGGACGGGTAAATTTGTATGCGCCATGACTGGTGCCGACGGCAATCGCCAATGCATCCACACCGGTGTCGCGCACGAAGTTAACCGCGTCTTCCACGCCGGTGAGCATTTGGTCGTGGGTCAGCTTGCCGACCGCACCGACACCGTCTTCTTCGCCGGCTTCACCGGTTTCCAAGTTGCCCAAGACGCCGATTTCGCCTTCAACCGATACACCGCAAGCGTGGGCGAAGTTGACAACAGTGCGGGTTACGCCAACGTTGTATTCGTAAGTAGATGGGGTTTTGCCATCTTCCATCAATGAGCCGTCCATCATTACTGACGAGAAGCCCAATTGAATCGAGCGTTGGCAAACATCGGGCGATGCGCCGTGGTCTTGGTGCATCACCACCGGAATATGCGGAAATTCTTCAACGGCGGCCAAAATCAAATGACGTAAAAAAGGTGCGCCGGCATATTTGCGCGCACCTGCGCTGGCTTGAACGATAACCGGTGAATTGACTTGGTCGGCGGCTTCCATAATGGCGCGCATTTGTTCGAGGTTATTGACGTTGAATGCAGGCAGGCCGTAGCTGTTTTCTGCTGCATGATCAAGCAATTGGCGCATGGATACAAGAGCCATAAGAATCTCCTAAAGGTAGTGTGGAAATAAACGATAGGCAAATTATAATCGCTTTTGCCTTAAAAGACTACATAAGGCTACATTGGTTTCATATGTTAATAATATTTGTTTGAGATGAATTCAGATTCGGATAAACCGTCGGTAAGTATTTGCGACTAACGTAAGATAGTAGATAATAATATTTCGATAAAGGCCGTCTGAAACCATAAAGGAACCCTATGCCGCGAATCATTGTAGCTGTACCGGATGATATTTTGTTTACCGCCCGGATGACCGTGCAAATCGGTGATATCAATTACGGCCGGCATTTGGCCAATGATGCCGTGCTTCGCCTTTGCCATGAAACGCGTATGCGCTGGCTGAAGCAGCAGGGCTGGAACGAATTGGATGCCGGCGGTGTCGGGTTGATTATGGCCGATGCAGTGGTGCAGTATTTGATGCAGGCTCATCATGGTGATGATTTGCGCATGGAAATGGGTGCGGCTGACGTGGGCAAAAGCGGCTTTGCGCTGCTTTATCATTTGATTCGCGTGCCGGACAAAAAATCGATTGCCCGCGTGCAAACGGGTATGGTGTGTTTCGATTATGCCGCACAACGCGTATGCCGTTTGCCCGAATCTTTAAAAGCGGCATTGGAGGCTGTCCGAACATGAAACAGGCGCAATTTTTTGCGCAGCAAGATGCGTATTTGGCTGATTTGCGGCAGCAAGGCAAATCAGCGCACACGCTTACCGCCTATCGGCGTGATTTGGCGCAATTGTATGATTTATTTTCTGCAAGGCCGTCTGAAAAAGAAGACATTGCCCGTGCAGACATGGTAGCGGCTTTGAAAAAGCTGTCGCAGCAAAATTTTGGGGAACGCAGCTTGGCGCGCAAATTATCGGTGTGGCGGCAATATTGTGCGTGGTTGATGAAACAAGGTTTGCTGAATAAAGATCCGACCCACAATCTGAAAGCGCCCAAGCCGCCGCAACGCCTGCCTAAAGCCTTGCAGCAGGAGCCGCTCAATCACTGGCTGGATAACGATGACGATGGTTCCGATTTGGCCGTACGTGATCATGCAGTGTTTGAATTGCTCTACGGCAGCGGCCTGCGGTTGAGCGAAGTGCATGATTTGAATCTGGATGATGTGTTGCTGGATGAGGGCTGGGTAAGTGTGACGGGTAAGGGCAACAAGCAGCGCCAAGTGCCATTGGTGCAGAAAAGCCGTGAAGCCATTGCCGCTTATCTGCCTGTACGGATTGCGGTTGCAGGCGAAACGGCTTTGTTTACCGGTAAAAACGGTAAGCGCTTGGGGCGGCGGCAGATTCAGAAGCGTTTGGCACAATGGGCAGCCAAGCAGGGCGGTGGGCAGCATTTGTCGCCGCACATGCTTCGCCACAGTTATGCCAGCCATTTATTGCAGGCCTCGCGCGACATTCGGGCGGTGCAGGAATTGTTGGGGCACAGCAATCTTTCCACCACGCAGATTTATACCAAGCTTGATTTCGACCATTTGGCGCAAGTGTATGATGAAGCGCATCCGCGTGCGAAACGGAAAACGGAAAAATAAAACCAAAGGCCGTCTGAAGCGCGTTCAGACGGCCTTTGAATGACGGATGATTATTTGGCAGGCATGCAACCCTGTACCAACAAATGATCGACAATACCTTCTTCACCGGCACCTTCAACCTTTTCATGGCGCACGAGAAAACCGTCGCTTTCCTGATAGAAATCGGTTTGCACGAAATTACCGATGGTCCAAGTCAATTCGCCGTTGCTGAATGCGCTCAAATCTTCGTCGCTCAATTCAGGGCTGTAGGGGGCGCTGATGTTTAAACCTTTGTGGCGGATTTGGGCGGTCGGCCCGGCATCGCTTTTGTAGTAGCGCACATCGATTTTTTGATTTTCTTCGCAAGTGTAATTCTGCCATTTGGCTTGGTTTTGCGCGCTTAATTCGCCGCCCAAATGTGGAATGGGTGCAGACGCAGTGATATCCGAAGCGGCCGCATCAGAAGCTGCGGCAGCAGAAGCCATTGAAGCGGCGGTAATTTCGGTATATTCCACCGTTGATGCGGCTTTGGGAGGGGAGGCAGCCGGCGGTGTGCCGGTCGGCTCGGAAGGCGAACAGGCTGCCAAAACCAGCAGCAGCGGCAGGGGAAACGAAAATTTCATTGCAGGCATATCAAACACTTATTCGGTGAATATTGCCGACAGTCTAGCATGAAGCGGCGAAACTTTCACAGTCTGAGGAAAAAGAGGCCGTTTTTCCCTTTTTCAGACGGCCTGTAAAATTAGGCTGATAAACCGGCTAAAGTCTTGCTATAATTCTTCATTACACCAAATAAGTTATCCCAAAACACACCATGAGCCATACCCCGTTATTAGACCTCATCGAACAGCCGCAACAATTGCGCGCGCTGGATAAAGACCAGTTGCCGCAAGTGGCCGACGAATTGCGTACTTTTTTGCTGGAATCGGTTGTCAGAACCGGCGGCCATTTCGCCAGCAATTTGGGGGCAGTCGAATTAACGGTTGCGCTGCATTATGTGTATCATACACCCGATGACAAGCTGGTTTGGGATGTCGGCCATCAAAGCTATCCGCACAAAATCCTCACCGGCCGCCGCAACCGCATGCACACCATCCGCCAATACGGCGGCTTGGCCGGTTTTCCCAAGCGCAGCGAATCCGAATACGATACCTTTGGCGTGGGACACTCATCGACCTCCATCGGTGCGGCACTGGGCATGGCGGTTGCAGACAAACTGCAAGGTTTGCCCAAGCGCAGCGTAGCGATTATCGGGGACGGCGCGATGACGGCAGGGCAGGCGTTTGAAGCCTTAAACTGCGCCGGCGATATGGATGTGGATTTGCTGGTGATTCTCAACGACAACGAAATGTCGATTTCGCCGAATGTCGGCGCGTTGCCTAAATATTTGGCCAGCAACGTGGTGCGCGATATGCACGGCTTGCTCTCGACCATCAAGGCGCAGTCGAGCAAGGTTTTGGACAAATTGCCCGGTGCGATGGAAATTGCGCAAAAAGTCGAGCACAAAATCAAAAGCATGGCCAGCGAAGCCGACCATGCGAAGCAGTCGCTTTCCTTATTTGAAAATTTCGGTTTCGAATATACCGGGCCGGTGGACGGTCACAATGTGGAAAAATTGGTGGACGTATTGCAGGATTTGCGCGGTAAAAAAGGCCCGCAATTGCTGCATGTAATTACCAAAAAAGGCAACGGCTACAAACTGGCGGAAAACGATCCGGTGAAATACCATGCCGTATCCGCCAAGCCGCAAACGCAAGCGGCAGAAGTAAAACCGGCTACCGCTGCCGCTAAGCCGACTTATACTGAAATTTTCGGTCAATGGATTTGCGACCAAGCGGCGGCCGATCAGCGCTTGGTGGCGATTACCCCCGCCATGCGCGAAGGCAGTGGCTTGGTGGAATTCGAGCAGGGTTTTGCCGAGCGTTATTTTGATGTCGGTATCGCCGAGCAACACGCCGTGACCTTTGCCGGCGGCTTGGCTTGCGAAGGCATGAAGCCGGTGGTGGCGATTTATTCTACCTTCCTGCAACGCGCTTACGACCAATTGGTGCACGATGTCGCCCTGCAAAATCTGCCGGTGATGTTTGCCATCGACCGCGCCGGAGTGGTGGGTGCCGATGGGCCGACCCATGCCGGTTTGTATGATTTGAGCTTTTTACGCTGCATTCCGAATATGGTGATTGCCGCGCCGAGCGACGAAAACGAATGCCGCCTGCTGCTCTCAACCTGTTATGCGCTGGACGCGCCGACGGCTGTGCGTTATCCGCGTGGCAGCGGTTGCGGTGCGGCTGTTTCAGACGGCCTCGAAACCGTACCGGTAGGTAAAGGTGTGTTGCGCCGTGAAGGCAGGCAAACCGCCATCATTGCCTTCGGCAGCATGGTGCATCCGGCCTTGCAAACCGCCGAAGTATTTGATGCGAGCGTGGCGGATATGCGCTTTGTGAAACCGATTGACGAAACCTTGATTCTTGAATTGGCGCAATCGCACGATTACCTAGTGACCGTAGAAGAAAACGCCGAGCAAGGCGGCGCGGGCAGCTTGGTGCTGGAAGTGTTGGCGAAGCACAAAATCTGCAAGCCTGTGCTGGTGTTGGGCGTGGCCGATATGGTGACCGAACATGGCGATCCGGCCAAACTGCTCGACGATTTGGGCTTGAGTGCCGCCGCGATGGAAAAACGTATAGGCGAATGGCTGGCAGAATAATCCGCCGATAATGGATAATGTATTAAAAGGCCGTCTGAAAGTGTTTCAGACGGCCTTGCCCACTTACAGCCACGATAACACTTCCACTTCATCATCAATATGCACACGTCCTTGGTTGAGTGCAACCAGATTGATGCCGAAAATCGCATTGCGGGCAACGGCAAGGGTGGAAAGCGGTTCTTGCTGCGGATGGCGGCTGCCTGAAACCAGATCTACCGTGGTCATTACGCAGCGGACGCAGGGTTTGAAATGCTCGAATTCGACTTCGCCGATGCGGATGCGTTGCCATTGTTCTTCTTCAAATGCCTTGCCGCTATCGATTGTGAAATTGGGGCGGAAACGCGCCATTTCCACCGGCTCGTCAAGATAAGTATTCAGTTCCGCCAGCGAAGCCGTATGAGTCAACAGATAAGGTGCGCCATCGGCAAAGGACAGCGGCGTTTGCGAATGTGCCAAGACGCGGCGGCTTTGTCCGCCTAACCAATGCAAACGCGCTTCGGTGCCGATTTGTTCGCTCAACCAAGCATTGACGGCGTGGTCGGTGGTGAATGCGGCAAAGCGGTCTTTCCATACCGTGACTTTGCTTTCCTGACCCATCTCCTGCACCGAAACTGTTCGGCGGCTGCCGTCAGGCGCGGTAAGCGTAAGGCCGTCTGAATCCGCTTCGGTTTGCCACAGCAGCATGGCCGGGTGTTTGCGTGCGGTCAGCATATTGCCGTCGGGGGCGGTGATGAGCCATTCGCGGTCAAACGGCAGACCTTGCGGCGTGATGTCGGATTCGGTCAGCGCATTGCCGCCCATGGATTTGACGGGATAGCGGTGGATTTCGGTTAAATGCATGATGGATGGCTCCCGGGAAATCAAGGCCGTCTGAAAGTATTGTCTTTCAGACGGCCTTATTGATTTTACAAACGTGTCACACTCAATACGCCTTTGACATCGGTCAGGCTGGCCAACACGCGGGGAAGGTCGTTGACTTGGCGGACTTCCAGCGTAAAGCGCATGCTGGCTTCCAGGTCGCGGCTTTGGGTTTGTACAGCCGTGACGTTGAGTTTGTGGCGCGCTAAGGCATCGGATACATCGCGCAACAGGCCGCCGCGGTCTTGTGCCCGGATTTCCACGTCCACGGCGAAGACTTGGCCTTCCTGCAAGGCTGCCCAGCTTGCGTTCAGCACTTTATCCGGTGATTGTTCGGCCAAATGTTGGAAGGAAGGACAGGTTTTGCGGTGCACCGAAATACCACGCTCGCGGGTGACAAAGCCGATGATGTCGTCAGGCGGGGCGGGTTTGCAGCACTTGGCCAGCGTGGTAAGCAAGCCGTCTTCGCCGTCGATCAACACGCCGTTTTTGCCGCCTTTTTTGATTTTTGATTGTTTGACGATGGTGGTTTCGTCCACCGGCACCGGCGGTGGTTCGTTCAGCGTGCCGCAGGCTTTTTGAATCGCGCGCGGCGAGATTTCACCCTGGCCGATGGCGGTGTATAAATCATCAAGTTTTTTGAAGCCGAGTTTTTCCGCCAAGTCTTGCAGATTGGGTTTGGGATTGATTTTGACGAGCTGTTTGTCAAGTTGGGCGCGCCCGTCTTCTTTAATCGCATCGGCGTTTTGCTGGCGGATAAACGAGCGGATTTTGCTGATGGCTTTGCTCGATTTCACCCAGCCTTCGTGCAGCCAGTTTACGGACGGGTTGCCTTCTTTGGCGGTGATGATTTCGACACGCTGGCCGTTTTCCAAGGCTGTGGAAAGCGGTACGATTTGGCCATCGACTTTGGCGCCGCGGCAACGGTCGCCGATGCTGCTGTGCAGCGCGTAGGCAAAGTCGATGGGGGTTGCGCCGGCCGGCAGCGACAACACTTTGCCGTGCGGCGTCAATACGTAAATGGTGTCGTGGAACAATTCGGTTTTAAAGGCGGCGGCGAGATCTTCTTTGCCGCTTTCGGCCATGTTTTCCCGCCAGTCGAGCAGTTGGCGCAGCCAGGCGATTTTCTGTTCGTAGGCGGCATCGCCTTTGCCGCCTTCTTTGTAGCGCCAGTGGGCGGCAACGCCGAATTCGTTGAACTGGTGCATGTCGAAAGTGCGTATCTGCACTTCCACGCCTTTGTCTTCCGGCCCGACAATCACAGTATGCAGCGATTTGTAGCCGTTGCCTTTCGGGTTGGCGATGTAGTCGTCAAATTCGCCCGGAATCGGCTGCCACAAACTGTGGACAATGCCCAGCGTGGTGTAACACTCGGGCACGGTATCGACTAAAATCCGCACGGCGCGGATGTCGTAAAGCCCGTCGAAACCGAGTTTTTTCTTGACCATTTTTTTATAAATGGAATAGATGTGTTTCGGCCGGCCGGCCACTTCGAAATGCACGTTGTATTTGGTGAGTTCGCCACTCAAAATATTGAGGAAATTTTCAATATATTCCAGCCGCTCGGTGCGTTTTTCATCTAAAAGCTGCGCGATTTCGCGGTATTTTTCCGGCTCTTGGTGGCGGAAGCCCAAATCTTCCAATTGCCATTTGAGCTGCCACACGCCCAAGCGGTTGGCCAAAGGCGCGAAAATATCCAGCGTTTCTTTGGCTAATTCGCGTTTCTCCGGCGAATCTTCCTGCGAACCGATGTATTGCATGGTGCGCGTACGCATGGCGAGTTTAATCAGCACCACACGGATATCGGTGACCATTGCCAGCAGCATTTTGCGCATGGTTTCAGCCTGTTGCGCACACTCTTCCGGCGTGGCCAAGCTGTCAACCTTGGCAAACTGGGTCAGCTTTTGCACTTCGTCAATGCCCTTAATCAGCTCGCACACGGTGGCATTGCATTGCTCGGTGACGGTTTCCTGCCAATGGTCGCAATAGCTGGAAATATCGGCCAAAATAGTGGCAGCTACCGCATCGGCGAGCAAATCCATTTCGTTCACCATCTTCGCCGCGCCCATCAGGTTGCTCAGCACAGGTTCGCCGCTGACGGTTAAGACATCGTGCGGATAGTATTGCTCGGCCAGATTCAAGGCCGCCTGAAGCATCTGGGCATCGCGCTCTGACTGTTTGGCCAAATAGGGGGCAAACCAATTGCGGTATTGTTCGAGATTCGGCGCAATGTTGCTGGTGGTGGAGATTCCGTTCATGGCGTAGGAAGAATTCGGTTACGGAAACACCATTGTAACAGGATTGGCGGATGTTAATAATAGCTATTGGTGCTATTGGTATATTAAACTTTCGGCCGAATCAGGACGGCTGAAAGGGCGGATGCTTGTTTCAGACGGCCTGAAGTGATAAGGTAATCATGTTACTATTGGAGCTTTATGATGAAACTTTATATTTACGATCATTGTCCGTTTTGTGCGCGCGCCCGCATGATTTTTGGTTTGCGCGGTTTGCCGTTGGAAACGGAAAATCTGATGAACGACGACGAAGCCACACCCGTCGGCATGATTGGTGCCAAACAAGTGCCGATCTTGCGGAAAGAAGACGGCTCGTTTATGGGCGAGAGCTTGGATATCGTGCGTTATGTGGATGAGCAGGCCGGTCAAGGCCGTCTGAAAGAAGACATCCGTCCCGAATTGCAGGCTTGGTTGGACAAAGTCGGCGAATACAACAACAAACTGGTGCAGCCGCGCATGGTGAAAATCGGCTTGCCGGAGTTTGCCACGCCGGAAGCGGTGAAATATTTTGTCGATAAAAAAGAGCAGAATATCGGCAATTTTGATACCAATCTCAATAAAACCGCGCAATATCTGGAGCGCATCAATGCCGATTTGCCGGAGCTAGACGGCTTAATCGGCGGCGAAGGCGTGGGCGTAAACGGCGAAGCGGCGATGGAAGATATTTTGCTGTTCCCGATTTTGCGCAACCTGACCGTGACACGCGGCATCGAATGGCCGCAAAATGTGATGGATTATCTGATGCGCATGAGCGAAGCGAGCGGCGTGGATTTATATTTTGACCGTGCACTGTAACGCCGAAACATCAAAGGCCGTCTGAAAAAGTAAGGCGGCAAAATCATCGATTTTTGCCCAACCTGTTCAGACGGCCTTTGTTTTCAAGTTGCTCTTAACGGCGTTTCCAGGGAGTAAAAAGGCCGTTATCTTGATTTAACGCTGCTTATTGTGCAGCAGAAGTAGGTGCGTCAGCCGGAGCTTGTTCACCGGCTTTGCGTTGAAAGCCTTTGTCTTTCATGCAGGCATCAAACGCGGCGCGGTCAGCATTTTCGCCGGCAGCTTGTTGGCATTGGGCAATGGCTTCTTCCACGCTGATTTTCGGAGTCGGATTTGGCGCTTCAGCAGTTTTGCTGCTCGAACACGCGCTCAACAGCATCGCAGCGGTCGCAACGGAGATAAATAAAGTTTTCATATTGTATATTCCTATATCATTGATGTTTACCGGGGTTTCCGGTGGCTGCAGAATCAAGTCTGCAAGTGATTGAGTGGCAATGATGGGATTTAGTTTCATTTGACGGTGTAAAGTTTGCGCCATTTAAAAAGCATAACCGTTAATGACAGAAATGAAATGACTATCCACTCAACAGTTTGCAGCGTTAAATTCCATAGCGATTATTACAATATCATGGCACAAAGAGCAATCATTAAAAAATAAAATACACAATGCGTCATGGAAAAACGCGGCAAGATTGACGACAAGAACAGCGCATCGGTAAAATCACGGTCGAAGATTGGTTTGACCAATTTTATCGATTTGTACGTACCGCACACAGAAAAAATCATGACAAAATTAGTTCGTCCGCAAAAGGTCAGTGACCAGATATTGGCGGTTTTAGAAGAGCGGATTGCCGCCGGTGAATACCCCGAAGGCCAGAAAATTCCGCCCGAGCGCAGTTTGGCCGAAGAGTTTAATGTTTCGCGCCCATCGGTGCGCGTGGCCTTGAATGTGTTGATTGCCAAAAATGTATTGGAAGCACGGCAGGGTGATGGTTATTATGTTTCCGCCAAACCGCAGCAGGATTTTTTGGCTGATTGGCAGGCTTTGTTGGGCAAGCATTCCAATTGGGAACGTGATGTGTACGATTTCAGCTGCCGCATTGAAGGCTGCATGGCAGCTTTGGCGGCCGAGCGGCGCACCGATACCGACTTGAAGCGCATTGAATTTTGGTTGGACAACTTTGAAACCGCCTGCCGCGAAGGCAATCTTGATCATCAGGCCGAAGCGGATTATTCGTTTCATCAGACCATCGCCGATGCAGCGCACAATCTTTTGTTCAGCCATTTATCCGCCAGTTTGCTGAAAATGCTTTATGAACAAACCCGCAGCGACATCATTCATACCGACCACGAGTGCAATCCGCGCCCGACTTTAATCGCGCATCACCGTGCCTTGTATGAAGCCATCAAAGCAGGCGAAGCGCAACAAGCCGCCGACATTGCGCGCCGACATTTGGATTTTGTGTCCGAACGCATTCGCGAAGGGCGCGAATACCAAAGCCGTCGCAAGCATGCCGGTACTTTGGCGCAGCATGATCTGAATAAAGTCAAAGGCTGGTGATTGGATAAAAAAGGCCGTCTGAAAACAGTATCTTAACCTGTTTTCAGACGGCCTGATTGATTAGAAGCCAAGTTTAATCGTAGCAAACAAGATTAACCGTCGTCATCGCGGCGGTCGTCATCTTCATCTTCTTCGCAATAACGCTCGCGCTCATTGCGGCCGGAACGGCGGCACGCCGTCTTCATCGTCTTCATAACGGCTGTTGCGGCGATCGTTGTAGCAGTCGTTGTAATCGGTGATATCGGCTTTGCGGTTGCGGTGATAAGAATACATTGCACCGGCCAAGCCGAGTGCAATAATCGCGAAAAAATCTGTTTATCGGGATTGGTTGCGATGTAAATGGCGGAGGGTGTTCGGACGGTCTGTTTGTAGGGTTTTGTCACCGATTCAGGTGGGAGCAGGGCGCGTTTTGTGGCATAATCCATTTTCTTATTGCTTTTTTCAGCCGCAGATATTCCGCGTTGCGGTTTCAATCTATTATCCTGATTCCTTTTTTCAGACGGCCTAACGGATAGGCCGTCTGAAACAGAAAGATACTTCTATGAATCCATTTGCAACTTTAGGCTTGGGCAACGAAATCGTTTCTGCATTAAACCAGCAAGGCTATGAAAATCCGACGCCGATTCAGGCAGCCGCCATTCCGAAAGCCTTGGCCGGACACGATTTGCTGGCCGCCGCGCAAACAGGCACCGGTAAAACCGCCGCGTTTATGCTGCCGAGCTTGGAACGTTTGAAACGCTATGCCACCGCCAGCACTTCGCCGGCCATGCATCCGGTGCGCATGCTGGTGTTGACGCCGACGCGCGAATTGGCCGACCAAATCGACCAAAACGTGACAAGCTATATTAAAAACCTGCCGTTGCGCCATACGGTATTGTTCGGCGGCGTGAGCATGGACAAACAAACCGCCGGGCTGCGTGCCGGTTGTGAAATCGTGGTGGCCACCGTCGGCCGCCTGCTTGACCATGTGAAGCAGAAAAACATTAATTTAAACAAAGTCGAAATCGTAGTGTTGGACGAAGCCGACCGTATGTTGGACATGGGCTTCATCGACGACATCCGTAAAATCATGCAGATGTTGCCGAAGCAGCGCCAGACTTTGCTGTTTTCCGCCACCTTCTCGCCGCCGATTCGCAAATTGGCACAAGATTTTATGAATGCGCCGGAATTGGTGGAAGTGGCGGCGCAAAACACCGCCAATGCCAACGTCGAGCAGCACATTATCGCGGTAGACGGCATGCAGAAGCGCAATCTGTTGGAGCGTTTGATTGTCGATTTGAACATGAATCAAGTGATCGTGTTCTGCAAAACCAAGCAAAGTGTGGATCAAGTGGCCCGTGATTTGGTGCGCCGCAATATTGCCGCTCAATCGATTCATGGCGACAAATCGCAGCAAACCCGTTTAGAAACGCTTAATGCGTTTAAAGAAGGCAGCCTGCGCGTGCTGGTGGCGACTGATGTGGCTGCTCGAGGTTTGGACATTGCTGAATTGCCGTTTGTGATTAACTACGAGCTGCCGACGCAAGCAGAAGATTATGTGCATCGGATCGGCCGTACCGGTCGCGCCGGTGCCGATGGCGTGGCGATTTCCTTGATGGACAAAACCGAACAGAAAATGTTTGAATCCATCAAAGCATTAATCGGCAATGATTTGCCGGTAGAGCGCATTGAAGGTTTTGAACCGGCATGGTGGGGCGGCGAAGCAGCGGCGGAACCGCAACGCAGGCCGTCTGAAAACCGCAGCCGTGATGAGGAACGCAAAGAACGCAGTCCGCGCAATGAACGTTATCAACGCAATGAACGTAGCGAACGCAATGATCGCACCGAGCGGCAAGACAAAGCCCGCAATGACCCGGGCGTGGCGTGCAGTAAAATTGCCGGACGCAACCGCCGTCACCGGGGCGAGCGCCAACCTTGCGCCTTGCTGCAACCGAATTTCGGGGTAAATTAATCGGCGTGATATGGTTATCGCATTGAACATTAAAAGGCCGTCTGAAATGTTTCGAGAGAATGTTTCAGACGGCTTTTTTTAATCCTGATGAGAAAATAAACTATCTATTTACATCTTAAGTATTATATTAATTAAGTATATGATATTTAAATGGTAAATGATAGCGATTATCGAAAAATAAAGCCGTATTTCTTAAGCCGCAGAAGTTGTCACGGAAGGAGAGTACATTACACCGAAAATTATTCGGGAAAATATTTTGCTCCTTGATTATTTTAATTTAAACCGGGAGTGTAATAATGAGCAAAACGCATGCAACTGTAAGCAAAATCTGGAATGGCTGGGGCTACAACATCACCGGCACTGCAGCGGCAGATTATCTGAAGGGCAGTATTTTGAACGACAAATTATACGGCCGCAATGGTGATGATACGCTGGAAGGCGGGGCGGGCAACGATACGCTTAACGGCGGTAAAGGTGCCGATAAAATGTTTGGCGGCAAGGGCAACGACACTTATTTTGTCGACAACACTTGTGATGAAGTGATTGAATGCACCGGCGAAGGTGTGGATACCGTGATGACTTATGTTGATTACACGCTTTCCGACCATGTCGAAAATATTACTGCTCTGGGTTGTGAAGACCTGTGCTTGACCGGTAACGCGCAAAACAATGTGTTAACCGGCAACAGCGGCAACAACCAATTAGACGGTGGTGCCGGTCACGATACCTTGTACGGCGGTGGCGGTAACGACCATCTGTATGGCGGCAGCGGCAACGATGTGCTTTACGGCGGCACCGGTGACGATTGCCTGAACGGTGAAGACGGCTGCGATATCATGGTGGGCGGTATCGGTAACGATACTTACACTTTCAGCGCAGGCCAAGACGTGATCAATAATTGCGACGATGGCTGCGGCACTGATGTTTTGTTCTTCTATAATGATGTTTGCTTGAGCGATGTCACGTTCAACCGCGTGTGTGAAGATTTGGTTGTGAGTACCAAAGACGGTCACTCAACCACCATCAACGATTGGTTCTACGGTGCCAATAACCAATTGGATGCCTTCTTCTTCCAACAAGAAAATGGTTCGATTGATGCGAAACAAATCAATCAGGCTTTGGGCAAATCGGCTTACGGTTGCATCAGCGCCGATTGCTTCAACATCATCGAAGATGCGGCGATTCAATGTCAGGTTCAATGCGTGGCTTAATCGGCAATTGAGTAATTGGAAAAAAACGGGTTCTGTTTTTACAGAACCCGTTTTTGTTTTAGCCGGATTGCCCGGCCGATTAGCGAAGTGTGCGGTGTTGGGCGTGTTTTACTCGTTTCATGTTTTTCTTCGCTACTTTTTGATGCTGCTTTTTTGGCTTTAACGGCTTTTTTCGGCCGCACGGCTTTTTTGTATAGTGGGTTCACTTTGAAATAGGACAAGGCGGTGAGCCGAAGACAGTAGATAATACGGCCAGGAGAACCAACACCGTACTATTTTAAAGTGAATCCACTATATTTTACCGGGTTTCTTCACTTGTTTGCTTTGCGCCGGCTTGTAATCGTGTGGTGCAGAGGAGGCCGAAGGCGCAGCTATCAGGCCGGCAGAAATCATCAGGAAAGAAGCGATTTTAGTTAGGGTGTTCATGGGAGGACCTTCCGAGTGTGGGGAAATAAGTAACGAGGGATAGGCTGTGAAATTCGCCGTATCGCGGAACGCATTATTCATTTTTTCAATGTTAAGCGGTCGGCGTTTGGTGAAATTGAAATAAAATGGGTTGGCGATGGTGAACAAATACAGGGAAAATGTGGCTGTATCACGGTATTGGGTTAAATGGCCGAAATACCTTAACTTATTTTGAGCTTGATGCTTGAGGCAGGTTTTCGACGGTCATTTGTAATGAAAATTAAAGGTTTGCTTAAAATATTTTAAGATAGGTAATTTTTAATCTTTATAATATGGGCAAGTTCTATTTATATGCAATTGTAAAACAATGGCATTTTAATTTTAATTGTTGACAATTTAACGATTTTAAATTAAATTTCCAGTTAATTTGTTAAGGAGTGTTATATGCTGGATTTAAATAATGAGCTATATAAAAGAGCTATCACTTTACCCCCCCCCTGTACAATATCTTGCTGATAGAGAATATTTAGACAAAGATGGATTCGTTGTCAATAGGATTTTGTTGGATGAAAAGCTGCCTGATACACCTGTTGAAACAGGTTTTGTGTCTAATAAAGTTATTTCTGTGGCAGTAACTAATCTGATTGCTTATTTAAATGCTTTGAAGCTTTATCCGGTTGTTTATGAAGGTGAAAATGATGGCCGATTGATTAGGCATGTGGTACCGAGATTAGGTTTTGAGGAGCAAATCAGTTCTTACGGATCATCAGAAACTTTTTATCCTCATGTAGATAACCCCGATTTAAGTATGACAGGGGAAACGGATTCGGATACCAGTCCTATTCCCCATACTTTGACATTATTATGTTTACGACAGCAAAAAGGTATGGCAACCAGTATTGTCCCTTTGGCTGATGTTTTATCGGATTTATCACAAGAGGATATTGAATTACTATCATTACCTCATTATAAGGTAAAGCGTCCTGCATCATTTCAAAGTAATAATTTGATTAAATCAGACTTGCCTATCTTACGAAAATATCATGATTCTTATCTTTCAAGGTTTGATTATCATAATGTTTTTTCTGATTTTCCTGATGAACAGCAGGCATTGCAAAGGTTACAGAAGGCCAGTTTGAATCAAGACAAGTGGATTTCATTATATTTAGAGCCCGGGCAAGCCGTCACTTTTGATAATCAAAAAGTATTGCATACGAGAAATGGATTTAAGCCATTATTCAACGGTAAAGACCGATGGTTGTTGAGGGTATTCGGTCTGTATGATGATTCATGGAAAAATCATTTATTATCAAAAGATTGTAATCATCATTTGCATACGAAATAATTTTTAAATAGGACGCTAAATTATGGAACACTTATTTGTTGAAGGCAGCTTGATTGCTGAATATTTTTATATTGGTTTGAGTTTATTGGTATTGGCTTCATTAGTGGCTGGTTATATTGATGCGATTGCGGGTGGTGCAGGGTTGATTCTGATTCCTGCATTTTTTATGGTGGGGTTGCCTCCGCAAGTGGCTTTGGCTCAGGAAAAATTAGTGAGTACTATCGGTACGTTAGCTGCAATTAAGAACTTTATGAAAAGCAGCTCAATTGTGTGGAAAATTGTGCCGGTAGGTATTGTTTCTGCTTTATTAGGTGCTTATATAGGTGCGGAAGTGATTTTAATGCTGCCTGTCGAAACGATTACCTATATCATTATGGCTTTTCTACCTGTCGGTCTAGCTGCGACTTTGTTCAAAGGTAAGCTTTTGAAACAGGTAGAAGAGGGTGGGCAGGAGATTAAAAAGTCTGTGTTAGCAGTATTCGTAACGTGTTTGATTGTCGGATTCTACGATGGTTTTTTCGGGCCTGGTACAGGTAGTATTTTCATTATTGCGCTGTTTATGATTAATAAACTTACGCTTCTTCAAGCTTCGGCTACATCGAAGATTTTTAATTTTGCATCCAATATTGGTGCTTTTGCTGCATTTTTGATTGCAGGGAAAATGGCGTTTTTAATTGGGATTCCAATGATTTTAGCTAATTTGGTTGGTAATCATTTTGGCAGTTTACATGCTATAAACAGTAATGGGGAAATTATTAAAAAAGTTTTGATAATTACAGTAGGTATGATTTTTTGCACCATGATTTATAAAGCGTTATTTGCTTGAGAGTTGGCAATGATGCTGTCTAAAGAGTTTGTTTTCAGACAGCATCATTAAAAGTATAAAACAAACGCGAGCCTTTTCAGACTCGCGTTGTCCTTTCTTTTGGTTTGTTTCAGACGGCTTTATTTTTTGTCGTCTTTCACTTCTTCAAAGTCGGCGTCAACCACATCGTCGTCTTTCTTCGCCGCGTTATCCTGTGTTGCGCCTTCTCCCGCTTGGGCTTCGGCTTGCGCTTGAGCGTAAACCATTTCGCCCAGTTTTTGGCTGGCTGCGCCCAAGGCTTCGGCTTTGGCGTCGATGTCGGCTTTGTCGTCGCCTTTTACGGCTTCTTCGGCTTCTTTCAGTGCGGCTTCGATTTTTTCTTTCTCGGCAGCGTCGAGTTTGTCGCCGTAGTCGGCCAGCGATTTTTTCACTGAGTGAATCAGGGCTTCGGCTTGGTTGCGGGAAGCGACCAATTCGGTCAGTTTTTTATCTTCTTCGGCGTTGGCTTCGGCATCTTTCACCATGCGTTCGATTTCTTCTTCGCTCAAGCCGGAAGAGCCTTGGATGGTGATGTTGGCCGCTTTGCCGGTGCCTTTGTCTTTGGCGGAAACGTGCAGGATACCGTTGGCATCGATGTCGAAGGTTACTTCGATTTGCGGCATGCCGCGCGGTGCGGGAGCGATGTCGCCCAAGTTGAACTGACCCAAAGATTTATTGGCGGAGGCACGTTCGCGTTCGCCTTGCAACACATGAATCGTTACGGCCGATTGGTTGTCCTCGGCGGTAGAGAAGGTTTGTGAGGCTTTGGTCGGAATCGTGGTGTTTTTCTGAATCAGCTTGGTCATCACGCCGCCCATGGTTTCGATACCCAGAGACAATGGAGTCACGTCGAGCAGCAGTACGTCGCTGCGGCCGCCGCCTAATACTTCGCCCTGAATCGCAGCACCAACGGCTACGGCTTCGTCGGGGTTTACGTCTTTGCGCGGGGCTTTGCCGAAGAATTTTTCCACTTCTTCCTGTACCTTAGGCATACGGGTTTGGCCGCCCACCAAAATCACGTCGTCGATTTTGCTTGCGCTCAAGCCTGCGTCTTGCAGGGCGATACGGCAAGGTTCGATAGAACGCTTAATCAAGTCTTCAACCAAAGATTCGAATTTGGCACGGCTCAGTTTCAATACCAAGTGTTTCGGGCCGGTAGCGTCCATAGTGATATACGGCAGGTTGATTTCGGTCTGCTGGCCGCTTGAAAGCTCGATTTTGGCTTTTTCGGCAGCTTCTTTGACGCGCTGCATAGCCATTGGATCGCCTTTCAAATCAATGCCTTGTTCTTTTTTAAACTCGTCAATGATGAAGTCGATGATGCGTTGGTCGAAGTCTTCGCCGCCCAAGAAGGTGTCGCCGTTGGTGGCCAGTACTTCAAACTGTTTGTCGCCGTCCACATCGGCGATTTCGATGATGGAAATATCGAAGGTACCACCGCCCAAGTCGTAAACCGCTACTTTGCGGTCACCGCCGGATACTTTGTCCATACCGAAGGCCAATGCAGCTGCGGTCGGCTCGTTGATGATGCGTTTTACATCCAAACCGGCGATGCGGCCGGCATCTTTGGTGGCTTGGCGTTGGCTGTCGTTGAAGTAAGCCGGAACGGTAATTACCGCTTCAGTCACTTTCTCACCCAAATAGGCTTCGGCAGCTTCTTTCATTTTGCGCAGTACTTCGGCCGAAACTTGCGGTGGCGACAATTCTTTGCCTTGTGCTTTCACCCAAGCATCGCCGTTGGATGCTTTGATGATTTCAAACGGCATGGTTTCGATGTCGCGTTGTACTTCTTTATCTTCGAATTTGTGGCCGATCAAGCGTTTGGCCGCATAGATGGTGTTTTTTGCGTTGGTAACGGCTTGGCGTTTGGCCGGTGCTCCGACCAATACTTCGTTGCCGTCAAGATAGGCAACCACTGAAGGGGTGGTGCGCGCGCCTTCGGCGTTTTCAATCACTTTGGTTTGACCATTTTCAGAGATGGATACGCATGAGTTGGTTGTACCCAAGTCAATACCGATTACTTTTGCCATAGTGTGATAGCTCCTGGTAAAAAATTTAAATTACTGATTAATGAATTGGTTTGAACTTGTCGTTCAGTTGGCTTGTAGATAAGGGTGTTCAATTTTTTTTCAAGACTTGGAAAGAAATTTTTTTATGATTTAATTCAAGTGCTTGATTTATTTATCCACAGGCTGTTTGGAATATTGGACAGGTTTTTCAGACGGCCTTGTTATCCTAATCATGTTCCGATGGTTCGGAATGATTTTCCAACAGCGGTATATTGTTTGCCGGTATGGGATAAGGCCGTCTGAAAATTTTGTGCTTGATAAACAGCATCAAGCGGTGCTTTCAATCTTCTTTTTTTGCCACCGCGACCATGGCCGGACGCAACACGCGGTCAGACAGTGAATAACCTTTTTTCATCACATTGACGATGGTGTTCGGCTCTTGCTCGCTCACCACGGTTTGCACGGCTTGGTGTTGGTGCGGGTCGAGTTTGTCGCCTATGGCAGGGTTGATTTCTTTGATTTGGGTGGCATCGAATGCTTTTTGCAGTTCGTTCAGGGTCATTTGTACGCCCGTTTTCAAGGCTTCGAAATTGCCGCTTTGATCCAGCAAGGCCATTTCTAAATAATCTTTTACCGGCAGCATTTCGGCGGCGAATTTCTGACCGGCGAATTTGTGGGTGGTGGCGATTTCTTCCTGATGGCGGCGGCGCAGGTTTTGCTCATTGGCCAAGCCGCGCAATTGTTCGTCTTTGAGCCGGCCTTCCAATTCTTCAATGCGCGCTTGCAAATCTTCCATGGTTGGCTCCGGTGCCGTTTCGGTTTCAACGGCTTCGGTTTCAGCAGCGGTATCATCGGCTTGCGATTCTTGAGCCTCTACTTTTTCTTCTTCGATGTTTGGGTTTTGTTCAGTCATGTCCGACATCCTTCGTTCAACAGGGAATGGTTCAATAAACCGCATATAAGGCCGTCTGAAAAAATTTCAAGCCAAATAACCTTTAAATCTGTAAGAGAACTTTTGGTTATAAACTTATCTGCTAATTGGCTATGATAAATTCAATGAAAACGGTAAGATAATGTTTTTATCAGTTTCAGACGGCCTTTAGCATCATGAAAAAAGTCACATCCGCTCCCCCGAAAAAAGACCATCTCAATACCCGCGATTTTGATTTGTGGAACGCGATTCTTGAAGAGACTACGGCTGCTGCCAATGCCGAACCGATGCTGGCCAGTTTCCTGCACCAAACCGTGTTGCGCCACGATTCGCTTGATGCCGTGCTGGCGTTTCATTTATCAAGCAAACTCGGCAGCCCGATTATGGACGTGCGCGCGTTGAACGAAATCTGCCTGCAAGCGTTTGCCGATGATTGCTGCATTATCGACAGCATGAAAGAAGACTTGCAGGCCATTTACGAGCGCGATCCGGCGTGTGACGAATATTCGCTGCCGCTGCTTTATTTCAAAGGTTTCCACGCGATTCAGGCGCACCGCATCAACCATTGGCTGTATAACAACGGCCGCAAAACCTTGTCTTATTTTCTGCAAAACCGCATGTCGGAAGTGTTCGGCGTGGATATTCACCCCGCCGCACGTTTCGGCCACGGCCTGATGCTTGACCACGCCACCGGTTTTGTGGCCGGTGAAACCGCTGTGTTGGGCAACAATATTTCGATCCTGCACGGCGTGACCTTGGGCGGTTCGGGCAAAGAATGCGGTGACCGTCATCCGAAAGTTTCAGACGGCGTGATGATTGGCGCGAACGCTTCGATTTTGGGCAATATCCGCATTGGTGAAAATGCCAAAATCGGCGCGGGCAGCGTAGTGGTGGCTGATGTGCCGTCGTCGATTACTGTGGTGGGCGTACCCGCCAAGCCGATTGGCCGCTCGTCTAAAGTGCCGTCGCAAGACATGAACCAGTATATTGAATTGTCGGGTGCTGATTTTGTGATTTAATTTTGGGCGGAATAAAAAGGCCGTCTGAAAACAAGTTTTTCAGACGGCCTTTGTTGTATAAGTTTATTCATGTGGCGATTCCGGAGCGCCGGCAGGACGTTTGTAGCGGTTATACATAAACAGATACTGCGTCGGGAAGCGTTGAATCCAATATTCCACGTTTTGATTGATGATGCGCGCATCGTGGGCTTTATCGCCGTTTAGTCCGCCTTGCAGCGGTTCGATATGCAGCGCAAAGCCTTGGCCATTGGGCAGGCGTTCGCCGACGAAAAACAGCGCTTTCACGCCTTTGACTTGGGCGAGTTTGCCCGCCAGTGTCATGGTGTAAGCCGGGCGGCCGAAGAAATCGACCCACACGCCGTCGCCGCCTTCTTCGGGCGCGGGCACATGATCAGGCAGCACGATGGTGGCCTCACCCGCACGCAGGGCTTTGATGACCTGCTTCACGCCTTGGATATTGGTCGGTGCGGTTTTTCCCTTGCCACGCACGCGTCCGGCCTGCATCACAGTGTCGACGGCTTTGAATGCCGGCGGTTTGTACATGGCGGTCAGCGGAAAAGGCAATTGCTGGCTGATGCAGCGTCCGGCCAAATCATAGCTGCCGATGTGCGGCGTGATGAAGAGCAAGCCTTGCTGATTATCTAAAGCCGTCTGAACGTGTTCCCAGCCGTTGATTTGTTTGAACAGCGTTTCGATTTCTTCAGGCCGTCTGAAAAACGCCACCGGCAATTCCAAGCCGCTTTTGGCGGTTTCACGGAAAACGGTTTTCACAGCCGCCGCATGATTCGGCAGCCCCGCCTGTGCCAAATTGGCACGCACCCGCCGCCTGTCGGCAGGCAGCAGATAATACGCCAAACCGCCCAACAGATTGCCCAGCGTGTGCAGCAGCGGCAGGGGCAGGGCGGCGGTCAGGCGGCAAAGAAAGGTAAGTAGGGTGTGTGTCATACAAAATATTTGAAAACGAAAGTTTGCAGGCGATTGTATCACTAACCTGGCGCAAACGGCCTGTTTCTTGAAATCGCCGCCGCACTGCGTTGCCCAAATCTTGCGGCGCAACGGGAAATCTGCTAACATCGCCGCTGCATTAAGAGTTGGGAAATTCCATGCCAACCTGCTGTTGCGGTTTGCCGCCGCAAGGTAAGGTGGACGGCTGTTTGAAGCCGATGTGGTCTGTCGAATCGGTCGGCAGGCAATCCTAAATTCCCGCTTGATGCGGGTATTTTTTTATCTGTCGGAACCGCATTTTCAGACGGCCTCGGATTTTAAAATACCTGCGTATTGCACAACAGTCGGCAACAAGGCCGTCTGAAAAACGTGTTTGAAACCTATTAACGGTGCCGCCGGTTTGGATTTCGGGCGGCGTTTGCAGCGATTATTTTTGGGAACAATTAAAAATGAGCGAATTTCTGTTTACTTCAGAATCAGTATCCGAAGGCCATCCGGACAAAGTGGCGGATCAGATTTCCGATGCGATTTTAGATGCGATTTTGACGCAGGACCCGAAAGCACGGGTAGCGGCGGAAACGCTGGTGGCAACCGATTTGTGCGTGCTGGCCGGTGAGATTACCACCAGCGCCAAAGTGGACTACGAACAAGTGGCTCGGGAAACCGTGCGCCGCATCGGCTACAACGATCCGGCTTTGGGCTTTGCCGCCGATACTTTCAAATTGGTGCTGAACTACGGCGAACAGTCGCCCGACATTGCCCAAGGCGTGAACGAGGGCGAAGGCTTGGATTTGGAACAGGGTGCGGGCGACCAAGGTCTGATGTTCGGCTATGCCTGCGATGAAACGCCGGTATTGATGCCGCTGGCGATTTATTACAGCCACCGTCTGATGCAGCGTCAAAGCGAACTGCGCCGGGACGGCCGTCTGCCTTGGCTGCGTCCCGATGCCAAAGCGCAGATTACCGTGGTGTACGACAGCGAAACCGGCAAAGCCAAGCGTATCGATACCGTGGTATTGTCCACCCAGCATGATGAAAGCGTATCGTATGATGAATTGCGTGAAGCGGTTATCGAGCAGATTATCAAACCGGTTTTGCCTGCGGAAATGCTGACGGACGACACCAAATACCTGATTAACCCGACCGGCAAATTCATCATCGGCGGCCCGCAGGGCGACTGCGGTCTGACCGGCCGTAAAATCATTGTCGATACCTACGGCGGTGCAGCGCCGCACGGCGGCGGCGCATTCTCGGGCAAAGACCCGTCTAAAGTGGACCGTTCCGCCGCCTACGCCTGCCGCTATGTAGCGAAAAACATCGTTGCCGCCGGTTTGGCAAGCCAATGCCAGATTCAGGTTTCCTACGCCATCGGCATTGCCCAGCCGACTTCGATTGCCATCGATACTTTCGGCACGGGCAAAATCAGCGAAGAAAAACTGATTCAGATTGTGCGCGAACATTTCGACCTGCGTCCGAAAGGCATCGTGAAAATGCTCGACCTGCTGCATCCTCGCTACCAAAAATCCGCCGCCTACGGCCACTTTGGCCGCGAAGAACCGGAATTTACTTGGGAACGCACCGATAAGGCCGCCGTATTGAAAGCCGCCGCCGGCCTGTAAACCAAGCGAAGCAGCCATGCCGTCTGAAAAAGCGATTTTCAGACGGCAATTTGCTTTTCAGCAACGGCGGTTTTCAGACGGCCTGTTTCACTATACAATAAGCTCATTCTTATATTTGAAAAAAAGGACTACCGCTATGTTCGGCAAACAGTTATTCGAAGAAATCGGCAACAAATTGAGCGAAACCATTGCCAACAGCCCGGCAAAAGACATGGAGAAAAACGTCAAAGCCATGCTCGGCAGTGCCTTCAACCGCATGGATTTGGTGACCCGTGAAGAATTCGATATCCAGCAACAGGTATTGATTAAAACCCGCACCAAACTGGTAGAGCTGGAAGCGCGTTTGGCCAAATTGGAGGCAGCGCAAACCCCTGCTGCCGCCGAAGAAAACGTGGTTGAAGAACCTGCAGCCAAAGTTGAAGCGGCCGTTGAATCGGTGACCAAAGCAGACAGCGCCGAATAAGACCGTCTGAATCATGTCTCTCGCTTTGGTTTACAGCCGCGCTTTAAGCGGTATGAATGCGCCGTTGGTCGAGGTAGAAGCCCACCTTGCCAACGGTTTGCCTGCGTTCAATATCGTCGGCCTGCCCGATACCGAAGTCAAAGAAAGCCGGGATCGGGTGCGGGCGGCGATTATCCAGAGCGGTTTTGATTTCCCCGCCAAAAAAATCACCGTCAATCTCGCCCCCGCCGATTTGCCCAAAGAATCCGGCCGCTTCGATTTGCCGATTGCCTTAGGCGTTTTGGCCGCTTCGGGTCAGATTTCGATGGAAAAACTGGCGCACTACGAATTTGCCGGCGAACTGGCTTTGTCGGGTATGTTACGGCCGGTGCGCGGTGCATTGGCAATGGCGTGGCAGGGTATGCAGGCAGGGCGCGCTTTTGTGCTGCCGTCTGAAAACGCGCAGCAAGCAGCCGTGATGAAAGGCATCACAGTTTACGGCGCGCAATCGTTAGGTGAAGTGGCGGCGCATTTAAACGCCGTCGAACCTTTGGCGCAAACCGAATGCCCGAATCTCGACAGGCCGTCTGAAAACGCAAACCTGCCTGATTTGAGTGATGTAAAAGGGCAACACACCGCGCGCTTGGCTTTGGAAATTGCGGCAGCGGGCAGACACAGTTTATTGATGATGGGGCCGCCGGGTACGGGCAAATCGATGTTGTCGCAGCGGTTGCCCGGTATTTTGCCTCCGCTCACTGAAGACGAATTGATCGAAGTGTGGGCGTTGCGCTCATTATTGCCTAACCACCGGCAGGAACTCAGCTGCGAGCGACCGTTTCGTTCGCCGCATCACAGTGCCAGTTCGGCGGCGATGGTCGGCGGCGGATCGGATCCGCGGCCGGGCGAAATTTCCTTAGCCCACCACGGCGTGTTGTTTCTTGATGAATTGCCCGAGTTTGACCGCAAAGTATTGGAAGTGTTGCGCGAACCGTTGGAAAACGGTGAAATCCACATTTCCCGTGCGGCACGGCAGGCGGTGTACCCGGCCAAATTTCAATTGGTGGCAGCGATGAATCCGTGTCCGTGCGGCTATCTCGGTCATCCAAATAAACCCTGCCGCTGCACGCCCGAGAGTGTGGCGCGTTACCGCAGTAAAATTTCAGGGCCGCTGCTTGACCGTATTGATTTAACGATAGAAGTGCCGAGCCTGTCGGCGGCAGAACTGGCTCGGCAGCAGGCGGGCGAATCCAGTGCGGCGGTGCTGGCAAGAGTGCTGGCGGCACGGGACAGACAATACGCACGGCAGGGTAAAGTTAATGCCGATTTGAGCGTCACCGAATTAGACAGTGCAGCCAATATCGAACAAGAAGCGCGTGATGTCTTGGGCGCGATGCTGGAAAAATTATCGCTTTCAGCGCGCAGTTTCCACCGCATCATGCGCGTGGCGCGCACCTTGGCCGATTTGGCCGACGATGAGGCCGTCGGCCGCAGCCATGTACTGAAAGCCGTCAGCTTCCGCAGGGCGTTGTAAATATGCACCATCCAGAATCATAAACCCGTAGCGAACCCATTTTCAGACGGCCTGATAAATGGATATTCCCAAACGGCCTGTGCATGGCGCATTATACCGATATTTTGCCGAACATAAGAGATGTTGATAAAATGTCCTATCTGAATAGCAGACGGCGGTTCAGAGTGCTGGAATACTTTGAGGCCGTCTGAAAAATAAAGGTACGTTATGAAAAAACAGACACAACATGGTAAAGGTATTGCCGGTTTTATTTCAGGGTTGCTGCTGGCGACTGCTGTGATTGTCGGCATTTTGTTTTTCTTAAACAAAGGCAATCAAAACCAATTCAAAGAACTGGCGCAGCCGGAGCAAACTACCGAGCCGGAAGTTTTGCAGCCGCAAGCGCCGCCTAAGCCGGTAGAAAAACCTGTTTCGGAAGCAGAGCCGGCTGCCCCTGCCGAGCCGGATACCAAAGCCGGCGAAGCGGATACCGATGCTTCAGAAACGCAAGATACGCCGTCTGAAACCGAGCAGCCTAAGGCCGATGCAAGCAAACCTGCCACCCCTGCGGTGGTGCCTGTGCCAATCCCGAAAGCCACTGTTGAGCCTAAAGTCACGGCAGATGCCGAAGATGACCGCGATGCCGCCGAACGTGACGCGCAGGAACGTGAAGAACGTGCGGCCGCTGAGAAAAAAGCAGCTGAGAAAGAAGCCGCCGAAGTCAAACGCAAAGCCGAGTCGGCACAAAAACGTGCGGAAAAAGCCAAAGCCGATAAAGCCGCAGCCGAATTGACTGCACAACAAAAAGCACGTGCCGAGCGCAAACTGGCCGAGAAAAAGGCCGCAGAGAAAAAAGCCGCCGAAAAGAAAGCTGCTGATAAAGCCGCAACCGATAAAAAAGCAGCAGAGAAAAAAGCTGCCAAGCCGACTCCGGAGCAAATCTTAAACAGCGGCAGCATTGAAAAAGCCCGCAAAGCCGCAGGCGAAGAAGCGAAGAAATCAAGCGAAACCGGCGACGGCAAAGCCGCTGCCAGCTCGAAACCTTCAGGTAAAAAAGTGATTGTGCAAATGGGTTCATACGGCGATCGTGCTTCTGCCGATACGCAACGTGCCAAATTAGCCATGATGGGCGTGCAGTCCAGCGTGGTGGAAGGTTCGGCCAACGGCAAGAAAGTGTACCGTCTGCAAAGTGGCGCGATGGCGCAAGATGCGGCTCAACGCGTGCAGCAAACGCTGAAGAAAAACGGCGTAAGCAGCTTTACCCGTTCGGCTCAATAAGGAATGATGATGAAAATGAAATTATTCTCAGCATTGATGGCCTTGTCTTTGGCCGGTATGGCGCAAGCTGCGACCGAAGGCAAGGATTACCAAGTGCTGCCCAAACCGATTCCGCAGGTTCAGTCGGATAAGGTGGAAGTGTTGGAATTTTTCGGTTACTTCTGCGTGCATTGCTACCATTTGGATCCTGTGTTGTTGAAGCACAGCCAATCCTTTGCCAAAGACACATACTTGCGCACCGAGCACGTAGTTTGGCAGCCGGAAATGTCCGGCTTGGCACGCGTGGCCGCTGCGGTGAACAGTTCCGGCTTAAAATACCAAGCCAATCCGGCGGTGTTTAAAGCGGTGTATGAGCAAAAAATCAATCTGGCCGACAGCGCAACTTTCAAACAATGGGCAGCGGCGCAAAAAGGTTTTGACGGCAAGAAATTGGTTGCCGCGTATGATTCTGAAGCCAATCAAACCCAAGCCAAGAACATGCAGGATTTGACCGAAACCTACCGCATCGAAAGCACCCCGATGGTGATTGTCGGCGGCAAGTATGAAGTATTGTTCAACGGTGATTACCAAAACGGCATGAAAACCATTGACGAATTGATTGCCAAAGTGCGCAGCGAACGCGGTTTGAAACAGGCCGGCAGCCGAGCTAAGAGCAAAGGTGCGGCCTTGGCCAAATCCGCCAATCATTGAGGTATCTACCGATTATCATTGAGAACCGACAGGCAGTCTGAAAAGGCTGCCTGTATTTTGCAGGCCGAATTATAATGTTGGCCGGAAATGGTTTCAGACGGCCTGAAACCATTTGACGTGAATATTGTTGTCAGCAATGTTTGATGAATGAAGGGGCTTGGTTTTTGATTGAGAAAGAGGCCGGGACCTTTGTAAAATCCCCGTCTTCGGCACATTTCTTCGTTATGCACTTCCTGTGCTGCGCTCACTTCGAATTGCACTCAAATCTGGCGTTTTGCAAAGGTCTCCGGCCGTCTGAAAGAGGTTTAATGGATATTATATTGTTGTTGAAAGCCCTGATTTTGGGCGTTGTTGAGGGTTTGACCGAGTTTTTGCCGATTTCAAGTACGGGGCACTTGATTGTGGTTGGCGATTTGCTGAATTTCCACAGTAACGGCAAAGTGTTTGAAATCGCTATTCAATTGGGTGCGGTGTTGGCGGTGATTTTTGAATATCGTCAGCGTTTCGGTAAGATTATCCGCGGTATTGGCAAGGAGCGAACGGCGAATCGTTTTGCGTTGAATTTGGCGGTAGCGTTTGTGCCGGCGGCGGCGGTCGGTTTGCTGTTTAGCAAACAGATTAAACTGTATTTGTTTAACCCGGTTAGCGTGGCGATGATGCTGGTGTTGGGCGGCTTCTTTATTTTATGGGTGGAAAAACGCCAACAAAGCCGTGCGCCGAAGGTGGCCAATGTCGATGATATGCGTCCGATTGATGCTTTTGTAGTCGGTTGTGCGCAGATTTGTGCTTTGGTGCCGGGCACATCGCGCTCGGGCAGTACCATCATGGGCGGTATGCTGTGGGGCTTGGAACGCAAGGTAGCGACTGAATTTTCATTCTTCTTGGCCGTACCGATGATGATTGCGGCGACGTTTTACGATATTTTGAAACACTATAAGTCGTTTACCCTGCAAGACATCGGCTTGATTGCGGTCGGCTTTACCGCCGCGTTTTTTGCCGGTTTGCTGGCGGTGAAGGCATTGCTGAAATTCTTGGCAACGAAAAACTATGTGCCGTTTGCCTATTACCGCATTGTCTTTGGCAGCTTGATTCTGCTGGCTTGGGCGATGGGCTGGGTACAGTGGACTGAATAAATCAGTTTAAACAAAGGCCGTCCGAATGTTCAGACGGCCTTTGCTTTATCGGCATTATTCAATAATTTCGGTAAACACAATCGATTTGCTGCGACGGGTAAGTGTGGCAAAACCTTCCTGTACATGCCAGCGGGTGGAAAGGTTGCTGTATTCCACACCTTTGGCCCACGATTGGATTTGCTTCAGGCTCTCGACCGTATTGCCTTGGTGCAGCTCTACCGTCATCGGGCTGTTGCTGTTGATGTAAACGGCAGTGATGCGTTGCCCGTTGGCAGCTTCGTAGTTGACGGAATAGGTTTCGGCTTCGGCGACAACCGGTATCGGCGCAGAAGGGCGGACGGCTTTATACGAGCCGCAGGCGGCGCAAAGGGAAACCAAGAAGAAAATGGCGGCGTGTCGAATCATAGCGTGTGTTTAATAATGGTGATGGGGGATTTCGCCGTCTAAATGATAGCGGATACTGCAATACGGGCATTTAATGTCGCCGTTGGACTGTATCGGCAGAAACACGCGCGGATGGCCGTTCCACGTTTCGTGTTTGGAGCCGGTGCAATGCAGTGGCAAATCTTTGGGCGTGATGTGGATAACGGGATTATCGGTTGTGTGTAGCATGATGATTCCTTAGCAGTTTGCTGTTTATTGTACGACAGAAGTGCGGTTTTGTGCACAAGCTTTGTGGGTTGTGAATCCGGCAAATAAAAGGCCGTCTGAAAGTATGCAGCTTTCAGACGGCATTTACATTCATGATTCAAGGGTTAGCACACTTCAACCAACCAGCCGTGTTTGTCTTCAGCCAAACCGTATTGGATGTCGGTGATGGCTTTGCGGATGGCGGTGCCGCGCACTTGGCTTTGCACTTCGATTTCTTTGCCGTTGATTACGAATGAAGTCACCGGCGAAATCACGGCGGCAGTGCCGGTAAGGATGGCTTCGGCACCGTTTTCAATCATGGTTTGCAGTTCGTCGACGGTGAAGTTACGCTCGGTCACTTTGTAGCCCAAGTCTTTGGCCACGGTCAACACCGAATCTCGGGTCACACCGTGCAGAAATTCGTCGGTCAGCGGTTTGGTTACCAATTCATCGCCGTTGATGACGATGAAATTGGAAGCGCCGGTTTCCTGTACGTCACCGTTCGGGCAGAACAGGACTTGTGCCGCACCGTGTTCTTCTTTGGCTTGCAGCACCCAAGGCATGGCCGAGGCGTAGTTGCCGCCGCATTTCACGCGTCCCATGTGCGGTGCGCAGCGGATGTGTTCGGTTTCGACCAAAATTTTCACCGGCGAACCCATTTTGAAGTAGTCGCCCACCGGAGATGCCAAGATATACAGCATCGCGGTTTGCGACGGAGCACCGGCTTTACCGATAATCGGGTCGGTGCCGATAAGGGTCGGGCGCAGGTATAAGGCGGCAGGCGCGTCGGGAATTTCCTCAGCGGCACGTTTCACCAGTTCAATCAAAGCGTCCAAATAGGCTTCGGTTTCCGGTTTCGGCAAATGCAGGATTTCCGCGCTTTGCTGCATGCGGGCGATGTTGGCAGTCGGGCGGAACATCACGATTTTGCCGTCAGCCTGACGGAAGGCTTTCAGACCTTCGAAACACTCGCTGCCGTAGTGCAGGGCGTGCGCGCCCGCCGGAATGGTCAGATCACCCGAAGGCTGCCATTTGGCCGGCTGCCATTGGTCGTCTGTAAATTCGATTACCGGCATTTCGGCGTGAAATACGCTGCCGAATACGGCTGGAACGGGTCTGCTCATGATATGGCCTTTCTTATTCTTAACTGGTATGGATTCGATAGATTAAAGGTTAAACAATACGCCTGTCGATATGGTTTTGGCAAGTGGAAAAAAGCGGATTTCCAACGCGATTTTTCAGCCGCCGATATGGCAGAGGTCGGGCAATACACGAAAAACGGTTTACTATAGTGGATTCACTATAAATTGTCAGCAATCCGATTAATGATCAATAAAGGCCGTCTGAAAGCGATAGCGGCGAGCCTTTCTGTACGGAGCCGTTCTATCCTAAACCGAATAAATCGTTTAAACTTACACAGGATTATTTTCAGACGGCCTCATCAGCTTAGGCCGCATGAATGGAGACTTAAATGAAGATTGTTTACTTGATTGTTAAGATTTTGATTTTGCTGGTATTCTTTCTGCTGGCCGTGAGCAATACCCAAGTGGTGTCGTTTTTCTACCTGCCGGGGCAGAGTGTAGAAGTGCCGCTGATTGTGGTGTTGTTCGGCGCATTTGTGGTGGGGATTGTGTTCGGTATGTTTGCGTTGTTTGGCCGTTTGCTCGGTTTGCGCAGTGAAGCCAACCGCCTGCGTGCCGAAGTGAAAAAACATGGCCGCATGACCGAGCGAGACATTCAGAAAGCCACGCCGACTGTGCCGTCGGCAACAACGGTACCGATCACAACTGACCTGATGCAGAAATAAGGATACGCATGGATAACGAATTATGGGTCATCTTGCTGCCGATTATCCTGTTACCGGTGTTTTTTGCGATGGGCTGGTTTGCCGCGCGGGTGGACATGAAAACGGTGTTGAAACAGGCCAAAAGCATTCCGACCGGTTTCTATAAAAGCTTGGATGCGCTGGTTGACCGCAACAATGGCCGCGCCGCCCGCGAACTGGCCGAAGTGGTGGATCAGCAGCCGCAGTCTTACGATTTGAACCTGACCTTGGGCAAACTCTACCGCCAGCGCGGCGAGAACGACAAGGCCATCAATATGCACCAAGCCTTGCTCGAATCGCCCGATACGGTCAATGAAAAGCGCGAACGCGTGTTGTTTGAATTGGCGCAAAATTACCAAAGCGCCGGTTTGGTTGACCGCGCCGAGCAAATCTTTATCGGCTTGCTCGAAGGTGATATGGCGCGGGAAGCACGTCATCATCTGATGAGTATTTACCAGCAAGACCGCGATTGGGCGAAAGCCATTGAAATGGCGCAATTGTTGAGCCGCAACGAACAGACCTATCAATTCGAGATTGCTCAGTTTTATTGCGAAATCGCCCACGGTGCGCTGTTTAAATCCAATTTCGATGTGGCGCGCTACAACGTGCAAAAAGCCTTGGAGGCGAATAAAAAATGTACCCGTGCCAACATGATTTTGGGCGACATCGAAGCCAAACAGGGCAATTTTGCCGCGGCGGTCGAAGCCTACGGCGCGATTGAGCAGCAAAACCACTCGTATCTAAGCATGGTCGGCGAGAAAATGTATGAAGCCTATGCCGCCCAAGGCCGGCAAGAAGAAGGCTTGAACCGCTTGATCGGCTACATGAAAACCTTCCCTGATTTGGACTTGATCAACGTCATCTACGAAAAAGCCTTGTTGCTCAAAGGAGAAGCGGAAGCGGCAGTATTGGCAGTAGAATTGGTGCGCCAAAAACCGGATTTAAACGGCGTGTACCGTTTGCTCGGTTTGAAACTGAGTGATATGCCGGCCGAGTGGAAAGGAGATGCCGATATGATGCGCGCCGTGGTCGGACGCCAACTGCAAAAAAGCGTGATGTACCGTTGCCGCAATTGCCATTTCAAATCGCAGGTGTTTTTCTGGCATTGTCCGGCGTGTAACAAATGGGAAGCCTTTACACCGAACCGAATTGAAGTGTGAGCGCTTAAATAGTAAAGGCCGTCTGAAAAATATTTTTCAGACGGCTTTTTTATATGAATAGTTTTACACGGCCACTGCCGCTTTAATATGCGGATGCGGATCGTAATCCACCAATTCAAAATCTTCAAAGGTGAATGCAAACAAATCTTTCACATCCGGATTGATTTTCATGGTCGGGAGCGGACGCGTGTCGCGGCTCAATTGCAGTTCGGCTTGTTCGAAGTGGTTGCTGTAAAGATGCGCATCGCCGAAGGTATGGATAAATTCGCCCGCTTCCAAACCGCACACCTGCGCTACCATCATGGTCAGCAGAGCATAGCTGGCGATGTTGAACGGCACGCCCAAGAAAATATCGGCGCTGCGTTGGTAGAGCTGGCAGGAAAGTTTGCCGTCGGCCACATAAAATTGAAACAGCGCATGGCAGGGCGGTAAGGCCATTTCGTCCACCAAAGCCGGATTCCATGCCGAAACGATTAAGCGGCGGCTGTCGGGGTTTTTTTTGATTTGTCCCACCACATTGGCGATTTGATCAATGTGGCGGCCGTCGGGTGCCGGCCAGCTGCGCCATTGGTAACCGTAAACCGGACCTAAATCGCCGTTTTCATCGGCCCATTCATCCCAAATCGAGACATTATGGTCTTTCAGGTATTTGATATTGGTATCACCTTTGAGAAACCACAGCAATTCATGAATGATGGAGCGCAGATGCAGCTTTTTGGTGGTCAAAAGCGGAAAGCCTTGGCTTAAATCGAAGCGCATTTGATGGCCGAACACAGAGCGTGTGCCTGTGCCGGTGCGGTCGGATTTGTCGGTGCCCTGTTCGAGAACACGGCGCATGAGGTCGTGATAGGCTTTCATGAGAACTCCTTATGTTTGAATGGCGGTCATTCTAGCATTTCAGACGGCCTGATGCATGGGAATTGAATGATTAAATAGCCTCTGAAACGATATTTAATCACCGCTGAAATACATCGAATTGTTGACAAAATTTTGCCGTGTATCAAATTTGATGAAAATTTATTCAATAAATTTTTGAAATATAGTTTTTCAATTACAGATTATAATTTTATTTTTTTAATAAATTATTTATAAATATTGCTTATTTATTATATATTTTGATATAAAAATTTTATAAATAAAAAATTACTCAAAATAATGTCAACAATTTTACAAAAAAATACTTGGCAGCGAAAAAAAATAAGGTTATATTTCACTCCGTAAATTTCCTACTTCTAGATGGATTTCCATCCGATTATTTTTGGGAGCGTACCATGACCGACTTAAATGCTTTGTTCGAAAAACTGAAAAAGAACAACCCCAACCAAGAGCCGTTCCACCAAGCCGTAGAAGAAGTCTTTGAAAGCTTGAAACCTTTCTTGAAAGACAATCCTAAATACACCCAGCAAAACTTGCTGGAGCGCATTGTCGAGCCTGAGCGTGTGATTATGTTCCGCGTGACTTGGGTGGACGATAAAGGCGAAGTGCAGGTAAACCGCGGCTACCGCATCCAAATGAACTCGGCCATCGGCCCTTACAAAGGCGGCTTGCGCTTCCATCCGACTGTTGACTTGGGCGTGTTGAAATTCCTGGCCTTCGAACAAGTATTCAAAAATGCCTTGACCACACTGCCGATGGGCGGTGGCAAAGGTGGTTCCGACTTTGATCCTAAAGGCAAATCCGATGCTGAAGTGATGCGCTTCTGCCAAGCCTTCATGACCGAACTCTACCGTCACATCGGCCCGAACACCGACGTACCGGCCGGCGACATCGGCGTGGGCGGCCGCGAAATCGGCTTCCTGTATGGCCAATACAAAAAAATCCGCAACGAATTCGCTTCTGTGTTGACCGGCAAAGGCCTGACTTGGGGCGGCAGCTTGATTCGCCCCGAAGCCACCGGTTACGGCTGCGTGTATTTCGCACAATTCATGTTGGAAGCCAATAACGACAGCATGAAAGACAAGAGCGTATTGATTTCCGGCTCAGGCAACGTAGCGCAATATGCTGCTGAAAAATCGATTCAATTGGGCGCGAAAGTGCTGACTGTTTCTGATTCCAACGGTTTCGTTCGATTTGCCGACAGCGGCATGACTGAAGCGCAATTGGCTGCTTTGATCGAATTGAAAGAAGTGCGACGCGAGCGGTTGTCTGTGTACGCCGAAGAACAAGGCCTGCAATACTTCGAGTCGCAAAAACCTTGGGGCGTGGCTGCCGATGTGGCTCTGCCTTGCGCGACACAAAACGAATTGGACGAAGAAGCGGCCAAAACCTTGCTGGCCAACGGCTGTAAAGTGGTTGCCGAAGGTGCCAACATGCCGTCGACTTTGGGTGCAGTAAAACAGTTCTTGGATGCGAAAATCCTGTACGCACCGGGCAAAGCGTCAAATGCCGGCGGTGTAGCGACTTCAGGTTTGGAAATGAGCCAAAACGCCATCCGCTTGTGTTGGACTCGCGAAGAAGTAGACAAAAACCTGTTCAACATCATGAAAGACATCCACGAAAGCTGCGTGAAATACGGTAAGCGTGAAGACGGCAGCGTGAACTACGTTGACGGCGCAAACATTGCCGGTTTCGTTAAAGTGGCTGATGCGATGTTGGCGCAAGGTATCTAATCGTTTTGTGATGTAAAATCGTAAAATGAATCAAAGGCCGTCTGAAATTTCAGACGGCCTTTGATTTTATTGCAGTATTTTGATGATTCAATCTTCGATAACGGCAAATTTGTCCCAGTTGGCCTGCACGTAAGCCACGGCCACGGCCATGTCTTCATCGGCGGTTTCGTAATATTCGCCGTCGAGTTCTTCAAAGTCGGTAAACTTAGCGCGGATATCGTCTAACGACGTATCCGCTTCAGCCAGTTGCTCGATTTTTTCGCCATATTCCGCATACAGCGCTTTGGCTTTGTCTAAGATTTTCGGAGTCGGTTTAATCTGCCAGCGACGCAGGCTGTCGGCCACAGGGTTGAGAAAAATATATTCGCCGTAACCTGCCGCAATGAGTTGCACAAAGCCGCCCTCCTGCACTTGGCTGTCGAGATAGCAATAGGCGGTTAAGGTGTGCTGCTCATTGTTTAACGAAGCCATCTCTTCGTCGCCGTTTTGTGCAGTGTAATCGAGATAGGCTGCGCTTAAGGTGTAGAGAAACTCGGCAGGGTCGTTGGGATTGAGTTCGTCGCGTTGGAATAAAGTGGTCATGTCAGGTCGTCTGAAAAAAGGGAATGGTAATATTATACCAAATGATAAATTTTTTCGGCGGCTTGTTCGCCGTAAGGGGTCAGGGTGTAATCCACGTGCGGCGGCACGGTGTGGTAGGATTTGCGGATCAACATTCCGTCTTGCTCAAGGTTTTTCAGGGTTTGGGTCAGCATTCGCTCGCTCACGCCGTCAATGGCGTTGCGGATTTCGCTAAACCGCTTCGTGCCGTCCCTTAGCACAACCATAATCAGCACGCCCCAACGGCTGGTGAGATGTTGCAAAATTTGGCGGGAAGGGCAAGCGGCGGCAAGCACATCACCTCGTTCAAAGGGATAAATTACATTTTCGCTCATTTTTATTTCCTTAAAAATCAATCAATTATAAAAATTCTTCAAATTATTTTCATACTTACCTTTTTGTAAGTACTTCTCAAAAGTAAGTTAATGGCTATAATACGCCACATCAAGCCAAGCGGCAACGAGATATTTTTTCAAATCAATTTAATGAACAGGAGTTTATGATGAAAATTGCAGTTATTGGTGCAACAGGTTATGTGGGTCAAGCGGTGGTAAACGAGTTGGCGGATCGTCAACATCAAGTAACCGCTTTCGCCCGCAATGTGGAAAAAGTACAAAAAGCGGACAACATTCAAGCGGTCGCTTTTGATGTAAACAGTGCAGATTTTGCGAGCCAATTACAGGGTTTTGATGTGGTGGTTTCGGCGTTTAACCCCGGTTGGACAAATCCGAATATCGGGGCGGAATTCACCCAAGGAGCGAATGCGATTGTGGAAGCGGCGAAACAAGCGAACGTGCCTTATTTATTGATTGTCGGCGGTGCTGGCAGCCTGTATGTTGCCCCGAATGTGCAACTGATTGATACGCCTGATTTTCCAAAAGAAATCTTTGACGGAGCGAATGCGGCACGCCTTTTATTGGGCGAATTGCAAGATCGCCGTGATGTGAACTGGTCGTTTATTTCACCGCCGGCAATGCTCGGAGCAGACGCAGGATTTAGCGAAGAACGCACTGGCGAATATCGTTTAGGCGGTAATGATTTGTTGATGAATGGCGATGAGCCTGCGGGGATCAGCGTTGCCGATTTGGCGATTGCCATTGCCGATGATGCGGAGCAAAAAGCCCATTTACATCAGCGTTTTACTGTAGCGGCGAAGTAAGTCTGCCGAAAAACTTTTAAAAACCGACCGCACTTCCACAAGCGGTCGGTTTTGTCTAAAAATTTGTCAAATCTAATTTAACTCGGAGAGAACATTTATGAAAAAAATCATTTTTACTTTAATTACCGCAGCCGTATTAAGCGCTTGCGTACAAGCCCAAAGCCACACCGCCACCGCCCAAAATACGCCAATGGCAACACAACCATCCAGCGTAGAACGCAACAAAGCCAACGTATTGGATTTTTATGAATTAGCCTTCAACCAACACAAATTGCAAGAAGCGGTGAGCAAACACATTGGGGCGGAATACTTACAGCACAATCCAACCGTAGCGGACGGCGGGCAAGCCTTTATCGATGCCTTCGCCCCGTTCTTAAAATCACACCCGCAATCCAAAGCCACAGTAAAGCGTGTGGCGGCAGACGGCGATTTGGTTTGGCTACACGTTCACAGCCAAATGGACGATAAAGACCGTGGCGAAGCGGTGGTGGATATTTTCCGCTTAGATGAAAACGGCAAAATCGTGGAACACTGGGACGTTATCCAAGCCGTGCCGGAAAAAACCGAAAGCGGTCGTGGGATGTTTTAATTAAAAATTTGTTACAAGCGGTCTGAAACCGCGAAAATTTGCAGGTAAAATGCCGTCTGAAATCACTTTTCAAACGGCATTTTTGCATTTAACCCGCCACTTATTCCAACACAATACGATCGCGGTTTTTGTCTAGGGTGGCTTTACCGATACCGGAGACTTCAGTCAGTTGTACAACGCTGACAAATCAGCAAAATAAGATAAGGAGCGACATATTTATCCCCAACTCCTTTCAACAAACGGATTTACAAGAAATCGTCCCTTTTATTCAACAACAAACCCTGGCGCGCATTACTTATAAGGAAACCATGATGCACACACTTCCCCTGAAAGCGGCGCGTTTTTCCACGCTGCCCAACACGTTTTACAGTACAGTCAAGCCCGATCCGCTGAATCAGCCGTATTGGATTGGGGTAAACGAAACCTTGCTCAATGAATTAAACCTGCCGTCTGAAAGTTTTCAGACGGCCTCAAACCTTGTTTATCTTGCCGGCAGCGCGGAGGAATATCAGCCGCAGCCTATTGCGACGGTGTACAGCGGTCATCAATTCGGCGGTTACACACCGCGTTTGGGCGATGGGCGCGCATTGTTGTTGGGCGAAACGCCTGATAGCCATGGCAAAGCATGGGAATGGCAGTTGAAAGGCGCGGGCAAAACACCGTATTCGCGCTTTGCAGACGGCAGGGCGGTGTTGCGCTCGAGTGTGCGCGAATATTTATGCTCCGAAGCCATGCACGGCCTGAAGATTCCGACCACACGAGCCTTGGCCTTGGTCGGCAGCGATGACGAAGTGTACCGCGAAACAGTGGAAACGGCTGCCGTAGTCACCCGCATTGCACCGAGTTTTATCCGTTTCGGTCACTTTGAATATTTTTTTTACACCGGCCGCGAAGCCGAGCTGAAAACGCTGGCCGATTTTGTGATTGAGCATTATTACCCCGAATGCTGCGAAGCCGAAAATCCTTATCTGGCTATGCTGCAAGCAGTGGCCGAGCGAACCGCCGATACCGTCGCTGCATGGCAGAGCGTCGGCTTTTGTCATGGCGTGATGAACACCGACAACATGTCGATACTCGGCCTGACCATTGATTACGGCCCGTTCGGCTTTATGGAAGGCTACGACCGCCGCCACGTCTGCAACTATTCCGACCACGAAGGCCGCTATGCCTACCACGCCCAGCCCTATATCGCGCATTGGAATCTGGCTGCTTTGGCCGATTGTTTCGAATCTTTGGTGCCGGAAAATGTGCTTAACGATTTATTGGAACAATGGCCGGAAACCTTTCAGACGGCCTATCTGAAACACATGCGCCCGAAGCTCGGTTTGCTGACCGAACAGGCAGACGATGCGGAACTGATTGCCGGTATGTTTGCCGCGCTGCAAGACAAAAAAGTCGATTTCACTCTGTTTTTCAGGCATTTGAGCGAAGTCAGCAACGCGCATGATGATGCGTTGCCGCCTGAATTAATGGCTTTGTTCGGCGAGCATAATCCGCAGTTGTTTGTCCGCTGGGCCGGCCGCTACCGCCAACGTCTGCGTGCTGAAAAAAATGACCATGCCAAACGTAAGCTGCGCATGAATCAGGCCAATCCGCTGTATGTGTTGCGCAATTATCTGGCGCAACAAGCCATCGATTTGGCGGAGCGCGGCGACTATCGCGAAATCGAACGCCTGCGCCACTGCCTGGAAAACCCGTTTGACGAGCGGCCGGAATTTGCCGATTTTGCCCAATCTGCGCCGGAATGGGCGGAGGGGATTGCGGTGAGTTGTTCGAGTTAAAGTGAAATGCCGTCTGAAACAGAATTCCGTTTCAGACGGCATTTTTCATCCGATCGCTTATCAAGCCGGTTCGGCCATTTGCAGCGCTTGTTGGATATCCACCGACACAATCCGCGATACGCCTTTTTCCTGCATGGTTACGCCGACGAGTTGCTCGGCCATTTCCATGGTCAGGCGGTTGTGCGAGATGTAGAGGAACTGGGTCTGCGCCGACATTTCTTTCACCAAATTGCAGAAGCGCGAAGTGTTGGCATCATCAAGCGGCGCATCCACTTCGTCGAGCAGGCAGAACGGTGCAGGATTGAGGCTGAACAGGGCAAACACCAAGCTCATGGCGGTGAGTGCTTTTTCGCCGCCGGAGAGCAGATGGATGGTACTGTTTTTCTTACCGGGCGGGCGGGCCATGATGGACACGCCGGCAGTAAGCAGATCGTCGCCAATCATTTTCAGCACCGCTTCGCCACCGCCGAACAGAGTCGGGAAAAAGGTCTGTACTTTTTCGTTGACTGCGTCGAAGGTTTCTTTGAAACGTGCTTTGGTTTTGTCGTCGATTTGGCCGATGGCTTCTTCAAGCAGGTCAATCGCGGTCTGCACGTCTTCGCTTTGGCTGCGGTAATAATCGTCGCGTTCGCGCGCTTCTTCCAATTCCTGCAAGGCGGCAAGGTTGACCGCGCCTAAGGTTTCGATTTGTTGCGTGAGACTGCTGATTTGGTTGTTCAATACATTCGGACGGCCCGCTTCTTTGGACAAGTTTTCCAATTGCGCCAAATCGGCGTTGCGTTCGGTCAGGTTTTGGCGGAAGCGTTTGGCGTTGATTAGGGCTTCTTGTTGTTGCAGCAACGCGGTTTGGGTGGCAGCCTGAAGCTGCGGCAATTTGGCCTGCAAGGTTTGCTGGCGGGCATATTGTTCGCGGCCTTGCGCTTGGGTTTGGTTCAAGGTTTCCTGCAACACGGCGTATTCTTTGTCGAGTGTTTGTACGGCTTCGCTCAATTCGTCGAGTTTAATATGCTGCCCGTCATTCCGCATTTCGGTTTCGTAAGCCAGAGCCAATTCCTGCTGGCGTTCCTGTAAATCCAAGATTTGTTCGTCTAAACGCGTAAGTTGCTGTTGCAGATTGTGTTTTTGCTGTTGCAGCTTGTGTGCGGCCACTTCGGCCAAACCGTAGCGGCGGTTTGCTTCGAGCAAGGCAAGCTGCGCCTGTTTCAGACGGCCTTGCTGGGTTTGGCGGTCGGCGGAAAGCTTGTGCTGCTGGTGTTCCAATTCGGCAACGGCTTCGAGCAGGGTGGCGATGTCGTCTTCGAGGCCGTCTGAAGACCGGCTCAGAATGATTTGCTCTTCTTCAAGCTGTGCCAATTCCTGCGTGATGTGTTCGCGGCGGATTTGGCCTTGGTTGGTGCGAGCCAACAATTCGGCGGCATGCTGTTGCGCTTGGTGGTATTGCAGGGTGTGCTGTTTTTGCTGTCGGGTCAGGTTTTTGTGATGGTTTTCAGCGGCTTGCAAGGCAGCCTGTGCTTGGTTACGGGTTTGTTCGGCAGCGGCCAGTTTCGGTGCGGTGCGGGCAAGCTCGGCAGTGAGTTCGTCCAAACGGGCTTTTTGTGCAATCAGGTTTTCCTGTGCGGGCTTGGCATAAAGCAGTACGCTGATTTTATCGACCTGATGGCCTTCGGGCGTGAGCCAGATTTGCCGGCCGATCAAATCGTTTTGGTGGGCAAGGGCGTATTCCAAATTCGGGGCGCACAATACGCCGTCGAGCCAATGATGCAAGGCCGTCTGAAAAGGCGGCCGGGCGTGGATTTGGTTCAACAAAGCTTGCGTAGGCAGTGATTTTTTTAAGCCGCCGCTGAGTTTTTCATTCAACCATGCGGCCTGATTGTCCGGCAGGGGCAAAGGCGGACTGAAGGAATCGGGTACGGCGCGTGCATGCAGGCGTTCGGCCAGTACCACACTCAAGGCATGTTGCCAGTCGCCCGGTGCACTGATGTGTTGCCACAGTTGCGGCGCAGTGCCGTGCGCGGTGGCTTGCCAAAAGTCGGCGGCTTCCTGGGGTTGCGCCAATAATTGCGACAAAGCCTGCTGCTGGGCTTGCAGGGTAATGTGTTGCTGCTGCAAGGCTTGGAAATGATTTGAGGCCGTCTGAAAACCATCGCGCAGGGTGGTTAATTGTTCTTCGGCGCTAAGGATTTGTTCTTCGTAATGCTCTTGCTGGCTTTGCAATAAGGCGGCTTGCTCTTGTGCGGCGGCGGTTTCGCTGCCGTCGGGCAGGTTCAGGGCTTGGCTTTCATGTTTCAGACGGCCTTTACGGGCTTCGTGCTGCTGCACGGTTTGTTTGGCGTGGGCAAGCTGTTGCTGTTTTAAAGCCAATTCGCGTTTGATGCGGCCGGTTTCGTCTTGTTGGGTTTGGTAGGCGGCATTGAGTGCAGTTTGGGTTTCTTCCAATTCGGGCAGCCGGGTTTCGTGTCCGGCTACTTGCATGGCGAGTTCTGCCAGTTCGATTTGTTTTTCCTCGTTTTGAATGTCGGTGTCTTCAAGCAGGGCGCGGATTTGCTGCTGCTCTTGGTGGATGCGCTGCAATTGCGCCTGCGCGGCTTGGCGGTCGCGTTCGATACGCTGGTTCAGGCTGCGTTGGTGGCGCATTTGTTCTTCCAAGCGTGCAATCTGCTCGCGCAACACGCCGCGTCGGTTGCTCAAACCATGCATGCTTTGCTGTTGTGCTTGTTCGTCAGCTTGCAGTGCGTGTACTTCGTCCATCAAGGTTTGGATTTGCGCGGCGGTTTCATTCTGTTGCGCTTGCAGCGATTGGTGTTGTGCGGTGGCCTTGTCGGCTGTGGCAAGCGATTGCTGCCATTGGGTGTAGTCGAGCAAATCCTGCTGCCGGTCAAGTTGGGCGGTAAGGGCTTTGTAGCGCTCGGCGGTTTCTGCCTGTTTTTCCAGTTTTTCGACCTGGCGTGCCAATTCGCTTTGCAAGTCGCTTAAGCGCTGCAAATGTTCGCGCGTGTCTTTCAGACGGCCTTCGGTCTCTTTGCGGCGCTCTTTATATTTGGATACGCCTGCCGCTTCTTCGATATAGGCACGCAATTCTTCCGGACGCGCTTCGATAATGCGTGAAATCATGCCTTGTTCGATCACGGCATAACCGCGCGCGCCTACGCCGGTACCTAAGAATAAATCGGTAATGTCGCGGCGGCGAACGACTTGGTTGTTGATGTAATAAGTGGAATCGCCTTGGCGGGTAAGCTGGCGTTTGATGCTGACTTCGGTATATTGTCCCCACGCGCCTTGCAGGGTGTGATCGTTGTTGTCAAACACCAATTCCACCGAAGCGCGCGGCGCAGGGCGGCGGGTGGCTGCACCGTTGAAAATTACGTCCTGCATGCTTTCGCCGCGCAATTGTTTGGCGGAGGCCTCCCCCAATACCCAGCGCACGGCATCAATCACATTTGATTTACCGCAGCCGTTGGGGCCAATCACGGCAACCAACTGCCCCGGCACATGAATGGTGGTCGGGTCGGTGAAAGATTTGAAGCCGGAGAGTTTGATATGGGTCAGGCGCATGATTTTCTTAGAAAGCGGGTAAAAGTAAAGGCGGTATTTTAACGGAAATCAACCAAAGTTTTGCAGGTTTGTTTTGCAGGTTTTGAGAAATTAAATGCTCTAAAGAATAAAATTTGCCAGGTTTATATTTAATTGGCATGGTGTTGTTTAAACGCTGCAAATTCAATGGCAAGAGCAGAATGATTATGCTGAATGATTATTCGGAATTCTAATAAAATATTATAAAACAATAATTTATAATATCAGTTGAATTGTTAAATAATGTGTCGGAATGATAATGCCAAGTTGGTATTCAATACCTGTCGTCTGATTAATTTACCGTTAATATCCAATAAAAATATTACTCAGTTGAAGCGTATATCATTATGGCATGAGAGTTAGTATCGGATGAGTATTGGCAGCTTGTTATGACCGATAAATAATAATTCATTTGCGGCCTTAGTGATGTATTTATGCGCCGTTTTAAAAATTTAAACCATTATAATCAAATAAATAGGAGCTTAATTAAAATGCTGAAGTTTCGTAGCTTGTTATGGGGGATGTTGCCGGTGGCCATGTTGGTTGGTTGCGCGCATCAACAAAAAGAAACGTGGGTTGATACAACGGAAACCGTTTACAGCACCGATGTGCCGGAAGGCCGCTCTTCTGTGGTGTTCTACCGTCAAGCCAATGCTTTGGAAGGTTCTACCGTTAATATTTATGTAAACGGTGAATATTCGGGTTCTTTGCAGCCTAATGCTTACCGCCAAGAATTGATTTGTGCGCAAAACCAAAAATTCTTTGCTGATTTTACCCGCCAAGACGCAGCATACTATAAAAAAGCCAATTCAGGCGATTACTATAACCTGCCTGAATCTACGGTTTCTTTCTTTAAAGTTGTCGATAACGGCAGCGGCCAACCTGTTTTGCAAAGCGTAACACCTGAACAAGCTGAAGCGGAAATGAAAGGTGTAAAACGTCAAAATCATACATTATCCCGTGTCGTCAGCCCTGCCAAATGTGCGCAAGTGCTGAAAAAATACAATTTAGAAGCCTCTGCCCTGTTTAAATTTGACCGTGCCGACTATAAAGACATGTTGGAAAAAGGTAAACAGGAAATCGCTGCCGTATCTGCAGATATCCGTGAAAACAAAGCCAAAGTAAACAGCATTGAAGTTATCGGCCATACTGACCCTGAAGGTAAACCGGCTTATAACCAAGGCTTGTCTGTTCGTCGCGCGGAGACTGTAAAACGTGCACTGGGGGAAAGTGGCTTGGATACTAATCTGATTTCTGCCCAAGGCCGCGGTGCGCAAGAATTGCTGATTAACGATTGCCGCAAACGTTTCCCTGCAAACGCCAAGGCTCGTAAGGAATGTGACCAACCTAACCGTCGTGTGGAAATCATTCTGCACGGTGAGAAATAATTAACAATAAAAGGTACTTAAAATGTCTAAAAACATTACGTTAAAAATCAACAACGCTAAAGAAACCGTCGAAACAGTTCAATTTCAGACGGCATCCGGCGAGGTGTTGCGCATTCCCGCTCAAGCCAAGGTGAACTATCAGTTTATCGATGATGCGACTCAATTTGGTCCTGAAAACATTATGACCAAACGTGTCGGCGATAACTTGGAAGTGGCTTTTGAAGGTTCTGACATCAGCAATCCTGACCTGATTATCGAAGGCTACTACTCAAGCGAAACCGATGCTTCTAAGAGCAGTCTGTTGATCGGCCAGCACGAAAACGGCGGTATGTATCCATACGTTCCGGAGAGTGCTGAACCTGCTGATGCCGTTACTATGCTGGCTGAAGAGGTTGAGGCAGGCCAAGCTTTGGGTGGTGAAATCATCAACAGCCTGTGGGCGCCAAATCCTTTGTGGTTGCTGGCATTGTTGCCGTTGGGTGCGGCAGCTGCGGTATTGGCTAAAAATGATGACGATGATAAAGACAATAAAGCGTTTATTACCGTTGATGCGCCTAATGATCCTTCTAATGCCAAGCCTACCATTGCCGGTACCGTTGATGATGTGGAGCCGGGTCAAGTCGTAACCTTGACCATTACTGATTCTAATGGCAACACTCAAATCGTAACCACTACTGTGCAAGAAGACAGTACTTATTCGGTTGAAGTACCGAATGAGTTGCCTGATGGCCCGTATCGCGTTGAAGCTGTTGTAGCGGATAAAGCAGGCAATGTTGCCAAAGCAAGTGACTCAAGCGTCATTGACGCAGTTGTATTGCTGACCGTAGATGCACCGGATGAAGTCTCAAACGACAATACGCCTTTGATTACCGGCACTTCTGATGCCATCGGTCAAATCGTTACTTTGACGATTACGGATTCCGAAGGTGTTACGCATACCCTGACTGCGCCGGTAAATGAAGAAGGTGAATACTTTATCGAGGTGCCTGATGAGTTGCCTGATGGTAAATACACTGTTGAAGCAAAGGTATCCAATACTGATGGTAAAACAGCTGCGGCAACAGACGAAGGCACCATCGACACGACTGCCACGATTACCGTAGATGCACCGGATGGTACATCTAACGACAATACGCCAACGATCGTGGGTACAACTGATGCAGAAGATGGCCAAGTTGTTACGCTGACAATTACTGATTCAAAAGGCCAAGTTCAAACTGTTACTGCTGAAGTGAAAGATGGTAAATATAGTGTTGAAGTGCCTAATGAACTGGCAGATGGTGAATATACCGTTACAGCTAAGGTAACCGATAAAGTTGGTAACCCAAGTAATATTGCCGAAGACAAAGGCGATATTGATACAACTGCCGCGATTACCGTTAATGCACCGGATTTGACTACAGATAATTCGCCAACAGTTACCGGTACGACTACTGATGTTGAAGAAGGTCAAATTGTGACCGTTACAGTGACAGATTCTGAAGGTAATGTAGTTCAAACATTGACTACTACGGTAAAAGCCGATGGCACTTACAGCGTAGACGTACCATTGCGCGCTCCACTTTTAGATGGCAAATACACTGTGGAAGCACAGGTTACAGATAAAGTAGGTAATTCTGCTAAAGCTGTTGATGATATGCCGATGGTGATCGACACGACGGCACCGGTGATTACCGTAGACGTACCGGAAGCCGGCAACGACACCACCCCAACCGTTACCGGCACCACAGACGCGCCGGAAGGCACGGTGGTGACCGTAACCGTGACCGACGCCAACGGCGGCACCCAAGTGGTGACCACCACCGTTAAAGGCGACGGCAGCTTCGAGGTGGAAGTACCGAACGAATTGCCGGAAGGTCCGGTTAAAGTGACCGCCGAAGTGGAAGACCCGGCCGGCAACAAAGGCCAGGCCAGCGACGAAGGCACCATCGACACGACGGCACCGGTGATTACCGTAGACGTACCGGAAGCCGGCAACGACACCACCCCAACCGTTACCGGCACCACAGACGCGCCGGAAGGCACGGTGGTGACCGTAACCGTGACCGACGCCAACGGCGGCACCCAAGTGGTGACCACCACCGTTAAAGGCGACGGCAGCTTCGAGGTGGAAGTACCGAACGAATTGCCGGAAGGTCCGGTTAAAGTGACCGCCGAAGTGGAAGACCCGGCCGGCAACAAAGGCCAGGCCAGCGACGAAGGCACCATCGACACGACGGCACCGGTGATTACCGTAGACGTACCGGAAGCCGGCAACGACACCACCCCAACCGTTACCGGCACCACAGACGCGCCGGAAGGCACGGTGGTGACCGTAACCGTGACCGACGCCAACGGCGGCACCCAAGTGGTGACCACCACCGTTAAAGGCGACGGCAGCTTCGAGGTAGAAGTACCGAACGAATTGCCGGAAGGTCCGGTTAAAGTGACCGCCGAAGTGGAAGACCCGGCCGGCAACAAAGGCCAGGCCAGCGACGAAGGCACCATCGACACGACGGCACCGGTGATTACCGTAGACGTACCGGAAGCCGGCAACGACACCACCCCAACCGTTACCGGCACCACAGACGCGCCGGAAGGCACGGTGGTGACCGTAACCGTGACCGACGCCAACGGCGGCACCCAAGTGGTGACCACCACCGTTAAAGGCGACGGCAGCTTCGAGGTAGAAGTACCGAACGAATTGCCGGAAGGTCCGGTTAAAGTGACCGCCGAAGTGGAAGACCCGGCCGGCAACAAAGGCCAGGCCAGCGACGAAGGCACCATCGACACGACGGCACCGGTGATTACCGTAGACGTACCGGAAGCCGGCAACGACACCACCCCAACCGTTACCGGCACCACAGACGCGCCGGAAGGCACGGTGGTGACCGTAACCGTGACCGACGCCAACGGCGGCACCCAAGTGGTGACCACCACCGTTAAAGGCGACGGCAGCTTCGAGGTGGAAGTACCGAACGAATTGCCGGAAGGTCCGGTTAAAGTGACCGCCGAAGTGGAAGACCCGGCCGGCAACAAAGGCCAGGCCAGCGACGAAGGCACCATCGACACGACGGCACCGGTGATTACCGTAGACGTACCGGAAGCCGGCAACGACACCACCCCAACCGTTACCGGCACCACAGACGCGCCGGAAGGCACGGTGGTGACCGTAACCGTGACCGACGCCAACGGCGGCACCCAAGTGGTGACCACCACCGTTAAAGGCGACGGCAGCTTCGAGGTAGAAGTACCGAACGAATTGCCGGAAGGTCCGGTTAAAGTGACCGCCGAAGTGGAAGACCCGGCCGGCAACAAAGGCCAGGCCAGCGACGAAGGCACCATCGACACGACGGCACCGGTGATTACCGTAGACGTACCGGAAGCCGGCAACGACACCACCCCAACCGTTACCGGCACCACAGACGCGCCGGAAGGCACGGTAGTGACCGTAACCGTGACCGACGCCAACGGCGGCACCCAAGTGGTGACCACCACCGTTAAAGGCGACGGCAGCTTCGAGGTAGAAGTACCGAACGAATTGCCGGAAGGTCCGGTTAAAGTGACCGCCGAAGTGGAAGACCCGGCCGGCAACAAAGGCCAGGCCAGCGACGAAGGCACCATCGACACGACGGCACCGGTGATTACCGTAGACGTACCGGAAGCCGGCAACGACACCACCCCAACCGTTACCGGCACCACAGACGCGCCGGAAGGCACGGTAGTGACCGTAACCGTGACCGACGCCAACGGCGGCACCCAAGTGGTGACCACCACCGTTAAAGGCGACGGCAGCTTCGAGGTGGAAGTACCGAACGAATTGCCGGAAGGTCCGGTTAAAGTGACCGCCGAAGTGGAAGACCCGGCCGGCAACAAAGGCCAGGCCAGCGACGAAGGCACCATCGACACGACGGCACCGGTGATTACCGTAGACGTACCGGAAGCCGGCAACGACACCACCCCAACCGTTACCGGCACCACAGACGCGCCGGAAGGCACGGTAGTGACCGTAACCGTGACCGACGCCAACGGCGGCACCCAAGTGGTGACCACCACCGTTAAAGGCGACGGCAGCTTCGAGGTAGAAGTACCGAACGAATTGCCGGAAGGTCCGGTTAAAGTGACCGCCGAAGTGGAAGACCCGGCCGGCAACAAAGGCCAGGCCAGCGACGAAGGCACCATCGACACGACGGCACCGGTGATTACCGTAGACGTACCGGAAGCCGGCAACGACACCACCCCAACCGTTACCGGCACCACAGACGCGCCGGAAGGCACGGTAGTGACCGTAACCGTGACCGACGCCAACGGCGGCACCCAAGTGGTGACCACCACCGTTAAAGGCGACGGCAGCTTCGAGGTAGAAGTACCGAACGAATTGCCGGAAGGTCCGGTTAAAGTGACCGCCGAAGTGGAAGACCCGGCCGGCAACAAAGGCCAGGCCAGCGACGAAGGCACCATCGACACGACGGCACCGGTGATTACCGTAGACGTACCGGAAGCCGGCAACGACACCACCCCAACCGTTACCGGCACCACAGACGCGCCGGAAGGCACGGTGGTGACCGTAACCGTGACCGACGCCAACGGCGGCACCCAAGTGGTGACCACCACCGTTAAAGGCGACGGCAGCTTCGAGGTAGAAGTACCGAACGAATTGCCGGAAGGTCCGGTTAAAGTGACCGCCGAAGTGGAAGACCCGGCCGGCAACAAAGGCCAGGCCAGCGACGAAGGCACCATCGACACGACGGCACCGGTGATTACCGTAGACGTACCGGAAGCCGGCAACGACACCACCCCAACCGTTACCGGCACCACAGACGCGCCGGAAGGCACGGTAGTGACCGTAACCGTGACCGACGCCAACGGCGGCACCCAAGTGGTGACCACCACCGTTAAAGGCGACGGCAGCTTCGAGGTAGAAGTACCGAACGAATTGCCGGAAGGTCCGGTTAAAGTGACCGCCGAAGTGGAAGACCCGGCCGGCAACAAAGGCCAGGCCAGCGACGAAGGCACCATCGACACGACGGCACCGGTGATTACCGTAGACGTACCGGAAGCCGGCAACGACACCACCCCAACCGTTACCGGCACCACAGACGCGCCGGAAGGCACGGTAGTGACCGTAACCGTGACCGACGCCAACGGCGGCACCCAAGTGGTGACCACCACCGTTAAAGGCGACGGCAGCTTCGAGGTAGAAGTACCGAACGAATTGCCGGAAGGTCCGGTTAAAGTGACCGCCGAAGTGGAAGACCCGGCCGGCAACAAAGGCCAGGCCAGCGACGAAGGCACCATCGACACGACGGCACCGGTGATTACCGTAGACGTACCGGAAGCCGGCAACGACACCACCCCAACCGTTACCGGCACCACAGACGCGCCGGAAGGCACGGTAGTGACCGTAACCGTGACCGACGCCAACGGCGGCACCCAAGTGGTGACCACCACCGTTAAAGGCGACGGCAGCTTCGAGGTAGAAGTACCGAACGAATTGCCGGAAGGTCCGGTTAAAGTGACCGCCGAAGTGGAAGACCCGGCCGGCAACAAAGGCCAGGCCAGCGACGAAGGCACCATCGACACGACGGCACCGGTGATTACCGTAGACGTACCGGAAGCCGGCAACGACACCACCCCAACCGTTACCGGCACCACAGACGCGCCGGAAGGCACGGTGGTGACCGTAACCGTGACCGACGCCAACGGCGGCACCCAAGTGGTGACCACCACCGTTAAAGGCGACGGCAGCTTCGAGGTAGAAGTACCGAACGAATTGCCGGAAGGTCCGGTTAAAGTGACCGCCGAAGTGGAAGACCCGGCCGGCAACAAAGGCCAGGCCAGCGACGAAGGCACCATCGACACGACGGCACCGGTGATTACCGTAGACGTACCGGAAGCCGGCAACGACACCACCCCAACCGTTACCGGCACCACAGACGCGCCGGAAGGCACGGTAGTGACCGTAACCGTGACCGACGCCAACGGCGGCACCCAAGTGGTGACCACCACCGTTAAAGGCGACGGCAGCTTCGAGGTGGAAGTACCGAACGAATTGCCGGAAGGTCCGGTTAAAGTGACCGCCGAAGTGGAAGACCCGGCCGGCAACAAAGGCCAGGCCAGCGACGAAGGCACCATCGACACGACGGCACCGGTGATTACCGTAGACGTACCGGAAGCCGGCAACGACACCACCCCAACCGTTACCGGCACCACAGACGCGCCGGAAGGCACGGTAGTGACCGTAACCGTGACCGACGCCAACGGCGGCACCCAAGTGGTGACCACCACCGTTAAAGGCGACGGCAGCTTCGAGGTAGAAGTACCGAACGAATTGCCGGAAGGTCCGGTTAAAGTGACCGCCGAAGTGGAAGACCCGGCCGGCAACAAAGGCCAGGCCAGCGACGAAGGCACCATCGACACGACGGCACCGGTGATTACCGTAGACGTACCGGAAGCCGGCAACGACACCACCCCAACCGTTACCGGCACCACAGACGCGCCGGAAGGCACGGTGGTGACCGTAACCGTGACCGACGCCAACGGCGGCACCCAAGTGGTGACCACCACCGTTAAAGGCGACGGCAGCTTCGAGGTGGAAGTACCGAACGAATTGCCGGAAGGTCCGGTTAAAGTGACCGCCGAAGTGGAAGACCCGGCCGGCAACAAAGGCCAGGCCAGCGACGAAGGCACCATCGACACGACGGCACCGGTGATTACCGTAGACGTACCGGAAGCCGGCAACGACACCACCCCAACCGTTACCGGCACCACAGACGCGCCGGAAGGCACGGTGGTGACCGTAACCGTGACCGACGCCAACGGCGGCACCCAAGTGGTGACCACCACCGTTAAAGGCGACGGCAGCTTCGAGGTGGAAGTACCGAACGAATTGCCGGAAGGTCCGGTTAAAGTGACCGCCGAAGTGGAAGACCCGGCCGGCAACAAAGGCCAGGCCAGCGACGAAGGCACCATCGACACGACGGCACCGGTGATTACCGTAGACGTACCGGAAGCCGGCAACGACACCACCCCAACCGTTACCGGCACCACAGACGCGCCGGAAGGCACGGTGGTGACCGTAACCGTGACCGACGCCAACGGCGGCACCCAAGTGGTGACCACCACCGTTAAAGGCGACGGCAGCTTCGAGGTAGAAGTACCGAACGAATTGCCGGAAGGTCCGGTTAAAGTGACCGCCGAAGTGGAAGACCCGGCCGGCAACAAAGGCCAGGCCAGCGACGAAGGCACCATCGACACGACGGCACCGGTGATTACCGTAGACGTACCGGAAGCCGGCAACGACACCACCCCAACCGTTACCGGCACCACAGACGCGCCGGAAGGCACGGTGGTGACCGTAACCGTGACCGACGCCAACGGCGGCACCCAAGTGGTGACCACCACCGTTAAAGGCGACGGCAGCTTCGAGGTAGAAGTACCGAACGAATTGCCGGAAGGTCCGGTTAAAGTGACCGCCGAAGTGGAAGACCCGGCCGGCAACAAAGGCCAGGCCAGCGACGAAGGCACCATCGACACGACGGCACCGGTGATTACCGTAGACGTACCGGAAGCCGGCAACGACACCACCCCAACCGTTACCGGCACCACAGACGCGCCGGAAGGCACGGTAGTGACCGTAACCGTGACCGACGCCAACGGCGGCACCCAAGTGGTGACCACCACCGTTAAAGGCGACGGCAGCTTCGAGGTAGAAGTACCGAACGAATTGCCGGAAGGTCCGGTTAAAGTGACCGCCGAAGTGGAAGACCCGGCCGGCAACAAAGGCCAGGCCAGCGACGAAGGCACCATCGACACGACGGCACCGGTGATTACCGTAGACGTACCGGAAGCCGGCAACGACACCACCCCAACCGTTACCGGCACCACAGACGCGCCGGAAGGCACGGTAGTGACCGTAACCGTGACCGACGCCAACGGCGGCACCCAAGTGGTGACCACCACCGTTAAAGGCGACGGCAGCTTCGAGGTAGAAGTACCGAACGAATTGCCGGAAGGTCCGGTTAAAGTGACCGCCGAAGTGGAAGACCCGGCCGGCAACAAAGGCCAGGCCAGCGACGAAGGCACCATCGACACGACGGCCGAGATTACCGTAGAAGCACCGGATTTGAGTAATGACAACACACCTTTAATTACCGGTACGACTACTGACGTGGAAGAAGGCCAAGTGGTGACATTGACCATTACCGATGCCAACTGTAAAGCTCAAGTGGTGACTACTACGGTGAAAGCAGACGGCACCTATGAAGTAGAAGTGCCGAACGGATTGCCGGATGGTAACTACACGGTAGATGCCAAAGTGACCGACAAAGCCGGTAACGAAGCAGTGGCCCGTGATGACAACGATGGTAAAGGTAACGTAATCGACACGACTGCACCGAATGTTGTGGCTGAAGACAATGCTGTTAAGGAAGCTTCGGCGGAGGTTGTAACTGGTGTGATTAAAGTAACAGATCAATCTGTTGCCAGCATTACTGTCGGCGGTAAAGATGTGATGAATGCAAGCGAAAGCAACTCTGTTGTGATTACAACCAAACTGGGTACTTTGGCCATCACAGGTTATGATGCCGTTAAAGGCGAAGTGTCTTATCGCTACACCGAAAATGGTAAAGCGGAAGATCACAGTGCAGGTGATGATTCTGTGAAAGACAGCTTCTTGGTTGTGGTGCGCGATGCTGCAGGTAATACAGCGATGGACAGCCTAGATATCCAAATTACCGATACTGCTCCGGTTGCAGTGGATGATGTCAACAGCATCACCGAAACAGGTAGCTATGTGAGTGGTAATGTGATGGATAACGACAGTCTGGGTGCGGATACGCCTGTATCTGTGACAGTAGATCACAACGTAGGCCAATACGGTTTACTGACGATGGGTGCCAATGGTGAATACACTTACACCTTGAATCCGAATAGCCCGGTAGTTAAGGCCTTGAATACCGGTGATACGTTGCAAGAGACTTTCACTTACACCGTAACCGACGCGGATGGTGATAAATCGACTGCAACCTTGACCATCACCATTAATGGCCAAGATGCCGATAAATCTGTGATTGGCAACAACGGCTCGAATACCATTAAGGGTGGCACAGGTAACGATGCATTGATCGGCGATACCGGTGGTTACGAATTAATCATTAAACCAGGTCATGACTACAACATCGCGGTGATTTTGGATACGTCGGGTAGTATGGCGAGTTACAGAACCTCTACTGGTGAAGCATATATCGAGATTGCCCGTAAATCGTTGCTGAAGTTGGCACAAGATTTTGCGGATCATGACGGTAATTTGAATGTGACCCTGTTTGCTTTCGGTACAACTGCTAAGCAAGTGATTACCCTCAATAATTTGACTGAGTCTAATGTTGACCAATTGGTAGCGAAGATTGAGGGCTTGATAGCCGGCGGTGCAACCAACTATGACCATGTATTCCGTGAAGCAGCGGCTTGGTTCAACCAAGTATCAGGCAATGGTTACAACAACGTAACTTACTTCCTGACTGACGGTCAACCTACTACTTGGGGCAATACCGGTATGGTAGCTCACCGAGGCTACTTGACTCAACTTGACGTTGATAAAGCGTTGGAAAGCTTTACCAAGTTGTCAGCGGTGTCAGATGTTCATGCGGTAGGCTTCTCGCAAGGTATTCAAGAAAGAATGTTGAGCTTCTTCGACAATACCGTAGCAGAGGGTAATTCGGTGCAATACGATAGCTTTATTTACAACAGCTACCAGCTGCCTCCTGTAAATTACCGTGGCTCTGCAGGTGAAGCACAAGTGGTATCGACGCCTGAAGAGCTGGATGCGGCTTTGGAAAGCGGTACGGTTGAGCGCGTGTTGAATTCGGTGTCTAGCGATACCTTGTATGGCGGCGAGGGTGATAACATTCTTATCGGCGACAGCATCAACACTGACCACCTGAGCTGGACGAACGGCATTACTGGTATTCAGCACTATGCTGGTACTCACGACGGTATGGGTGCCCGCGCGTTGACCGAATACATTAAGTGGACGGAAAACAGCGGTAGCGATGCAACCGAACAGCAAGTCGGCGATTATGTTCGTGAGAACTGGGTTAAATTGCTGGATGACCGTATCGATGGTGGTAACGACACCTTAGTTGGCGGTTCCGATAACGACATCTTGTTCGGCGGTGCCGGTAACGACACCTTGACCGGTGGCGCTGATGCAGACAAGTTTGTCTTCCTGGCCAACAGCAACAGCGGTCACGATGTGATTACCGACTTCGAAGCCGGCGTGGATAAAGTGGTATTTGCCGACTTGGTTAGCCCGCAGGAGTTGTCAAACGCTGTTTGGGATGACGCAAACCATGTCTTGAGCTTTACCGGTGTGGCAAAAGATGGCCAAACTTACCAAAACAGCATTACCTTCCAAGGTCTGTCTGCTGGCGAGACACTGGAATCTGTATTGCAAAACCACATTGAAACCCTGGGCTAATCACATAGCCTGTCAAGAAAGCCCTGCTGAAAAGCAGGGCTTTTTTTATTTGGATGATGTTGGCCGCAGGGGCATAAAAAGTCTGGCCGTCTGAAGCCTTATGCATAAAATATAGTGGATTCACTTTAAAATAGTACGGCGTTGGTTCGCCCAGCCGTATTATCTATAGTCAATCTCATGAATTTAAATAACACTCCTAAACAACTCATCCACAGACACCACCCCAAGTTTTCTCCGTCTCGCCTTTAACCAAGCCCATTTCTTTTCGATGGGATTCAAGTCGGGGCTGTACGGCGGCATCCATAGGACGGTATGCCCCTTTCCCTTCAGCAAGGCTTCTGCCTTACCCTTATGAAACGCCGCATTGTCCATCACCACCACACTCTCGGGCGGCAGTTGCGGGATCAGTAACTGTTCGATCCAAGTGTCGAATATCCTGCTGTTGATGGAACAGTCAAACAAACCGACCGCAAACAGTTGATTATCATACAGCGCACCGATGGCATTAGTCTGATTACGTCCCTGCCAGTCATGGGTATCAATACACCGTCTGCCTTTTGGGGCATAACCGTAAGGACGGTGGACGGAAGCTCTGAATCCGCTTTCGTCCAGCCAAACAATCGGACGTTCTTTCAGTTGGAAACGGTGTCTGAGTCTGATAAAGCGTTTTCTGAGCCGAACATCTGCTTTGGGGTGTTTATTGGTCTTTTTTTCGGCTGATTCCGTATCTTTTCAATGCCTGGTGGATGCCGTTGGTCGAACAGTTGAGCCGTTGTGCCCGTTCGTAGCAATAGGCATCGGGGTATTGTTCGACGTCTCTAAGCAGTGCTTCTTTGGTAATTTTGAGGGGTTTTCTGTCTTTGGGATAGCCTTTGGGAATGGGATTCTTTTTCCATTTGAACACGGTATCGCTGCCGATGCCGAGCTCTTTGGCTACTTGACGGATGGAGAGGCCTTGGGCGAGTTTGGCTAAGGCGAGCTGGCGGAAGTCTGTTGAATAGGTCATGGGGGAGATTGTAATTTATATTAGGGGGATTGACTATATACCGTCTTCGGCTCACCGCCTTGTCCTATTTTAAAATGAACCCACTATAAAAGATTTCAGACGGCCTGCAAACTGAAAACATTCAAACCGAGACCTTTGCAAAACTTCTTCAAAAGCTAGCGCATTCAGAACCGACGTTATTCCCGCCTGATCGGGAATGACAGCCGTTTTGGTTTTTATTGATGATCCATGGGGTTTTGCAAAGGTTTCAAACCATAGCTGCTTATCAAGAATGCCATATGATTTTGGCAAACAAAGTAAAGTGTAATAGGTTGTCTGCTGATTAAAGCCAGATAAAATCATCAAGGCCGTCTGAAACATATTATTGTTTTCAGACGGCCTTTTAACTGATGCTTTATTTAAACCATTTACCCAATGCCGGAATACGTGACAACAGTGCAAAGTCCAATATCGCAATCAGTAGAATTGCGATGATGGCAGTCGGAAAAAGCAGTGCCACCAGCAGAAGCGGTAAGGCCATTGCCCACCACACCGGCAATTCCACCTTGCTTGATGGCGGATTCAAACCGATGGCATGGCTTGGGCGGCGTTTCCACCACATCACAAAGCCGCTGACACACATCAAAATTACTGCCAAACAAAACGCCACGTTAGCTGCTATGCTCCACCAGCCCAGCGTGCCCATGTGCAGCGCGATGCTTACCGCCATGAATTTGCCGAACGCGTTGTAGTCATCGTAACGGATATCGGCCAACTGCTTTCCACTGTATTGGTCGAGATGCACGGTGCGGTCGATAAACGGGCTGTTGGCATCGTAACTCATCGAATCTTGTGACAGTGTCCACACACCTTTTTCACCTTTGGGCAGATTCACTTGATAGCGGCCTTGAAAACCGATTTCGCGTGCGTAGCGGTCAACGGTTTCCAGTGTCATCGGTTCGTCAGGGTTAACGCCGTCTTTGCCTAAAGTCGTACCTGATTGCGGCATGGGCGTCAGCTCCAACACCCACGGTACTTCTTTAGTTTTGCCGTCATTTAATAACTCGCCGTAGGTGGCAAAATCTGATTCGGGGTTGGGTGCCACGCCCCATTTACCTGCCGGAAACTGGCTCCAAGCCTGCACCGCCTTGCCGCCCCAAATGCCTGCCCATGCGATGCCGGATAAGCAGAACAACAATAAAATCAGCGAAATCCATGCGCCGGCTGCGCCGTGAATATCGCGCCAAGCCGAGCGGCCGGAAGTAATTTTCGGCAACAGTATATTTTTCAGACTGCCTTGTTTGTGCCACCACAAATAAATGCCGGTGATAATCAGCAAAATGGTTAAGGATGCCGCAGTTTCTAATAAATAATCACCAAACGTACCGAGCAAAATATCGCTGTGGATTTCGTCCATCAAATGATACCAATCCTGATTGCGCGGAAATACGCTGACTGCCTGCGCCGTGTAAGGATCAATCGCCACCATCATGGCCTTGTCGTTATCATTGACACGAAATATCGCCACCATATCATCGGCACGCGGGGCAATGTATTGCACAACCGAGGCCGTTTCCGACTGCAATGCACTGCGTGCTGCTTCAGCCTGCACCGACAAAGGCCGTACCGCGGCTTGCGGGGTGACATGAATCCGTTCACCGTCACGGCCGCTGATGTTGGCAAACAGCAGCATGGCCAAGCCGGTGGCGGCCAGTAAGATTAAAAAAGGCGCGACAAAAAAGCCTGCGTAAAAATGCCAACGCCACACCGTGAGATAACGGCGGTTGGCCTGTTGTGCCATATCCGGCGCTGTATGGGTGCGGTTCATGTACTTTCCCTTTTGTATTAAAAGCAGATTATTATAGTGATAGTCTTGTTCTAAATAAATACAATTTTCATGAAAGTGGGAATGAATCTGATATAAGACAAATTTATCAGGAGAAATGGCTATATCCTGCTGAATTTGAAATATATATTTTTATTTTCAAACTAGGTTTATCTCACAATTGATATTTCATATTTTATGTATCAGGCCGTCTGAAAATAAAACGTCACTAATTGTTCAGTCGGCCTTATAATCCATCAACATCTTTTATCTGCCTGAGATTGTGCCATGTTTCATCTTTATCAATCCAACCGACTCGAATCGCTTGCCGCTTTGTTCAGCCGCATTCAGCAGCTTCACCCCTTAAAACACGCGCTGAGGGCGGAAGAAATTGTGGTGCAAAGCCAAGGCATGCGCCGTTATTTGAGCAGCTATTTGGCGAAAGAAACGGGTGTGGCGGCCAATCTGAAATTTAGCCTGCCTGCCGGTTTGACATGGCGTTTGATGCGCGAGCTGATTCCCGATGTGCCCGCGCTCAGCCCGTTTTCGCCTGAAGTGATGCGCTGGCGGCTGTTGGCATTGTTCCGCAGCGAAGCGTTTCAGACGGCCTCAGAATTTGAAACCGTGCGCGACAAGCTGCAAAGCTATTTATGCAGTGGAGAATCCGCAGATTACCATTTGGCCGGGCAACTGGCGGATATTTTTGACCAATATTTGGTGTACCGTCCGCAATGGGTTGATGCGTGGCAGGCAGGCAAATTGTTGGGTTTGGGCGAAGACGAAATCTGGCAGGCGCAATTGTGGCGTTTTCTTGACAACGGCAGGCAAACCGCGCCGCACCGCGTGGCCTTGTGGGAAACCTTGCTGGCCAATTTGTCGCCGCAAAACCTGCCCGAACGCCTTTTCGTATTCGGCATTTCCACCATGGCGCCGATGTATTTGCAGCTTTTTCAGGCCATTTCCGAGCATTGCGACGTGTTTGTGTTCGCACTCAATCCGAGCGAACAGCATTGGGGCAATGTGATTGAAGCGGCACAGATTTTAAAAAGCGGCGACGATGTCGACTTGAGCCAAACCGGCCATCCGCTGCTGGCTTCATTGGGCAAACAGGGGCGAGATTTCTTTGATTTTTTGTCAGAAATCGAAATGGAAACGCCGGTGTATGAAACCGAAGACAGCGGCGAGGCAACCTTGCTGCACCGTCTGCAAAACGATATTCAAACGCTGTCGCTGCCGTCTGAAAACGCCGACGGGCAGGGCGATGCGCTGCTTTCGGACGGCTCTGTCCGCGTAGTGTCGGCACACAGTCCTTTGCGCGAGCTGCAAATTTTGAAAGACCAACTGCTGCACATTCTGCACGAACATCCCGACTGGCAGCCGCACGACATCGCCGTGCTGACCCCGAATATCGAACCCTACAGCCCGTTTATCGAAGCCGTGTTCGGCCGTGCGGCAGACGGTACGCAAGCCTTGCCGTATTCCATTTCCGATGTGAAACTCAGCCGCCGCCAGCCGCTTTTTTACGCGCTGGAACAAGTATTGGCCTTACTGGAAAGCCGCTTTGAAGTGGATAAAGTGCTGCCGCTGCTCGACAGCCATTTGGTGCAAAACCGCTTTGAAATCAGCGAAGGCGATTTGCCGCTGCTGCACGACACCATCGCCGAACTCAACGTGCATTGGGGCTTGGACGAACACATGCGCGGCGCGTCGGATAATTTGTTTACATGGCAGCAGGCTTTGTCGCGCTTGGTGCTGGGTTGGATGCTGCCCGCCGGCGGCGACGGCATGTGGCAAAACGTCAGCGCGTGGCACGGCGATGTCAACCGGTTGGCCGTGTTCAGCCGCTTCAGCGCCTTTATGCAGACCTTGGCCGACACCGCGCAAACATGGCAAACCGCCGCCACGGCAGAAGAATGGATTGAACGCATACGCCGATTGCGCAACGGCCTATTTGCCTTGGGCGACGACGACCAATACGCCGCGCAGCAATTCGAACAAGCTTTGGTGAAATGGCAGGAAGAAGTTGAATTGTCAGGATTTTCAGACGGCCTGTTGCCGCAGCACACCGTTATCCGACACATCAGCCGCTTTTTGAGCAGCGAAAGCCAAGCAGGATTTTTGCGCGGCGGCATTACCTTCTGCAGCATGGTGCCGATGCGCAGCCTGCCGTTTAAGGTGTTGTGTTTGTTGGGTCTGAACGACGGTGATTTCCCGCGCAACACCAAGCCGGCCGTGTTTGACCTGATTGCCAAACACCCGAAAAAAGGCGACCGCGCCCGCCGCGATGACGACCGCTATCTGTTTCTCGAAGCCATCATCAGCGCGCGCGAGATTCTGTATTTGTCGTATGTCGGCCGCAGCATTGTCAACGATGCCGAGCTGGCGCCGTCGGCCTTGTTGAGCGAATTCACCGACACTGTCGCCGAAATGACCGGAAAACGCAGCAAAGATCTGCTGGCCGGCTGGGTGTGCCACCATCCGCTGCAGGCCTTTTCCACGCGCTATTTCCGGCCGCAAGATTCTGCCAAGCTCATCAGTACGCGCCGTGATTACGCCCAAGCTCTGAATGAAGCGGCACACAGGCCGTCTGAAAAAATGACACCGTTTTTCAACCAACCTTTGGGTGAAGAAGCCGAACCACCGGCCATCGTTACGCAAAACGAATTCATCGGTTTTTGGAAAAATCCCGTCAAAGCATGGCTGCGCAATGCCTTGGGCTGGCGTGAACCGTATCGCGACGAAGTATGGCAATCGGCCGAGCCGTTCGAGCCGGAACAGGGTGAAAAAATCGCCGATGCGTATTTGGAAGCGCGGCGCCGGCGGCAGGATTTTGCCGCCGTCGAAACCAAGCTCAATGCCGAAAGCCTGTTGCCTGCCGGTGAATTGGGCAATTTGTGGCAGCAGCGTTTCCAAGCAGCCGCCAAGCAGCTTGACCAAGATTTACTCGAAAGCCCGAAAGTGCCGCCGGTGGCTTACGAGTCGGCGTTCGACCGGCAAACCTTAATCGGCAGCCTGAATCATGTGTATCAGTGCGGCCAAATTGTGTTCCGCAACAAAAAGCTCAACGCCCCCGAACGCATTGCCTTGCTGCTGGAACATATTTTGTTCAATGCCGTGAGGCCGTCTGAAAGTGAAAGCAGCCTGACCTATTTTGTGTCGAATGACGAAACCGTGGTCTACCCCGAAATCGACCGCCAAACCGCCCGCGACATCCTGCAAACATGGCTTGGATACTACAATATCGGCCAACACCGCCCGTTGCCGTTTTTTGCGAAAACCAGCTTGGCCGCTGCCGAAGCCTATCTGAAAAAACAGGAATGGCAAGCCGCACAATCCGCCGCCGCGGCTGCGTATTTCGGCAGTAAAATGAGCACGGGGCAGGGCAGCTACACCGAAGTGGCCTTGGTGTTCGGGCATGATGAAGAATCGCCGCCGGATACGCCGTTGTTTGAAAATCTGATTATCGACATGTTGGTACCGTTGCTGGCTGCGGTGTCGCCATCGAAAGAAGCGTAGGCAGGAATGGAGGCTGTCTGAAGTCTTTCATCAGTGTTCAGACGGCCTTTGTTGTGTAAAAGCAATTGGAAAAGCTGCTTAAAAATTGTACAATCACAGCCCTTTCAAACACGGCGGCAACCATGCAAATCGGCGCATACTCCATTGATACACCCATCGCACTCGCACCCATGGCAGGCATTACCGACAAACCTTTCCGCCGCTTGTGCCGAGAGTTTGGCGCGGGTTGGGCGGTGTGTGAAATGGTCACCAGCGATCCCGAATTGCGCCGCACCAAAAAAACCTTGCGCCGCAGCGATTTTTCCGATGAAAACGGCACGGTGGCGGTACAGATTCTCGGCAATGTGCCGCAGGTAATGGCCGAAGCCGCGCGTTATAATGTCGAGCTTGGTGCGCAAGTGATTGATATCAATATGGGTTGCCCGGCCAAGAAAGTGTGCAATGTGTTGGCGGGCAGCGCTTTGCTGCAAAACGAAAAACTGGTGGCCGAAATTCTGCACGCGGTGGTGCAGGCGGTGAATGTGCCTGTCACCCTGAAAACGCGTTTGGGCTGGCACGACGACCATCAAAACCTGCTTACCATCGCCCAAACCGCCGAAGATGCCGGCATTGCCGCGCTGGCGGTGCACGGCCGTACGCGCACGCAGATGTATCAGGGTGAAGCGCGTTACGAATTGATTGCCGAAGCAAAAAGCCGCTTGAAGATGCCGTTGTGGGTTAACGGCGACATCACCTCGCCGCAAAAAGCCGCCGAAGTATTGCAGCAAACCGGTGCCGACGGTGTGATGATTGGACGGGGCGCACAAGGCCGGCCGTGGCTGTTTCGCGATTTGAAACATTTCGCCGGACACGGCACGCTGCCCGAAGCCTTACCGCTGAAGCAATGCAGCGATACTGTGCTTGCCCACATCCGCGCCATGCATGAATTTTACGGAGAGCAAAGCGGCTTAAGAATCGCACGCAAACACATTGGCTGGTATCTTGACTCCATGCCCGAAGGCATCGAAACCCGCCGCGAAATCAACCGCCTGGATTCCGCAGCGGCGCAGTATGATGCGCTGGCGGCTTATTTGGACAAACTATCTGAAAAGACTGATACATGGGCGTGTGCTTATCGTTGATTAATTCAAATTAACTGATAAGCAGGGCGCCATCTTCTCCTTAACCTTCTCCCGTCGGGCGGAAGAGGGGACGGATACGCTAGGTTCGGCGATGGTTGGGGGAATACAAGGCCCGCTAAGCGGTAGATCTGTGGAGGCCATCTGAAAGATTCTGTTCAAATAAAATTTTCAGACGGCCAAACAGCAACTTAAATACCATTCCCCAATAACCCTGACCCTCTCCCGTCCGGCGGGAGAGGAGGCTCGCCAAACGACAATTTAATTTTAATGCCGTCTGAAACATTAAGGAAAATCATGGATTTTTGGCAAGGTTTTTGGCTCATTACCGGCGTGCATATTTTGGCCTGCATGTCACCCGGCCCCGACTTTGTGTTGGTGTCGCAGCAATCCTTAAGCCGTGGCCGTGCGGCAGGTTTGCTGACGGCGGTGGGCATTGCGCTGGGCTTTGGCGTGCACATCATTTATTCGGTGCTGGGTTTGGTAACCGTAGCGGCGCAATCGGCTACCTTGCTCACCGTGATTAAAATTGTCGGCGGCCTGTACCTGATTTATATCGGCTATAAAGGGCTGACGGCAAAAGCAGCGGACGAAGTGACCGAAATCCGTGCCGAAGTGACGGCCGAACCGGCATGGCAAATCATTTGGCGCGGCGTGTTGTGTAATGTGCTGAATCCGAAAGCGGTGGTGTATATGTTGTCGCTGTTTACCGTGGTGTTGTCGCCGACTATGCCGATGTGGCAGATGGCGGCTTACGGCGCATGGATGACGTTGATGCTGTTTATTTGGTTCGGCTTGGTGGCGTTGATGCTGTCGGCGCCGGCAGTTAACCGCCGTTTCCGGCGTTTCGGCCATTGGATAGACCGCGTGTGCGGAGGTGTATTGGCATTATTGGGGATAAAAGTGATGAGCGGCAGCTAGTGTGAGGCCGTCCGAACAGAATGTAAACGAAAAGAGCAAACGATGAAAACGCAAACAGTCGATATCGCGCAATGTGTGGCGCAAAATTTAAAACAATACTTCAAAGACTTAGCCGGTGAAACGCCGGTGGGCGTGTACGATATGGTGCTGCATCAAGTCGAAAAACCCATGCTGCAATGCGTGATGGACGAATGCAACGGCAATCAATCGAAAGCCGCCGCCATGCTGGGTTTGAACCGCAATACCTTGCGCAAAAAATTATTGCAGCACGGTTTGTTGGACGATTAAAAGAGCGAAACAGGCCGTCTGAAAACACTGAACTGCCCCCAATACTTGGACAAGTTAAGAATCTTTCTCAAACAGCCTTTTCAAGCTGGGTTCTGTAGCCGACAGGACTCAGCTTTTTTAAGTTTAAACTAATCCGCTCATGATTGTAGTAACGTATGTAATCATCTATTACCTCTGTCAGCTCTGCCACCGACAACGCACCTTCCTGATAGAAGCTCTCTTCTTTTAATGTACCGAAGAAACGCTCCATCGGCGCATTGTCCCGCCAATTTCCTTTGCGCGACATGCTTTGCACCATTCCTTTCCCAGCCAGTTTCGCCCGATAAGCCCCGGTGCGGTAAAGCACACCCTGGTCGGAATGCAGCAGCGGCGTTTGGCCTTTCAGACGGCCAAATGCTTTATCCAACATTTGCGCCACCATTTTACTGTTTGCTCTGCGGCTTAAAGAATAGGCCACAATCTCCCGATTAAACACATCCAATATCGGCGATAAGTACAGCTTCCCGTCTGTGCATTTGGTGATAATGGAGTGCGGCTTGGTATTTGAAGTGTAGGTTATATTTGGACATAAGAAAACTGCACCTTTTAAAGTTGGAGGGGTGTCCAACTTTTGGGGTGCAGTTCAGTTTTCAGACGGCCTTGTAAATGAAACTATTTTTTAGCAAGACACGCCGACTGCACGCGCCAACGCCAAACCTTCTTCCACGCTCATGTAAATGGCAGTATGCGGTTTGTCGGAGCGGACAATATCGCCTTGCCGGAACATCACCAGTTCATTCACCGCCAATTGGTGCCAAGTTTCGTCGCGGGTCAATGGCAGGGTGGCGATTACCGCGACTTTGTCGTTGGGTGTGGTCACTTCGGCAAAATCGATCATCACGTCATCATCTAGCAAACGGGCTTTGCCAAACGGCGCTTTGCGTACGATGTAATGCAGCAAAGTGCTGGCATGGGCAAACAGGCAATCGCCGTTGGACATCACAAAATTAAACAACCCGTAGGTACGAATCTGGCGGGTTAACTCGCTGATGGCGGCAAATAAGGTTACTTCATCAGGTTTTTCGCTAAATTTCTGGCGCAAGCGGTTGAGGATATAGCAAAATGCACGTTCCGAATCGGTGCAGCCGACGGCACGGTAGAAATCGCCTTGTTCGGGAGTAAAATCAATCAGATGGCCGTTGTGGGCAAACAGCCAATATTCCCCCCACATTTCGCGCACAAATGGGTGCGTGTTTGCGAGAGAAGTTTGGCCTTGGGAGGCTTTGCGGATATGCGCAATGACGTTTTCCGATTTGATGGGATAATCGCGCACCAAATCTGCAACCGGCGAATTGGCGCTTGGTTTGTCATCATGAAACAGGCGGATGCCTTTGCCTTCGAAAAAGCCGATACCGAAGCCGTCTGCATGGTGGTCGGTGATGCCGCCACGCCGTCTGAAACCTTCAAACGAAAACGTGATGTCGGTAGGGGTATTGCAGTTCATGCCGAGCAGTTGGCACATGGACAAAGCCTTTATGAATGTGGAAGCGAGACATTGGATTATGGTATATCAGACAAGGGATTTCAATAGCTTTGTGGTGCTATGGTTAGCGTGAATCGGAATATATAGTGAATCCACTATAGCTTGAGACCTTTGCAAAATTTCCATCTTTGGCACATTCTTCGTTATGCACCGCTCGAAAACCTGTCTATCTAGATGATATGCCTGCGCTTTCCGTACTGCTATAACTTTTGAACGGTACTTAAATCAATCCGGAGATTTTGCAAAGGTCTCAGCTTAAGGCCGTCTGAAAGATTGGCAAAATAATGCTTGCCTAATCTTTCAGACGGCCTTTCTCATGATTCGATATCGCTTACAAATAAGGCTGCAATGTACGCTCAAGAATAGCCATATCGGTAATTTCGGTGATGTTGGCTTCGCCTAGGCGGTTTAAACCGATGAAACGCATCACGCCGCTGCTGACCTTCTTGTCGTGGCTCATGTGTTCAATCCATTTTTCAAACGCAAACTTCGGTGGAGCGGCAGGTAGTTTGGCGGCTTCCAGTAAAGCGGCGATGCGTTGGGTATCGGCGGTGGCGGTTTTGCCCAATTGCTCTGATAAGCGGGCGGCCAATACTGTGCCGGCAGCCACGGCTTCACCGTGTAACCAAACGCCGTAACCCATTTCGGCTTCGATGGCATGGCCGAAGGTGTGGCCTAGATTTAACCATGCACGGATGCCTTGTTCGGTTTCGTCTTGTGATACGATGTCGGCTTTCATTTTGCAGCAATGGTAAACCGCTTGTGCGAATTTTTCGGGATGATGCCCCATTAAATCAGGCATATTTTGTTCCAACCAAACAAAGAAATCGGCATCACCCAGCGCACCGTATTTCACTACTTCAGCCATGCCGGCGGACAATTCGCGCTGTGGTAAAGTTTGCAGCGTGCTTAAATCAGCAAGTACAGCTTGTGGCTGGTAAAATGCCCCAATCATGTTTTTGCCCAATGGGTGATTGATGGCCGTTTTGCCGCCAACGGAAGAATCCACTTGGCTTAACAAGGTGGTCGGCACTTGAATAAACGGTGCGCCGCGTTGGTAAGTCGCCGCGGCAAAACCAACCATGTCACCAATCACACCGCCACCCAATGCGATTAAGGTGGTTTTGCGTTCGGCGTGGTTTTGCATCAAATCATCGAAAATCAGGTTTAGGGTTTGCCAATTTTTATGTTCTTCTCCATCGGGAAGAATAATGCTGAAATGGACGATGCCAAGTTTGTCTAAGGCCGTCTGAACACTTTTTAAATATAGTGGGGCAATGGTTTCATTGGTGATGATGGCGGCTTTTTTCGTTAAATAAGGTTGCAACAATTTATCGGCTTGAGCCAGTAAATTTTGGCCGATAAAAATCGGATATTGATGCGAAGGGGTTTGAACGCTTAGGGTGTGCATGATTATTCCTACGTGTGTCAGTTGACGAGAAAGGCCGTCTGAAAGCATGAAAAAATTCTGTTTTCAGACGGCCTTTGCCGTAATATTGCCATCTGTGTTAACCGGCTTGCAGGGCATTGAGCAGGCGGTTGACAGTTTTTTGATAATGTTCTGATTCAATTACCAGATGCGCGGTTTCGCGGTAGATACTGTCGCGGATGCCGTATAGCTCTTGCAGTTTGCCAAGCGGGTCTTCGACTTGCAACAATGGTCGGTTGGTGTCGTAGCGGGTACGTTCCAACAGGATTTCCGGGCGGGTATGCAGATAAACAACGGTGCCGTGTTCTCTTAAGCATTTGCGGTTTTCTTCACGTAAGGGAGCACCACCGCCGGTAGATAATACAATGTTCTCCAGCGCGCACAATTTTTTAAGCATATTGCTTTCGCGGTCGCGAAAACCCTGTTCGCCTTCCATTTCAAAAATAGTCGGGATAGATACGCCGGACGCTAAGCAGATTTCATGGTCGCTGTCGTAAAAGGGACGGTCGAGCATTTGGGCGATATGTTTGCCCAAAGTGGTTTTGCCTGCGCCCATCAGTCCGATAAAAATTAAGTTGCCGTTGATTTTTTCCATAGTAGCCATTCTATACGAAATTGGCAGGAAAATGTTTTATTCTGAATATTTCTCATTTTTTACGCAAGGAAATATTAAAACGGGCATACATTCGAGAATATGTATGCCCGTTTAGCAGGATTAGTAGCGCAAGTTGTTGCCTACGCTATCCATAATGCGCGGCGTGATGAAAACCAGCAATTCACGGCGCGCTTCATTGCGGCTGCGTGATTTGAACAAGTTACCTACTACAGGAATATCGCCCAATAAAGGTACTTTGTTGACAGTATTGGAATTTTCTTCCTCGTAAATACCGCCCACAATCAAGGTGCCGCCATCTTCCACCATGGCTTGCGTGTTCAGGCTCTTGGTGCTGATACACATGGTGCTCAATGAATCTACGGTACAGTTTTGCGGTGTATCTTTATTGATTTTCACCGTCATAATGATTTGGCCGTCAGGCGTGATATTCGGCGTTACCGTCAAGCCTAATACCGCTTTTTTAAACGATACCGAGGTAGCACCGCTCGAAGTCGCTTCTTGGTAAGGAATTTCTGTACCCGATTCGATGGTCGCTTCTTTGCGGTCTTGTGTCAGCACGCGCGGATTGGAAATAGTTTTGCTCTTATTTTGGCCTTCGGCTGCGGCTAATTCCAAGCCCAATGCGCCGGAGGCAAGCGAGCGGACCAAGGCAATTGATGTGGTTGCTGCATTGGTGGTTGGCAGGCTAATGTTTGGGCTCATTTCCAAAGCGGCCAAAGCAGGGATGGTGGTAGAACCGCTTAAAATAGCGTTGGCTGCAGCTATATTGTTATTGTAAGCAGTACCGGTATTCTTTACAGCATTTGACCAGCTTGAACCCCAAGTATTGCGGCCTTTAATGCCTGTATAGCCGAATTTTACACCCAAATCGCGTGAGAAGCCTTCGTCTGCTTCTACGATTCGTGCTTCAACCATGACTTGGCGTGTCGGAACGTCCAGCTCGTTAATCAGCTTGCGGAATTTCTCAATCACGCTGTGATTATCGGTAATAATCAAAGTATTGGTGGCAGGGTCAATCAAGGCGCTGCCGCGGTTGCTTAACAAGGTATTGCGGGTATTGCTGTTACCGCTACCGCCGTTTTCTTCAATACGAAGGATTTTGCGGAATTCTTCAACGTTTTTGTATTTCAGTTGGAAGGTTTGAGACAATAATGGACCTAATTCGGCAATCTCTTTTTCTGCTTGTAAGAAAGCTTTATCTTTAGCCAATAATTCATCGCGCGGAGCGATATTGATGATATTGCCTTGGCGGCGCATGCCTAAGTTACGCGCCTGCATTACCAAATCTAACGCCTGATCCCAAGGTACGTCTTTTAAAGATAAAGTCATTTTGCCGTTAACCGTGTCGCTGGCCACGATATTCATGCCTGATTCTTTAGACAAAATCTGCAAAATGGTACGGACTTCTATATCTTGGAAATCCAAAGAAATTTTGCGGCCGTTGAAAGATTTGTTGGCATTGTTGGGCAAGCCGCGGCTTTCGGTTGTAGCAGCTTTGGGTACGATTTCAAAGGTATGGCGACCGGCAGCAGATTTGGTGTCAATGTCCCAGTTGCCTTTGGTGCGGATAATCAATTGTGTTGCATTGCCAATACGTTTTAAAGTCACGTTTTGCACCGGTGTATTGAAGTCTCCCACATCTAAATTACGTTGTGCTTGGGTTGGTAGAGGGTGATTTTTTAAGGTAATCACCACACGGTCGCGCTCTTGTTTCACGTCAGGGCTGCCTGAGAAGGTGGGGGCTGATAATTCTACAACACCTGAATTACGCAAACCTTTGCGGAAATCAACATTGGCACTGGTGGCTACTTGGCTGGTTTGAGTAGCACGGGCTACGGCAGGAGTAGGGGCAGATGTCGGAGCGGAATAGGTGCTTGCCGGCGCAGCCATATTTTGATCAGCGGCTTCGCTGACATAAACCCATACTTCGTTACCACGGATTTCGGTGTTGTATTGGCCTGTTTTGTTCAAGCCCAACAAAATGCGGGCGCGATCGTTGTTTTGAGCCGCGGTAATTTGGTTCAATAAAGGGTCTGAATATTCTAATACCGGTTGGGATAATTGAATATTGGTGTTGGCAAAGTCCAAGGCAATGCGTGACGGTGTCGACGTTACAAAACCGGTAGGGCTGGTAATATCGCTATCAAAACGGATTTTGATGATTTTTTGATTGTCAGGCAAAGTCGATACGTTGATATCGGTGATATTGCCGGCGAAGGCCGCCTGAACAGCCATTGCCATACTCAGAGCAGCAAAGAGTTTTGTCATACGGTTGATTTTCATAAAGTGAGACCCCCTTAATTAATTTGTAACAAGCGCAGCATTTTCGCCGACAGGTGCAGATTGTTGTGCTGTAGGTGTAACGGTTTGCGGCAGGTTGCTGCTGTCCGATTGGCTGCTTAAAGGCAATTCGGCTGTGCGGTAAATCCAGTTGCCGTAACTGTCTTCAACCATTTCGGTAATGATGATTTTATCTTCGGTAATCCGTTGGATTTTACCGTAATTTTGTCCAATGTAATTACCCGGTACGACGGTGTAGACATGATTTTCGGCTTGGATGAAGCCGGAAATGCGGTTGCCGTTGCGCAAGCTGCCGACATAACGAAGATTTTCTAAGCTGAATGCTTCTAAAGTCTCCTTGGTGCGGCGCAGGTCAGGAGCATTGCTGCCGGTTTTAGCGGTTAAGTTTTGCAGACGGCGGGAGTCAAATGCGTTCGGGCCGGAATAGCTTGGCGGAATATACGCTTTAGGCGGTGTCACAGTCGGTTCTTCAAAAGGAATAATGTGTTTCTTGGCATCTGCGCGGGTTTGCGTCATCCATTGACTTAAATCGTCATAAGTCGGGGTGCATGCCGCAAGGCTGAAAACGCCTAGGAGTAAGATAGTATTTTTCATGATTTCCCTATATTACTTTTCTATTCTTGTGGCTTGCCGGAGTCGCCGTTTTGCTTGGCTTCTTCGGCTGCTTGTTGTTCGGCGGCAACTTCTTCGGCAGGACGCGCTTTATAGGTGGTGGCTGTTGCGCTCAATGTGAGTAAGTCGCCTTTGCCGTCTTTACTGTTTTTGTCTTCCGTTGATTGTGTAATTTTCAAGGATTCCAAAGTAATAATGCGTGAAAGCTCGCCGACATCACGGGTAAACTGACTAATTTGGTTGTATTTACCGGTAATGGCGATTTCATAAGGCAGCTTTTCAATGGGGCCGTCAGGTACCGACGGTTGAGGCAGCACGCTGTCTAAGCGTAAACCGTTGGTCGAACCGGCCTGATGCAATTCTTGAATCAGTGTTGGAATCTCGGCATCAGTCGGCAATTGTTTGAGCAATACATTGAATGCAGAGCGAATCGATGTTAATTCAGCTTGCAGATTGTTCAGGCTGGCAGCCTCAATACTTTTTTTGGTGTAAGTTTCCTTGAGCTTAACTTCGGTTTCTTCGTGTTGTGCTAATGTTTCCAATTGGCTTTTGAATAAGGCAAAGTAGCTAATCACCAAAATTGCTAAAACCGCCAATGCTGCCAAAACCAGTTTGGCAGGTGTACTGAGCAAGTAAAGGTTTTGAACATCAATGTCTTTTAATTTCTTTGCTGTCATTTATTTTACCTCCTGTTCAGGTGTCGTCTGAAGCGCAGCTTCTGAAGCGGTAAGGTTAGCCACAGGAGCGGTGTTTTGAGTCAGTAAGACACGCAGAGTAAATTCTTGATAGTTTTCTACTTTTTTGATGCTCAACAATTCTGGTTGAGAGAATACGCCTGTGCTTGGCAATGCGCGCATAAATACGGCGATTTTGTTGTCGCTGATAGCACGTCCGGTCACTTTGTAGGTGGTCGGATTCTCAGCTTCCAAAGCAGTCAGATAGGTATTGTCAGGTGTCAAAACATTCAGCGTATCAATAATGTATGCCGCTTGAGAACGTTTTTCCTGTAATTCCTCAACTTTGATTTTCTTGGCTAAGAAATTTTCTTTTTCTGCTTGCAGCTTTTTGATTTCACCCAAATCGTCATCCAGTTTTTTGATTTCCGACTCAAGGAATGCATTGCGGCCTTGCTGGCTGTCGATGGCGCCATTAATGCTCAGATAGGCCAATGCTGATAAGCCCAAGCCAATCAGCAAGGCAGTCAGCATTAATATTTTGAACTGTTGCTTTTTACGTTGTCTAATCTCTTCCCGATAAGGAAGAAGGTTGATTTTAATAAGTTCAATCATATTACAATCCCCTTAAAGCTAATCCGAAAGCCATGGTTAACGATGGCGCATCTATTTGTAATTGTGGTAAATCTACTTTGCTGCTTCGCTCAGTGTAGGCCACTGGATGAACACATTGGGTCGGCGTATTGGTTTGCGAGAAAATACTTTCGGCCAAGCCGCTTTGCTGAGAGGGGCCGCCTGTGAGCAAAATGTGTTTGACGTTTGAGAAGGTTTCCGTGTTTTGCGTGGTGTAGTAAAACTGCAAGACACGTTGTACTTCTTGCGCAACCTGTACGTTGAAACGGTCGGCGATTTGGGTTTGGTAATCTGACGGCTGGGTTGCCGCTACCATCATTTGCGCCGCTTTTTCTTCGGTAACTTGATAAGTGCGTTGGATTAATTGGTTTAATTGTTCTGCGCTGACCGATGTTTCTTGTTTGTAGAGAATCTGGCCGTTTTGCATAATCAACGCATACATTTGGGTGGCATAGATGCCGAATACGGCGATTTTTTCATTGGTCAATTCAGGTGCATGGTGATTGATCCAGTAGGCATAAGCATTGCGCTGAGCCAATAAATCCAAATCCATGGCAGACAAATCCATGCCTGCATTTTCAAACATCTCAATGCGTGGTTCGATGTCGTCTTTGCGTGAGGCCACCACCAGCATGTGTTGGCCAGCAGGGGAAACAGAAGCACCGGTCACTTGATAATCGTAGTTCATCTCTTCAACCGGCCCGATTTTTGCCACTTCGGATTCGGCAAAATCTTCCAAATCTAAATCGGTGTGCTTCGGATTGTAGATAATTTGTTCTACGGTTGCCGTGCTTTGCGGAACGGCGGCGATGAAATTTTTGCAAGAGGTACGCAGCTGGGTATAACTATGTTGCAAATAAGTAACAAGTTGTTCGTAGTCTTGAATTTTGTTACCTTTAACAATATTCTTAGGCAGTTTGGTGATAACGTATTTTTCCAACTGAATTTGGTTTAAACTACGTCCTGACAGCTGGACCATCTTGATGGCATATTGGCTGATGTCTATGCCGATAGTAACACGGTTGCCCAACCCGCTTGGTGTTTTATTGGTTTTTGTAGTTGTATTTTTAGTGCTTTTTGATAAGCGCATAATATGACTTCCCTGTATCATTACGAAGTGAGTAACAGTTTCGATATCCGTGAGGGATTCTTTTCTTTGCACACCGGTAACTGTGTTTTATAGAAACCGTTAGCTATTTTACTTTATTTAATGCCTCTGATGGCAAAATATTAATTGGTCATGATTAAAAAGATTATAACTACTTGCATTGGGTTGCTTCTTGGATTGGTGCTTTTTGGTATTGGATTGATTGCAATAGCAATTTTAGTCACTTATCCGAAACTCCCTTCGCTGGATACTTTACAACACTACCAACCGAAAATGCCGCTTACGGTCTATTCTTCAGACGGCGAAGTGATCGGTTTATATGGCGAAGAACGCCGTGAATTTACAAAAATTGAAGATTTCCCTAAAATTCTCAAAGATGCCGTGGTTGCGGCGGAAGACAAGCGCTTTTATGAGCATTGGGGGGTGGATGTAATCGGCGTCGCGCGTGCTGTTGTCGGTAACTTGGTGGCAGGCGGTGTCCAATCCGGCGCCAGTACCATCACACAGCAAGTTGCCAAAAATTTTTATTTAAGTAGCGAACGCACTTTTACCCGTAAATTTAATGAGGCATTGCTGGCTTATAAAATCGAACAATCGCTGAGTAAAGATCAGATTTTGGAGCTTTATTTCAACCAAATCTATTTGGGGCAACGTTCCTATGGTTTTACTTCTGCAGCACAAATCTATTTCAACAAAGGTGTGAAAGATTTGTCTTTAGCCGAGGCGACCATATTGGCCGGTTTGCCTAAAGCACCTTCTGCATACAATCCGATTGTCAATCCGGAGCGTGCCAAAATTCGTCAGGCATATATTTTGAATAACATGCTTGAAGAGGGCATGATTACTACGCAACAACGCGATAAAGCATTGAAAGAAGAGCTGCATTATGAGCGTTTTGTGCAGAAGATTGATCAAAGTGCGTTGTATGTGGCCGAAATGGTGCGTCAAGAGTTGTATGAAAAATATGGTGAAGATGCGTACACGCAAGGCTTTAAGGTATATACCACCGTCAGCGCCGATCATCAAAAAGCAGCAACCGCGGCGTTGCGCCGTACTTTGCGCAACTTTGACCGTGGCAGCAGCTATCGGGGTGCGGAAAATTTTATCGACTTATCCAAAGTCGATGATGTGGAAGACGCGGTCAGCCAACATCTTTCAACACTTTATACCGTAGACGGTATGGTGCCGGCAGTCGTGTTGGATACGACTAAGAAAAGTATTCAGATTCAATTGCCGACTGGCCGTAAAGTGACACTGAATAGCGGCGCATTGGGCTTTGCCGCACGAGCGGTAGAAAATAAAAAAATGGGTAACGACCGTATCCGTCGCGGTTCGATTATTCGCGTGAAAGGCAGCGGCGATAGTTGGCGTGTGGTTCAAGAGCCGTTATTACAAGGTGCGCTGGTATCGTTGGACGCGAAAACCGGTGCGGTACGCGCTTTGGTGGGCGGATATGACTACCACAGCAAAACGTTTAACCGTGCGACTCAAGCCATGCGTCAACCGGGTTCAACGTTTAAACCGTTCGTGTATTCGGCTGCGCTGGCAAAAGGCATGACTGCATCAACTCAAATTAACGATGCGCCGATTTCCTTGCCGGGTAAAGGCCCTAACGGCACGGTATGGACACCTAAAAATTCGGATGGCCGTTACTCGGGCTACATCACTTTGCGCCAAGCACTGACTGCTTCAAAGAATATGGTGTCTATCCGTATTTTGATGTCGATTGGCGTGGGCTATGCGCAACAGTATATTCAGCGTTTTGGCTTTAAGCCGTCTGAAATTCCACCAACTTTGTCGATGGCACTGGGTACCGGTGAAACCACACCGCTGCGCATGGCGGAAGGTTATGCTGTATTTGCCAATGGAGGCTACCGGGTATCGGCGCATGTGATTGACAAGATTTACGACAGTCAAGGGCGTTTGCGTGCGCAGATGCAGCCTTTAGTGGCCGGAGAAAATGCGCCGCAGGCGATTGATCCGCGAAATGCGTACATCATGTATAAAATCATGCAGGATGTGGTGCGTTCCGGTACGGCGCGCAGTGCAAATGCCTTGGGTCGTTCGGATATTGCCGGTAAAACCGGTACCACCAACGACAACAAAGACGCATGGTTTATCGGCTTTAATCCAAGCGTGGTTACTGCGGTGTACATCGGTTTTGATAAACCGAAAAGCATGGGTAGGGCCGGTTATGGCGGTACGATTGCAGTGCCGGTATGGGTTGAATATATGCGATTTGCATTGAAAGGCGCTAAAGTTGTCGGTATGAAAGCGCCGGAAGGTACAGTCACCAAAGGTGGTGAGTACTACATGAAAGAGCGTCAGGTGACCAGCACCGATTTATCGTTGGATAACCGAGGTAGCGTACCGCGCAGTAATGCCGCGCCGCGCCATACCCGTCCGGCAACTGCGACCGATCGTGAGGCCGCGCCGCGCCGTTCAGGCAATGAAGCACCGCGTTCGGCTTCGGCAGAAGCATCGTTGCCGCCGAATAACACCAATAACGGTGGTGGCAACAAACAATTGGATTCATTATTCTGATGATGTTAAAAGGCCGTCTGAAACGTTTCAGACGGCCTGGTTTTATTATTTATTTGGCTGTGATTTGCGGTTTATCAATACCGCAAGGGTTACAGTCGGTTACAATGCCTTGATCGTTTGGTTGCATACCGGCGATTTCTTCATCATGACGGGAAAACCATTCGCCGACGACTTTATTCACTTCTTCAATGCCTTGTTTTTTCAGGCTGGAGAATAATTGAATGCTGATGCGTTGGCACTCCATGTAAGGCTTGAGTGATTTTTTCACTTCGCCCAGCGTTTTGATTTGGTCATTTTTAGAAAGTTTGTCGGCTTTTGACAACAAAATATGCACTGGGCGGCCGGTGGCGTGGAAAAAGTCCAACATTTGAATATCCAAGGCTTTTAACGGATGGCGGGCATCCATAATCAGCACCAAACCGATTAACTGGCGGCGTGTCCGTAAATAGTCGCCCAAGAGTTTCACCCAGTGCGTGCGGATGGCTTCAGGCACTTGCGCATAGCCATAGCCGGGCAGGTCGACCATAAAATTGCTATTGATCAGCTTGAAGAAATTGATGTGTTGCGTGCGGCCAGGGGTTTTGGAAACATAAGCCAGGCGCACATGATTGGTGAGCGTGTTAATCGCACTGGATTTGCCCGCATTACTGCGTCCGACAAAGGCGATTTCGGCCGGTGTGTCGGGTAAATCTTTCAAATGATTAACGGTGGTAAAGAATTTTGCGTTTTGGAAGAGATTCATAGTAGTAATTTAATGTAAATTTAGTATAGAATAACATGTTTATAGAATCATCGGTTTTAATCCGGTAAAAATATATACCGGTATTTGAGTATAAAAAAGGCATTGTTTCGCTATGCAATGCTGTAATTCAGGAGCACTCCATGAAACGATTTACTTTATTGGCTTTGGCCTTGGCAGCCGGTGCGGTAACAGCTGCGCCGAAAGCCGATGTGGCAAAAGGCAAAGAAATTGCAAACAATGTTTGTGCGGCTTGTCACGCTGCCGACGGTAACAGCGGTATTGCCATGTACCCGAAAGTATCTGCCCAACACGAGGCTTATATTTTCCAACAAACGATGAACATCAAAGAAGGCAAACGTATTCACGGGTCTGCTGCGGCGATGAAACCTTTGGTGATGGGTTTGTCTGAGCAAGACATCCGCAATGTGTCTGCTTTCTATGCCAAACAACAAGCCAAACCGGGTGAAACCAATCCGAAAGAAAATGTGGAATTGGGTGCGAAAATTTTCCGTGGCGGTATTGCGGATAAGAAAGTACCGGCCTGTATGTCATGCCACGGCCCGAGTGGCGCAGGTATGCCGGGCGGCGGCACCGATATTATCGCCTATCCGCGCCTTGGCGGTCAGCACAAAGCCTACATCGTGGCGCAAATGCAGGCTTACCAATCCGGTCAGCGTGAAAACGCCATAATGCAGGATATTGCCAAACGCATGTCGGCCGAAGAATTGGAAGCGGTAGGCAACTTCATTCAAGGTCTGCATTAATCTGCACGATTACGCGATTGCATAATAAGGCCGTCTGAAAGAATTTGATTTCAGACGGCCTTAAGTACATACGGTCATAAATCATTTAAAATAATTATCAATATTTTCTGATTAATTGAATCAGATGATTTATACTGTGTTTTTAAAGTTGTTGTATAGAATCTACATTTTATGAACACTACTTCAAAGCCCGTTCCGTTTATCCGCCGGCCATGGTTCGCTTTTTTGAGTTCCATGCGTTTTGCCGTTGCGCTGTTGAGTTTGTTGGGTGTGGCTTCGATTATCGGGACGGTGTTGCAGCAAAATCAGCCGCAAGCTAACTATGTGGTGAAATTCGGCCCGTTTTGGTCGCAGATTTTCGGTTTCTTGGGTTTGTATGATGTGTATGCCTCGCCTTGGTTTGTTATCATCATGCTGTTTTTGGTGGTTTCGACCGGTTTGTGCCTGATTCGCAATGTACCGCCGTTTTTGCGTGAAATTAAATCCTTTCGTGAAAACACCAAAGAAAAATCATTGGCAGCTATGCGCCATTCTACTGAACTGCCGCAGAACATTTCGCCGGAAGTGGCTCAGCGCTATTTGGAAGTGCAGGGCTTTGCGGCTAAAACCGTGCAACGCGAAGATGGCTCCGTCTTAGTTGCAGCCAAAAAAGGCGCAATGAACAAATGGGGCTATATTTTTGCCCATATTGCGCTGATTGTGATTTGTATCGGCGGTTTGATTGACAGTAATTTGTTGCTCAAAGCCGGCATGCTGGCCGGCCGGATCGTACCGGACAACAACGCCATGTATGCCAAAGATTTCAAGCCGGAAAGCGTGTTGAGTACCGCTAACCCGTCTTTCCGCGGCAACGTTAATATCAACGAAGGACAGAGTGCCGACGTGGTGTTTGTCAATGCCGACAGCGGCATGCTGGTGCAGGATTTGCCGTTTGAAGTGAAGCTGAAAAAATTCCACATCGATTTCTACGATACCGGTATGCCGAAAGACTTTGCCAGTGATTTGGAAGTTACCGACAAAGCCACCGGTGAAAAAATCGAGCAAACCATCCGTGTGAACCATCCGCTGACCTTACACGGCATCACCATTTACCAAGCCAGCTTTGCCGATGGTGGCTCGGATTTGAAATTTAAAGCGTGGAGCTTGAGCGACCCAAGCCGTCAACCGATTGAGCTGAAAGCCGTGTCGATGCGTGATTTTCCGTTTAACATCGGCGATACGTCATACCGATTGGAGTTTGATCAGTTCACGGCAATGAATGTTGAAGACATGAGTAAGCCGTCTGAAAAAGCCGATGCCGGTTTGCAGGGCACGATTAACGATGTGCGCGCGGTATCGCAGGAAAACAAAAAATTCACCAACATCGGCCCATCAATTATCTACCGCTTGCGTGACAGTGCAGGGCAGGCCGTAGAATATAAAAACTACATGCTGCCGATTAAGCAGGAAGAAGACTATTTCTTTATCACCGGCACGCGTGCGGGCTTGGCGCAACAATACCGCTGGCTGCGTATTCCGATGGATAAAAGCGGCAAAGCCGATACCTTTATGGCTTTGCGCGAACTGCTGAAAGATGAAGCCGCACGCAACAAAGTGGTGCAGCAGGCCACGCTTGGCGCGCCGTCTGAAATCAGTGAACAGTTTAAGCAGGCGGCGACCAATACCTTGAGCATTTTTGCACAAGGCGGCTATTTGGCCTTAGATGAGTTTGTGAGGAAAAATATTCCGCAAGAACAGCAGGAAAAAATGCAGGGCTATTTCTACCAAATGCTGTTTGGCGTGATGAATGCCGCCGTTGACGAAACCCTGAAAAAATACCGGTTACCCGCTTGGCCGCAAGATGACGCGCGTAATCGTTTTGTGCTGCACAGCATGGATGCCTACACCGGCCTGACCGAATATCCGGCGCCGATGTTGCTGCAACTCGACGGCTATACCGAAGTGCGCTCATCAGGCTTGCAGATGACGCGTTCGCCGGGCGCATCATTGGTGTATTTAGGCTCGGTTTTACTGGTGTTGGGCACGATTTTCATGTTCTACATTCGTGAAAAACGCGCATGGCTGCTGTTTTCAGACGGCGGTATCCGATTTGCCATGTCGTCCAGCCGCAACGAGCGCGATTTACAAAAAGAATTCCCGCAACACACCCGGCGTTTGCAACAGCTGGCGAAGGATTTAAACCATGACCACACAAAATAAAACCGTGCCCGAACACGAGCTCTTAACACACAAATCATTCATGCGCAGCCTGAATGCCTTGGATTGGGGCTTTGCTTTGGTCATTGCCGCCATTGCCTATTTTGCGCAAACCCACATCGGTCACCACATGGATATTTATGAAATGGTGATTTTGTGGACAAGCGCGGGCATTGCCGTTTTTTTGGGCTGGTTTTTCAAACCGATGCGTTGGTATATCGTGCTGTGTTTGGCTTTGGCTTATTCGGCGGTAAATTTGTACGCGGGCGACATCAAGCATTCGGACGGCTTCTTGCTGAAATATTTCCTGAGCAGCCAATCGGCGATTATGTGGCAGTGCGCGTTTGTGTTTTTTGCGCTGTTTGCCTACATTGCCGGTGCGATTATTGCCAACCGCCAACATCAGGAAACCAATACTTTGCTCGGCATGGGGACGGTATTCGGCTGGATTTCAGCGGTTGCCGGCTTTACCGGTTTGCTGGTGCGCTGGTATGAAAGCTATCTGCTGCGCCCTGATGCCGGTCATATTCCGGTATCCAACCTGTATGAAGTGTTTATTTTGTTCTTGGTGATTACCGGATTGATGTATGTGTATTACGAAGGCCGTTTTGCCGTGCAGAAGCTGGGCGGATTTGTTTATGCCTTTATGGCGGTGGTGGTGTGTTTTGTGTTGTGGTACAGCATTTCGCGTGATGCGCACACTATTCAGCCCTTGATTCCGGCTTTGCAGTCTTGGTGGATGAAGATTCACGTTCCGGCCAACTTCATCGGCTACGGCGCATTCTGTATCGCCGCGATGTTGGGTGTGGCGGAAGTGTGGTCATTGCGCAGCGAAGGGAAGGGCAAAAAATCATGGCTGCCTGCTTCGCAAGTGATTGAAGAAGTGATGTATAAGGCGATTGCCGTCGGTTTCTTATTCTTTACCATTGCCACCATTCTCGGTGCCTTGTGGGCGGCGGATGCGTGGGGACGCTACTGGAGCTGGGATCCGAAAGAAACATGGGCGTTTATTGTGTGGTTGAACTACGCAGTCTGGCTGCACTTGCGCTTAGTGGCCGGTTGGCGCGGCCGCGTATTGGCATGGTGGGCAATTATCGGTTTGTTTGTGACCGCTTTTGCCTTTATCGGCGTGAACATATTCTTGAGCGGTTTGCACGCTTACGGCACGCTGTAAGTCTTATGTGAATATAAAAGGCCGTCTGAAACAGGATTGTGTTTCAGACGGCCTTTTGGTTTAGGTAAACATGAACAAACATTAATAAGACAAAGACCGCCTGAAATTTCAGACGGTCTTTTATCGTTCAAGCGGATTAAATCCAATCAGTTTTTATCTAAATCCAAATCGGCTTTGTATTCGATACGGCCGTGGTCTTTGTCTTCAATCGACACATCCAATTCGTGGTTGCCGCGTTTGAATTTCAAATCGGCATTGTCGCGTTTGATTTCAGATTCAACCACTTTGAAGCCGTTGTCTTTGGCATGGGCAATCACTTTTTTGGCCAAGGCAGGAATAGAAGTGTGGCGTGAAGACAGCTCGGCTTCGTATTCGAATTCGCCATTACCTTGACGGTCGGCTTTGATGGTTTTCGCACCGGCAGGTTTGTAGATTTCGGACGGCACGGGTGCGGCAAACGCGCTGGCTGAAAACAGAGCCAAAATACCGGTCAACATCAAAGATTTGGTTTTATTCATGATAGATTCCTTTTCTTCAAGGGCGTTAAATTTGTCATGTGGCGGATTGTAGCGTTAGCCTGAAAAAACCGGCAAGCGGCTAAACCGGTTTTTACCTTGGCAGGTTTTCTTGCCGCTTGACTTACGACTCTTTGCAAAACTCGAGGAAACTTACGCAAATTGCTGCGTATAAATCATCGGAAATCTTTGCAAAGCCCCAGGTTTTGAGTATAGCCTTCATCAATGTATGCAGCAGGCAAGATTAAAATCGGCTAAAATACAGCATTATTTTTTCAGACGGCCTTAAGCTATGTTGGTATTGGGAATCGAATCTTCTTGTGATGAAACCGGTGTTGCTTTGTATGACACCGATCGCGGTTTGCTGGCGCACCACTTGCACACGCAAATGGCCATGCATGCGGAATACGGCGGCGTGGTGCCGGAGTTGGCCAGCCGCGATCACATCCGCCGTGTAGTGCCGCTCACCGAAGGCGCATTGCAGGAAGCAGGCGTAAGCTATGATGATATTGATGCGGTGGCTTTCACTCAAGGGCCGGGCTTGGGCGGTGCGTTGCTGGCTGGTTCCAGCTATGCGAATGCTTTGGCCTTTGCACTGAATAAGCCGGTGATTCCGGTGCATCATTTGGAAGGGCATTTATTGTCGCCGTTGTTGGCGGATGAAAAACCGGAATTTCCTTTTGTGGCCTTATTGGTGTCGGGTGGGCACACGCAGTTTATGGCGGTACGCGGTATCGGTGATTACACTTTGCTGGGCGAGAGTGTGGATGACGCGGCGGGCGAAGCGTTTGATAAAACCGCCAAGCTGTTGGGCTTGCCGTATCCGGGCGGAGCGAAATTATCAGAGTTGGCCAAATTGGGTACGCCCGATGCGTTTGCCTTTCCGCGCCCGATGCTGCATTCGCATGATTTGCAAATGAGCTTTTCGGGCTTGAAAACAGCCGTATTGACTGCGGTGGAAAAGATTCGCGCAGAAACGGGCGGCGATGACATTTCCGAGCAAACACGCAACGACATTTGCCGTGCGTTTCAAGATGCGGTGGTTGATGTATTGATTACCAAATCCAAAAAAGCCTTGTTGGATACGGGATTCCGCACGTTGGTGGTGGCCGGCGGCGTGGGGGCAAACTGGAAGCTGCGTGACGAATTCGGCCGCTTGAGCGTGACCATGCCGTCTGAAAAAGGCAAGCCGAAGCCGAAAGAGGAGGCGGTAAACGTGTTTTTCCCGCCGATGGCCTATTGTACCGATAACGGTGCGATGATTGCTTTTGCCGGTGCCATGCGTTTGCAAGATAGGCAACAGGCTGCCGGCTTTAATGTCAAACCGCGCTGGCCGCTGTCGGATATTGTGAAGGCATGATGCGCATCTGATTTAACGGAGAAGGCCGTCTGAAGATGAAATATTGCCTATTCAGACGGCCTTTGGTGTATCTAAACCAATTTACTTCTGGTTTTTCCCAATAATTTCTTTAAGTTGCGGCATAGGGCTGTAACCGCTTTGCGTGCGGCCGTTTGGGAACACGATGGTCGGTGTACCGGTGAAGCCCAGTTGCTCGCCTAAAGACATGGTTTCGGCAACCGGATTATCGCAGGCTTTGGCGGCAGGCGGAGTTTTACCTTCGCGCATCCATTCCGTCCATGCTTTGGTCGCGTCTGGTTGGCACCAGATATTTTCGGCTTTGTGCTGTGCATCAGGGTGTAGGCTGGCAATCGGCATCATAAAGTTGTAAATCGTGATGTCGGTCATTTTGGCAAATTCATGTTCCAAGCGTTTGCAGAACGGGCAATCCGGATCACTGAACACAGCCACTTTCGATTTGCCGTTACCGCGCACTTCTTTAATCGCTTTGTCCAAAGGCAGGCTGTCGAAATCAAGCTTGTTCAATTCCGCTGCGCGCTCGTCGGTCAGGCTCTCGCGCGAGTTCACATCAATCAAATCGCCGACCAACATGTAATCGCCTTTTGCGTCGGTGTAGATAATCTGATTGCCGCTCACCACCACTTCATACACGCCTTGAATCGGGGTTCCGCCTACGCTCATCACTTTCAAGTCTTGCGCTTCATACACTTTTTCCAACTTGGTTTTCAGTGATTCGGCCACGCTTTTATCGGCGGCTTTCGGGGCGGCAGCCGAAGCGGCCGCGGCAGGGGCAGAGGCTGCCCCACCTTTATTGGTCACGGCGGTTTGGCCGCAGGCAGCCAAAGGCAGCATGGCCAATGGTAGTAAGGTATTGATTAATTTTAATTTCATGCTGATCTGAATGAGAATGTGAAAAACGCATTGTAGCAAAACTCGGCGCAGGATGCAGATAAGTTTATCGCCGTATCGCTTGCTGATAAAATGGCTTTTTTCATGCCGTCTGAAACGTCAGGCGCATCAAAAACAAACTAATTGATTTGAATCATGATTTATCATCACATTGCCCTTAATGTGCCGCTTTCGGACGGCCTGTTGACTTATGCGTACCACGAAGCCTTGCCGGAAGGCACGCGCGTGGTGGTGCCGTTTCGCAATAAACCGCAAGTCGGCATGGTGTGGGCAAACAATGTCGCGCCCGACATTGATGCGCGCAAGATTCAAAGCGTTCAGACGGCTTTTACCGATGAAATGCCGCTGCCGCAAGATTGGCGCGCACTCTTGGCATTTACCGCGCGTTATTACCATTATCCGCTGGGGCAGGCTGTGTTCACCGCTTTACCGCAGGGCTTAAAGGAAACCAAACCCGCGGCAGTACCCGATCCTCCGCTGCTTTACAGCTTAAACGAATCCGGCAGGGCGCAAACGCCGCCGCCCGAGCGTTTCCATAAAAAACGCGCCGTGTGGGACGCGTTGCTTTCAGACGGCCTGACGCTGCCTGCATTGAAAAAAATCCACGCCCAAGCAGAGAAATTGTCGGACGAATGGGCAGAACAGGGCTGGATAGACACGTTTCATGCCGCCGCGCCAAAATTGATGCTGTCCGAACACGTGTTAAACGCCGGGCAGCAACATGCTTCGCAGCAGATTCAGACGGCCTTCGGGCAGTTCCGGCCGTTTTTGCTCTACGGCATTACCGGCAGCGGTAAAACCGAAGTGTATTTCGATGCGATTGCCCAAGTGTTGGCACAGGGAAAGCAAGTATTGTTTTTGCTGCCTGAAATTAATTTGACGCCGCAGCTTTTGAAGCGTGTGCAAAACCGCTTTGCCGGTGTACCGGCTGCCGTGTTGCACAGCCGAACTGCCGCCGGAAAACGCACGCAGGATTATTTGCGCGCGATGTCGGGGCAGGCGAAATTGGTGATTGGGACGCGGCTGGCGGTGTTTACGCCGATGAGCGAAATCGGCCTGATTGTGGTCGATGAAGAACATGATTCGTCGTTCAAGCAAGACAACGAATTGCGCTACCATGCACGTGATTTGGCGGTGTGGCGGGCAAAGCAGGCCGATTGTCCGATTGTGTTAGGCAGCGCGACGCCGAGTTTGGAAAGCTGGCACAAAGCGCAAAGCGGTGCCTACCGTCTGCTCGAATTGACCGAACGTGCCCACACTGCTGCGCAGTTACCGCAAGTGGAGATTTTAAATGTAGGCCGTCTGAAACTCGACAATGGCTTTTCGCCGCAAGCCTTGAAATTGCTGCGGCAAAATTTTGCAGCTGGCGGCATGTCGCTGGTGTATCTCAACCGACGCGGCTTTTCGCCGGCCTTGTTTTGCAGCGATTGCGGCCACATATTCGGTTGCCCGAATTGCTCGGCCAAGATGGTGTTGCACCAACACGTGCGGCAATTGCGCTGCCACCATTGCGACCACCGCGAGCCGGTGCCTTATAAATGCCCCGATTGCGGCAATCAGGATTTGACCGCCGTCGGCCACGGCACGCAGCGTGTGGAGGAAACGTTGCGCAATTTCCTGCCGCAAGCCAAAGTGGTGCGCGTGGATCGCGACAGCACGTCACACAAAGACGATTGGGCGGATTTGTACCAACGCATTGCTGCCGACGATGTGGATATTTTGGTCGGCACACAAATGCTGGCGAAAGGCCATGATTTTGCGCGGCTGAATCTGGTGATTGTATTGAACGCCGACGGCAGCCTATACAGCTCCGATTTCCGCGCGCCCGAACGTTTGTTTGCCGAGCTTATGCAGGTGTCCGGCCGGGCAGGGCGTGCCGACAAAGCAGGGCAGGTGTTGATACAGACGCAATTGCCCGACCATGCCGTATTCGCCGCTGTGAAAGCGCAGGATTACCGCCGTTTTGCCGCCAACGAATTGAGCGAACGCGAAATGTTTGCCATGCCGCCATTCGGTTTTCGGACGGCCATTCGTGCTGATGCCCGGAATGTGGCGCAGGCAATGGATTTTTTGAACGACATGAAAGCTGTGGTTCAACCTTTGCTGCAGGAGAGCGTGATCCAATTCGGCCCGGCGCCTATGCTGATGGTGCGGCTGGCCGAGCGTGAACGGGCGCAGCTTTTTCTGGAATCGGCATCGCGTAAGGATTTGCATCATGCGGTGAGCTTGTGGGTGCAGGTGTTGCAGCAAAACCGCGATCATAAAATCCGCTGGAGCGTGGATGTGGATGTGCAGGATATGTAAAATATTTTAGATAAAACCAGGCCGCCTGAATATTCAGACGGCCTGGTTTTATCTATTCAATTCAAATCATCGGAGACCATACGCTTTCTTCTTTTAAAAGGGTATTGACCGCTTCGGCGGTACTGACAAAAACGTTGCCGGAGAGACTTTTTATCATTACCGAATGCTGCAGCTTGTCTGCCAACGGGCCTTTGATATCGGCAAAGTGCAGCGAAATCTGCTGCTTTTGCAAATCATGATTGAGCGAGAACAGCATTTCTTGTGCGGTTAAGTCGATGTTGTTCACGGCAGAAAGCATTAAAATCAAATGCTTGCAGTCGGGTTGTGCGACTAGGGTGCGTTCCAAATAATAGCGTATCGGCTGCGCGTTGCCGTAAAACATACTTTCATCGATGCGCACAATTAGCAGGCTGCTGTATTGCGTGGTGGCATAGCGCTTGATGCTGCGGAAGTGGCCGTCTGCAGTTTGGCCGACAATGGTTAAATGCGGATGGCTCGATTGCCAAATCAAGCCGGCAAACGACACCAAAATCCCCAACACCAAACCGATATTCAAACCAAACAGCAACACGCCGAAACAGGCGGTCAGAAAAGCGGCGGCATCGGTTTTGTCGCTGCGGGCGGCGCGTTTGAGTGTGTCCCAATCCATCATGCTGATAATCGCCACCATGATGTTGGCCGCCAACACGGCATAGGGCAGAGGTTTGAGATAGTCGGTCAGCAGCAATAAAAAAGCCACCATCACGCCGACCGAAATGATACCGGCCAATGGCGTTTGCGCACCGGCATCGGCATTCACCGCCGTACGCGAAAAGCCGCCGACCACGGGGAAACTTTGAAAAAACGCACCGATTATGTTCGCCCAGCCCAAGCCTTTTAATTCCTGATTGGTATCGAAGGCTTCCTGCCGCTTGCGCGCGCAACTGGCAGCCACGGAATTGCTGGACACAAAGGTAATCAGCGCGATTAAGGCGGCCGTGGGCAGCAGCTGAATGACTTGGTTCGACACATCATGCAGGCCGCCTGAAAAAGGCAGTACAAAATGCGGCAGCTTGGCCGGTACATGCTCGACCACGGCAATGCCGCGATGTTGAAAATCCAACAGCAAGCTAAAAGCCACCGCTGCAATCATGATGATTAAAGGCAGCTGGCGCACGATGAATTGGGCGGTTTTCCTTGCGAGCCAATGCGCCAGCCAGCGGTTGAGATAATAGCGGTTGATGAAAAACAAACCGAACGCCAGAGCGCCGACCATCAGCGTCGGCAAATGCAGCGTGTGAATGCGGTTGGTAAACGCTAAGGCATAATCGATGATGGTGCCGCCCGAAAGATTAATGCCGATTAAAAATTTGATTTGACTGATAAAAATCAGAATCGATGCGCCGGTCACAAAACCGGCGGTCACGCCTTGGCTGATAAAGCGGGTAATCCAGCCCAAGCGAAACAGCGAAGCCAGCCACAATAATGCGCCCATCAGCAAAGCCAAGAATCCGGCCGATAGCGCATATTGTTCCGGCGGCAAATGTTGATAGTTTTGCAGCGCATGGGCGGTCATGATGGCGGTCACGGCCACAGGACCCACCGCATTGACATTACTCGCCCCAATCCACGCATACACCAATACCGGTACAATCGCACTGTATAAACCATACACCGGCGGCAAGCCCGCCAGCGCGGCATAACCCAAGCTTTGCGGAATCACGATGATGCCGGCAACCAAACCGGCCATGATGTCTTGGCTCAGACAACGGCGGTCGTAGCGGCGTAGCCAAAGCGGCAGTTGAAAGGGGCGGGTCATGGTCAGTGAGAATCGAATTAACGGTATGGTTTACAATGCTTTTCTTGATTATAAAACGATTTGAACCAATGTGGAAATTTCAGGCTTGAGCAAGGAAAAGGCCGTCTGAAAACAATATTTCGTGTTTAGGTATAGGGTGGAAAATATTGAGATGCCTCATATCCGAAGAAAGTGAATTTCAGACGGCCTTGTTTTATAATAATGAGTCAGCACTATTTTTAAAGCCTTTTCATGAAATTCCCCCAATCTCTCGCCATATTTATGCTCGCCACCTTTTCTTTACCCGTGATGGCCTTAAACTTCGGCAAAATCCGCTCCGATGAAATTTCGGTGTATGTGCAGGATTTGGACACGGGCAAAGTGCAGATTGACCACCGTTCGGGCGTGCCGGTGAATCCGGCTTCCACCATGAAGCTGGTAACCGCGTTTGCCGCGTTTCAAGCCTTGGGCAAGGATTACCGCTGGACGACCAACTTCAAGAGTGTGGCGCCTATTGTTGGTGACACACTCGACGGCGATATTTATTGGGAAGGCAGCGGCGATCCGGTGCTTGATCAAGACGGCTTGATTGCCTTACAGCAGCAATTGCGCGATCGCGGCATCCGCAATATTGCCGGAAAATTAGTGCTTGACCGCAGCCTGTGGGGCGACATCAAAAACAGTAAGGAGTTTGCTGCCGACGAAGCTGAAATCTATATGACACCGCCCGATCCCAACCGCTTGGCGTATAAAGTAGTGGGAGTGAAGGGCGAGCGCAACCCTTTGGGCGATATTGTGTGGACAACCAATCCGCCGCTGCCCGGCATAAAGCTCGACAATCAAACCACCATTATCCCTTCTGCCGTCGAGTGCAAATCCATCAGCCGCTATATGAGCGGCCGCTACAGCGGCGGCGCGTTGATTATCAGCGGCAATGTGCCGGAAACCTGCTTGAGCGAGACTTTGTATGTGAATATGCTCACGTCGCAAGATTTTGCCCGCCGCAGTTTCATCAATCAATGGCGCGCTGCCGGCGGCACGATTTCAGACGGCCTGAAAATCGCCGACACGCCGTCTGAAGCCAAGACTTTAGCCAGCTTGCAATCCAAACCTTTAAGCGGGATTTTGGCGGATATGAATAAGTTTTCCAATAATCTGATTGCGCGTTCGGTGTTTTTAAAACTGGGACAGGACAAGGATTTACAAGAAGCCTTACACCGAGCCGATTCGGTGGTGAAACTGGAATTGGGCATGGCCGGTGTGGATACCACCAATTTGGTGTTGGAAAACGGTTCGGGCTTGTCACGCAAAGAACGGGTTACGGCGAAAATGATGGGGCAGTTATTGGAACAAGCCTATTTCAGCCGCTATAAAGACGAGTTTATCAACACCTTGCCGATTGCCGGTGTGGATGGCACGCTGAAAACGCGTTTGAAACAAGCCGGCGACAACCTGCGCTTGAAAACCGGCACGCTCAAAAACGTGCGCGCGCTGGCAGGCTATTGGCTGGGCGAACAGCCCAGAGTCGTGGTGGTCATGATCAACAGCCCGAATTCGGATGCTTATTTGAAAGATATGGATAGGTTGGTGTCGGAAATTGTCTTACCCGGCGGCAAAAGCTGGGTCGCATTGGACAAGACTTGCGAAGCTCGGCAAGATGTTTGATTGGTTTGAACACGTGATTAGACAGGCCGTCTGAAACCATTTTGTTTCAGACGGCCTTTGATTGATATAAAAGCTCCAATTAAAGATTGCTTCTATTGTTCAATTACTTTTTATTTCAAATAATTAGGTGAAAATAAGGAAGATAGTTTCATATTGAAAATAAAAACAAAACCGGCTAATTTTTCATTAACTGTATGTTTTATTTATAAAAACAGATAAATTTTATTCGATTATCAAAAAAAATCATGGCTTGTCGCTTTGCAAGGCGCGGGAATTGCGGTATGCTGAAACCGAATATTTACAAATCTTGATATAATTTAAATATATCTAATTGTAAATGAAACAGATTTGTCTTGATGCGTATGAAAATCGCATAAAGACAAGTTGTTGTTTTCTTAACAGAAGAAAAAATCTCAGATCTGAATCTGCTTATCAAAAGTAAGTTTACTAAAAATGAGGAGCGATAACATGAATCCCATGTATATCACGTTTGGTTTATACCTTGTGGCGGTGCTGCTGATTGGCTTGGCCGCTTATTTTTCTACCCGCAACTTCGATGACTATATTCTCGGAGGCCGAAGCTTGGGCCCTTATGTGACGGCGATGTCGGCCGGTGCATCCGATATGTCGGGTTGGCTGCTGATGGGTTTGCCGGGCGCCATTTACGCGGTCGGTTTGAGCGAGGCTTGGATTGCCATCGGCCTGACCATCGGCGCATGGCTGAACTGGCTGTTTGTGTCCGGCCGTTTGCGCATACACACTGAATATGCCAATAACGCCTTGACTCTGCCTGATTATTTTTTCCACCGCTTCGGCGCCAAAGGCCAGGCGATGAAAGTGATTTCCGCGATTATTATTCTGTTTTTCTTCACCATTTACTGCGCATCGGGCGTGGTGGCCGGTGCGCGTTTGTTCCAAAGCCTGTTTGAAGGCATGAGCTACGAAACCGCCATTTGGCTGGGTGCGGGTGCGACCATTGCCTACACCTTTATCGGCGGCTTTTTGGCGGTAAGCTGGACGGATACCGTACAAGCAACCCTGATGCTGTTTGCCCTGATTCTGACTCCGGTGATGGTGTATTTGAGCTTGGGCGGTGCGGAAGAAATGAGCGCGGCAGTGCAAGCCGTAGCCGCGACCACCGGCCAAGAATACGGCAGCCTGTTTGCCGGAACCACCTTCTTGGGCATTGTTTCCACCGCCGCATGGGGCTTGGGCTACTTCGGCCAACCGCACATTTTGGCGCGCTTTATGGCGGCTGAAAATGTGAAATCCCTTACCAGTGCCCGCCGCATCGGCATGACATGGATGATTATCTGTCTTGGCGGTGCCGTTGCCGTCGGCTATTTCGGTATTGCCTATTTCGGCGGTCATTCTGAACAAGTGGCCGCGATGGAAGGCAACAACGAACGCGTATTCATCGCCTTGGCAACATTACTCTTCAACCCATGGATTGCCGGCGTGATTTTGAGCGCGATTTTGGCGGCGGTAATGTCCACCTTGTCATGCCAATTGCTGGTGTGCTCAAGCGCGATTACCGAAGACTTCTACAAAGGCTTCCTGCGCCCTGGTGCCGAACAAAAAGAATTGGTATGGGTCGGCCGCATCATGGTATTGGCCGTGGCTGTGATTGCCATTCTGATTGCCGGTAATCCGGACAGCAAAGTCTTGGGTTTGGTATCTTACGCATGGGCAGGCTTCGGTGCCGCGTTTGGTCCGGTGGTGATCTTATCGGTATTCTGGAAACGCATGACTGCCAACGGCGCATTATGGGGCATGATTGCCGGTGCCGTTGTGGTGGTATTATGGGCTGAATTCGCCAATCCGGCACTCAAAGCCGCCGGTTTGCCGACCATGTACGAAATTGTTCCCGGCTTTATTGTTTGCTGGCTGGTGACCTACATCGTGTCACTGATGGACAAAGAGCCTAGCCGAGAAATCATTGAAAAATTCGAAAAAGCTGATGCCGATTACCATGCAGCAAACTGATTGGGATAAGTGAAAAAGGCCGTCTGAAAAGAGATTTTCAGACGGCCTTTTGTCCATATTTTAAATTTTATTGATTTGTTATATTTGTGATGAGAATTACTTAATAAACAGTTACAATCATTTGGCATGTTGAAGATTTTAATATTCAAGAGGAAGAAAGGGAGCAGGCAACCGCGCATCTGCGTGAATTTGATATGACCGCGCGATCAGTTGAAACACATTTCCTATGCGTTGCTTCGCCATGGTGCAGGGCTGATTGACTGTTTGAGTCCTGAAAGCGAGGCTGTTTGAGTGAAGCGTGTGCCATTGAATTTCAATACTTTTCGGTTAATTTTTTATTAAATGTGGAGTTTAAAATGGTGCAAATCTGTAATGGCAAAACGATCTATCACGCCCATTCGGCTGAAAATCTTCCCGAATCTCAATGGCAAACCTTAAGCGGCCATCTTTCCCAAGTCGGCGAGATGGCGGCGGGGTTTGCCGGTTTTTTTGGTGCGGGGGAAATCGCCCGATATACCGGGCAGCTGCACGATTTGGGCAAATATACGGAAGCGTTCGATAAACGGTTGCACGGTGGCCCTTCTGTTGATCACGCTACGGCGGGAGCCAAAATTGCGGCCGATCGCTGGGGCGCAGCAGGCAAGCTGATGGCTTTCTGTATTGCCGGCCACCATGCCGGTTTAGCCAACGGCGATGGCGAGGGTGATAACCGCCGCACCTTGGCGCAACGCCTTGCCTTGGCTTTCGGCAAAGACATTCCCGATCTTGATCCCGTTTGGCAACAGGAAATCGCTCTGCCGGAAAAGCTGCCCGCACCACCCTTGAAGGCCGATGCCCATCACAAATCGTTTTCCTATGCCTTCTTTACCCGCATGCTGTATTCCTGCCTGGTAGATGCCGATTTTCTCGATACCGAAGCCTTTTATGCTTCTGCTGAAAACAAAGCCATACAACGCGGCGGCCATCCCGATTTAAACGCCTTACAACAGCGCTTCAACGCCTTTATTGAATCTTTCAGACGGCCTGCCGAGCAGGCTCCGGCGACCCAAGCCGAACAACGCCGCGCCGCGCTTAACCGTCTGCGCAGCCACATTCTCGACCATGCCGTCGCCCAAGCGGGTGAGCAGCCTGGTCTGTTTACCCTTACTGTGCCCACCGGCGGCGGTAAAACCTTCACCTCGATGGCGTTTGCCTTGGAACACGCCAGACGCCACGGTATGCGCCGCGTGATTTACGTCATTCCCTTTACCAGCATCATCGAGCAAAACGCCGCCGAATTCCGCAAAGCCTTCGGCGATTTGGGTGAAGCCGCCGTATTGGAACACCACAGCACCTTCGACGACAGCAAGCTCAAAGACCGGCACAGCAAAGACAAGCTGCGCCAAGCCTCCGAAAACTGGGATATGCCCGTGGTGGTAACCACCGCCGTGCAGTTTTTCGAATCGCTGTTTGCCGACCGCTCCTCGCGCTGCCGCAAGCTGCACAATATCGCCGGCAGCGTGATTATTCTCGATGAAGCGCAAATGCTGCCGCTCAACCTGCTGCTGCCCGTGATGCAGGCCATCAAAGAGCTGGCGCGAAACTACCGTTGCAGCGTGGTGATGTGCACCGCCACCCAGCCCGCCGTGCAGGCCGAACACGGTTTTTACCGCGGCTTTGAAAACGTACGCGAAATTGCCCCGAATCCGACCGCACTTTTCGAACAACTGCGCCGAACCACCGTACAACATATCGGCCAGCAAACCGATGCCGACCTATTGGAAAAGCTCGGGCAACACCGGCAAATACTCATCATCGTCAACAACCGCCGCCACGCCCGCAGCCTGTATGACAGCGCCAAACAGTTTGACGGCGTGTTCCACCTTACCACCCTGATGTGCGCCAAACACCGCAGCCAAATGCTGGAAACCATCCGAGGCCGTCTGAAAAACGGCGAATCCTGCCGCGTGATTGCCACTTCTTTAATCGAAGCAGGCGTAGATGTCGATTTCCCGCTGGTGATGCGCGCCGAAGCAGGGCTGGATTCCGTCGCCCAAGCCGCCGGACGCTGCAACCGTGAAGGCAAAAGGCTGCCTGAAGAGAGCTTTGTCTGGATATTCCAGCCCGAAGCGCAATGGAAAGCCCCCGCTGAACTCGGACTGCTCTCCGGCGTGATGCGCTCTGTAGTGCGGCAGCATGCTAGCGATTTACTGTCTGTGGAGGCTATTACTGATTACTTTAGCGAGGTCTACCAGCTCAAAGGTGCCGAGCTGGACTGGCGCCAAATCCTCGCCATGCACCACAACGCAGGCAGCAGCCTCAACTTTCCCTTTCAAACCATCGCGGCAAAGTTCCGCATGATCGAAACCCATATGCAGCCGCTCATCATCCCGTTCGACGATGAAGCAGAACGTCTGATCGACAGCCTACGCCACGCCGACCAAATCGGCAGCCTGTTGCGCAAACTCCAGCCCTACACCGTGCAAATCCCCGAAAGCGCGTTAAATGCCTTGCTGAAAGCCGGACGCATCGAAGCCATCAACGAACACACTTTCGGCAAGCAGTTTTACAGCCTGATTGGGTTGGATTTGTATGATGAAGTGGCGGGGTTGAGTTGGGAGGATGAAGGGTTTTTAAAGGCGGAGAGATTGATTTTATAATTTAACTTCTTTATAAGTTTATTTTTTATAAAGATCGGAGTAGTATATGAGTCATAACAGTTTTTATGAGGAATATCTATACGATGAGTAGCGACGTCAATCCATTTCAATGGACGCCCAAAAAGTACTTGATAAGTGTAACAATCTACTTGGTGATATGGTTACTTGTGCTTTCAGGCTGTCTTTTCTATTTGAAATTTGGTAATCAACTGGATTTTTTTAATAATTTTGAAACATTATTGGGTTGTATTTTAATTGGAGGTATAGGAGGAAATGTTTATTGTTTAAGAGCGATTTATTTGCAAGCTTGCGCTAAAAAAGAATGGGATGAAAATTGGATTGTTTGGTATTTGTTACGGCCACTACTAAGTATAGTTGTTGGAGGGATTAGTTATCTTTTTATAAAAGCGGGATTAGTACTATTCAACTCTTCAGGACAATCTGAAATCAACCAATTAAGCATTTGGTCTTTGGCTTTTTTAAGCGGACTGAATGTTGATAACTTTATAAAGAAAATAGAAAGCATTGGTGAAACAGTTTGGGGGATTTCTCCTTCAAGAGTTTCCAATAAAAAAGGAGCGCCAAATGAATGATTTTTTTGAAATAGATTTTTTAGATGTTGAAGCTGCAAAAAGTGGGGATGCTATTACTATTCGTTATTGTAAGAATGGAGTGCAGTCTATACATGTTGTAGATGGTGGATTTAAAGGTCCTGAAGATGGGGAAGGTACAGGAGATAAGGTCATTCAGCACATTAAGAAATACTACGGAACCAATAAAATTAATCGAGTAGTTGTAACACACCCTGATGGAGATCATGCTGGCGGTTTACGAAAGGTTCTAGAGAATTGCGAAGTTGATGAATTGTGGATGCTTAAGCCTTGGGATTATACTGATGAATTAATTGAACGATTTGCCAGATTACGCAGTGAAGAACGATTAGCTGATAAACTGAAAGAATGTTATCCAAATATAGCAGCATTAGAAGAAATTGCTAATCGTAGGGGGATTCCTATTAAAACGCCTTTTCAAGGTGCGAAAATTGGGGAGTTTACTGTTCTCGCTCCAACAAAGGACAGATACCTTGATTTAATTGAGCAATCCAAGAAAACTCCCGAAGTTAAATCTGCGCAAGAAAGTTTGGCTAGGTTGTCAGCAGTACTTGAATCTGTTAAGAATTTTGTCCGTGCAGCATGGGGAGATGAAAATCTCTCAAGCGAACCGACTAGTGCGGAAAATAACATGAGTATTGTTCAATATGCTGAATTAAATAATCAGAAGATTATGCTAACAGGAGATGCTGGACGTGAAGCATTAGAAGAAGCTAAAAATTATTTAGTTGATAATTTATATGTTTCTCTTCCCGGTATTGATTATTTTCAAGTTCCTCACCATGGTTCTCGAAGAAATATCTCTTCCGAATTACTTGATGAAATTTGTGGTTCTAAATTGCCTTTATGGGAAAAAGGGACAAAGAATTTTACTGCGGTAATTAGTTCGGCTAAAGAGGATAAAAATCATCCTCGGAAAGCTGTTGTAAGAGCCCTAATACATCGTGGAGCATCAGTGCTTACAACTGAAGGGGCAACTCTACGTTGTTCTAGAGCGGCCCCTGCTAGAGATGGATGGGTGTCTGCAACTCCAGAGAGCTACCCTGAAGATCAAGAAGACTGAAATAGCTTGAAAAGTGCGGTCAGTTTTTCCGTTATTTTTTAGTCGTCTGAAAACCTTTTCGCACTTAACCGTGCGTGGATTGAAACTAAAGAAGTTAAATTAATGAGCAGGTTCGCCTCCCTTCGGGGAGGTGTGGGTTAACAAAATCATAGGAGAACAAAAAATGAATCGGGTACGCCTACACATTTGGGGCGATTACGCCTGTTTTACCCGTCCGGAAATGAAGGTGGAGCGGGTGTCTTACGATGTCATCACGCCGTCGGCGGCACGCGGGGTGTTGGCGGCGGTGCATTGGAAGCCGGCTATCCGCTGGGTGATTGACCGCATTTATGTATTGAAGCCGATCCGTTTTGAATCGGTTCGGCGTAATGAATTGGGCGGCAAGATTTCGGAGAGCAAGGTCAGCGGGGCGATGCGGCGCAAGAGCGTGGAGGGTTTGTACACGCTGATTGACGACGACCGCCAACAGCGCGCGGCGACGGTGCTGAAAGATGTGGGTTATGTGATTGAAGCCCATGCGGTGCTGACGGCTAAAGCGGGCAGGGACGATACGATTACCAAGCATATCGAAATGTTTAAGCGGCGGGCGCTAAAGGGGCAGTGTTTCCAGCAGCCGTGCATGGGCGTGCGCGAGTTTCCGGCGCATTTTGCCTGGGTGGACGATAACGGCGTTTTCCCTGAATCATGCCTGTTTGAAAGCGAAGCCAACCGTGATTTAGGCTGGATGTTGCACGATATTGATTTCGACCATGGCAATCTGCCGAAATTTTTCCGTGCCGAAATGAAAAACGGGGTAATCGAAGTGCCGCCGTTTTACGCTGAGGAGGTGAAAGCATGATTTTGGCTTCACTGGCGTGTTATTACCGCCGCTTGGCAACGCAAAACGATGATTTCGGCAACCCGAAAGTGCCGCCTTACGGCTTTAGCGAGGAAAAAATCGGCTGGATTTTGGTGTTGGATAAAGAAGGCCGTCTGCAAGATGCGGTGCCGAATTTAACGGCGGATAAAAAGCCGCAGCCGAAACTGATGAGCGTGCCGCGCCCTGAAAAGCGCACGTCGGGCGTTAAGCCGAATTTTCTGTGGGACAAAACCGCTTATGCCTTGGGCGTGGAAGCCAATAAAGACAAGGCGCAGGCGAAAACAGAACCTGTGGTGCCGTCTGAAAAAAACTTCGAGGCGTTCCGGCAATATCATTTGGAGTTGTTGCAACACGAACAAGACGAAGGCTTGCAGGCGCTCTACCGCTTTTTGCAACACTGGCAGCCTGCGCAGTTTGCCGATTATCCGTGCCTGTCTGAAACGCCGGATGCCAATGTGGTGTTTGCTTTGGATAAGCCTTCTGCCCTGATTCACAAGCGCGAAGCGGCGCAAACATTGTGGGCAGGCCGTCTGAAAAGCGACGAGGCCGAGCAGGGCTTGTGTTTAATCAGCGGCGAAGAAGCGCCGATTGCGCGACTGCATCCGGCGATTAAAGGCGTGTTCGGCGGACAGAGTTCGGGCGGATCGATTATTTCGTTCAATAAAGAATCCTTTGCTTCGTTTGGCAAAGAGCAAGGGGCGAATGCGCCGGTATCGGAAGTGTCGGCTTTCGCCTATACCACCGCGCTGAACTATCTGCTGCGCCGCGAAAACGGCCATTGCCTCACCATCGGCGATGCCAGCACGGTGTTTTGGGCGGAAGCCGCCGACAGCGAAACCGCCGCCGCTGCCGAAGATTTCTTTGCCGACATCATGACCCCGCCCGATGACGAGCAGCAAAGCCAAAAAGTATTCGGTATTTTGGAGCAAATCGCCAAAGGCCGCCCCTTGCAGGAAATCGCGCCCGATCTGTCGCCCGATACCCGCTTTTATATCTTAGGCTTGGCACCGAATGCGGCGCGGATTTCCATCCGATTTTGGCTGGATACCACTTTTGGGCAATTGGCTGTCAATATGGCAAGGTATCGGCAGGATTTGAAAATCGAACCGCCCGCATGGCGCGGCAAAGACCCTTCTGTGTGGCGGATATTGTTGGAAACCACGCCCAAGCGGAAAGGTGCAGACGGCCGTCTGAAAAAGTCCGACAGCAAAGATATTCCGCCGCAATTGGCAGGCGAATATATGCGGTCGATTTTAACGGGTAGGCCATACCCTAAAACCATGCTGTCGCGAATGATTGGACGGATACGTTCAGACGGCCATATTACCGGACTTCGGGTTGCCGTTATTAAGGCAGTATTAAATCGTAACAATCTTCACACTCAGGAGATTTCTATGGAAGTGAATAGCCAAAAAGACAATATCAAATTACCCGTTGGGTTGAACAAAGATGAAACGGATATTCCGTATCGTTTGGGGCGTTTGTTTGCCGTTTTAGAAGTGGCACAGGCTTCTGCACTAGGAAATTTGAATGCAACGGTGCGGGATAAATTTTACGGCAGTGCTTCTACTTCGCCACAATATGTTTTCCCGCGTTTACTTGAAAACTATAACAACCATATCGCAGTGTTGCGTAAAGGAAGGGGCGCCGAATGGGTTAAAAACCCAAAATCAACGGCAAACTGGTTGGAGAGGGAAGTAGGAGAAATTTTGCAGGAGTTTTTTTCGGGCATGCCGTTTCCGCGCCATTTGTCGTTAGAAGAGCAGGGGCGTTTTGTAGTGGGCTATTACCATCAAAAATATACTAAACAGAAAGAAGCCCCAGAAGATATTGGTTCTGCATTAAATAATGAGAGCGATGCAGAAGAAATTGAAGAATCCCAAGGAGAATAAACATGTCCATCCAAAACCGCTATGAATTCGTTTACTTTTTCGACGTAACCAACGGCAATCCCAACGGTGACCCCGACGCCGGCAATATGCCGCGCCTTGATCCCGAATCCAGCAAAGGCTTGGTTACCGACGTGTGCCTGAAGCGCAAAATCCGCAATTTTGTCGAACTCGCCAGTGAAAATCAGCCGGGCTACGAAATCTACGTGAAAGACAAAGGCGTGCTGAACCTGCAAAACAAACGCGCCTATGAAGCCTTGGGTATCGAATCCGAAGCCAAAAAACTGCCCAAAGACGAAGCCAAAGCCCGCGACATCACCGCTTGGATGTGCAAAAACTTCTTCGATATCCGCACCTTCGGCGCCGTGATGACCACCGAAGTCAACAGCGGCCAAGTGCGCGGCCCCGTGCAACTGGCGTTCGCCCAATCCATCGACCCCATCGTACCGTTGGAAATCTCCATTACCCGAATGGCTGTAACCAATGAAAAAGACCTCGAAAAAGAGCGCACCATGGGGCGCAAATACATTGTTCCTTATGCGCTTTATAGAGTACATGGTTTTATTTCAGCTAATCTAGCTGCTAAAACTGGCTTCTCCGACAACGATTTAGCGAAATTATGGGAAGCTCTGCAACTGATGTTTGAGCACGACCGCTCCGCCGCCCGCGGCGAAATGGCGGCGCGCAAACTCATCGTATTCAAACACGACACCGCCCTCGGCAGCCTGCCAGCGCACAAATTGTTCGACGCCGTTAAAGTCGAGCGCGTGAGCGGCGAAAGCGGCACGCCTGCATCGGGTTTTGCCGATTATCAAATCCGTGTCGATTCAGACGGCCTCAACGGTGTGAGCGTGGAAGAATTGCTGTAATGCCCGATGTGCAAAATTTTGCAACAAACCCACCGCTTGCAGGCGCGGGGGGACGGGATTTGCCCACCGTTTCCCTTTCCGCCCTGCAACACTACGCTTTTCTGCCCGCGCCAATGCGCGTTGATTCACAACGAGCAGGCGTGGGCGGAGAACTATCTGACCGCGCAGGGGCGTTCGCTGCACGAGCGGGTGGATTCGGGCGAGCCGGAAACACGCAAGGGCGTGCGTTTCGAGCGCAGCGTGCATGTGTCGGCGCAGCGGCTGGGCATCAGCGGTATTGTCGATATGGTGGAACACGATATTCAGACAGGCCGTCTGAAACCGGTGGAATACAAACGCGGCAAGCCCAAACCCGAGCCGTTCGACGAAATCCAGCTTTGCGCACAGGCGCTGTGTTTGGAAGAGATGGCCGGACAAACCATCACCGAGGGCGCGCTGTGGTATATGCAAACCCGCCACCGCGTGCCGGTAGCGTTTTCAGACGGCCTTAGAACGCAAACGCTGACGGTTATCGCCCAAGTGCGCGAACTATTGGTAAGCGGGCAAACTCCACCGCCGGTGTACGGCAAACGCTGCAAAGCCTGCTCGTTGGCGGAAATCTGCCAGCCGAAGTTGTTGGAGAAGGATAGGTCGGTGGGGTATGTGGAGGGGTTGTTTGGGGAGTGAGTATTACTCATTGTATAACTTATTAAGTTTGAGCAGGAAACATATATGGTTAACGCTGATAAACACTATTCTGCATTAACAATTGATACTTCAATTTTTGAAAGAAATGGATTGAAGTTAAATAAAGGATTGTTAGCTCAATTGCATCAATTTAAAGATAACCCAATAAATTTAGTTTTAAGTGATATTGTGTATTTAGAACTTAAGTCTCATCTAAATAAAAAGGAGAAAGAGACAAAAAATAAAATTGACTCGGATTTAAATGATGCTTCTGATTATCTGAATTGTTGTATAGATGATATAAAGAGAATTAAGTCGTTAATTAAGATGGATTATGAGGCTGGGGCTATATCCAATTTAATATTGGAAGACTTCATAAAAAAAAGTGGGATTGAAATTATTAAAAGTGAGGAATATTGTGAGATAAAATCTTTGATAAATATGTATTTTCTACATCATGCACCTTTTAAAGAATCAGGTAATAAAAAGAATGAATTTCCAGATGCTATTGCCTTATTATCATTACAGTATTGGGCAGAATGTAATGATAAGAATTTATTAGCTGTTAGTGCTGACAATGACTGGAAAGATTTTTCAGAAGGTAAAGACAATATTGACGTTATTGATGACTTAGCAAAAGCAATGGATGTATTGAACAGGCAAAGTCAAGCCTTGGACTCTATTGTTCGTGAAATACAATCGGATTTGTTAGAAAATCAAAATAGTGAGATTTTTAAAAGAATATATTCTGTTATTGAAGATGATGTGAATATTTTTGAAATTGAGGCTGTATCAGCATATAACTACTATATTGATGATGAACAAGTAAATTTGATAGATGTCAATATTCTTAAGGAAAATGATGGGGAGGAATTTAAAATATATATTGTTGATATTAACTGTTATGAAATTATCATCAGTGTTGCATGTGAAGTTTTGTGTAATATTGAAGCAACTTTTAATTTTTCAGTCTGGGATTCAATTGATAAGGAATATGTATCATTGGGTATGACAACAAAAACGATAGAAACATCATATAAGACGGATGTTTTAGTTCATTTGCATGGAAACTTCTTAGATGGATTGCAAAATATGAATATTGATGAGATAGAAGTTATTGATTTCTTAGGCGTGGTTGATATAGGAGAAATTTCTCCTTTTAACAACGATGAAGATTACTTTACGAATTATTAGATGTAGATAACATGACTTTCAGGTAGTCAAAAAGTACGGTCAAAATCAAGGGAGTTTTTCAACCATGCGCAAGCTGCAAAACACGCTGTATATTACCACGCAGGGCAGTTATCTGCATAAGGAGCGGGAAACGTTGGTGGTGGAGCTGGAGCGCAAAAAGCTGGCGCAGTTGCCGGTGCATTCTATCGGGCATATTTTCTGTTTCGGCAATGTGCTGGTGTCGCCGTTTTTGATGGGGTTTTGTGGCGAAAACAATGTGAATCTGGCGTTTTTTACCGAAAACGGGCGTTTTTTGGGGCGGTTACAGGGGCGGCAGAGCGGCAATGTGTTGCTGCGGCGGGCGCAATATCGGCTGTCGGAGCACAATCCGGTGCCGATTGCACGGCATATTATTGCGGCGAAGATTCAGTCGGGCAAGCGGGTGTTGCAGCGGCGGTTGCGCAATCACGGCGAACAGGAGGAGGTGCAGGCGGCGGTGTCGGCGCTGAATTTCAGTTTGCAGCAGTTGAAGCGGGCGGAAAGTCTGGAGCTAATCCGCGGGATTGAGGGTGATGCGGCGGCGCGTTATTTCGGCGTGTTCCGCCATTTGCTGCGCGAAAACAGCGGTTTTGCTTTTGATGGTCGGAACCGCCGCCCGCCGCGCGACGGGGTGAATGCGCTGCTGTCGTTTGTGTACAGTATTTTGGGCAAGGATATCAGCGGTGCGCTGCAAGGCGTGGGTTTGGACCCGCAGGTGGGTTTTCTGCACGCCGACCGCCCGGGGCGCGACAGTTTGGCACAGGATATTCTGGAGGAATTCCGCGCGTGGTGGGCGGACAGGCTGGTGCTGTCGCTGATTAACCGCGGGCAGGTTAAGCCGCAGGATTTTGTTGCCGAGGCGGGCGGGGCGATGAATCTCAAGCCAGAGGCGCGTAAGTTGCTGTTTCAAACGTTGCAGGCGAAAAAGCAGGAAAAGATTGTGCATCCTTTTTTGCAGGAAGAGGTGGCCGTCGGCCTGCTGCCGCATATTCAGGCCATGCTGCTGGCGCGGCACCTGCGCGGCGATTTGGCGGAATATCCGCCGTTTTTGATGCGTTGATTTTTTCAGACAGGCATTCAGACGGCCTTAATGCCTGTCTGAAAATAAACAAGGGGAAATACTGTGCTGATGCTGATTACTTACGATATTGCTTTGGACGACCCGCAAGGCCAAGCGCGCCTGCGCCGTATCGCCAAACATTGCTTGGACTACGGCGTGCGCGTGCAATATTCGGTGTTTGAGTGCGATATTGCACCCGACCAATGGGTTGTTTTAAAAGAAAAATTGTTGAAAACCTATAACCCCGAAACCGACAGCCTACGCTTTTACCATTTGGGCAGCAAATGGCGGCGCAAGGTAGAACACCATGGCGCAAAAGCGGCGGTGGACGTGTTCCAAGATACGCTGATTGTGTGAATCGCTAACCTGCGGTGCTCATAAAAATGCGGGCAGGTTGGCGAAACAGGAAGGCTCTTTAACAATCAGGAACTTAGCAAAGCGTGTATGGCGGGAGAAGGCTGTGCTATACTCACTTTGCACCTCTTTCGGCGACTTTGGCGATTTAGGGCTGTAGAAGCATTGAGTGGTAAGGGTTTCCGAGGAGGCTTCAGCCGCCTTCGGGCGGCTGTGTGTTGAAACTTCCGCAGCCGCATGACAAGGTCAGGTTCGTGGTTCAGCCGCCTTCGGGCGGCTGTGTGTTGAAACTGTTACTTTGTGTGTCCCATTTTTGGGGGTAGGTGTCAGCCGCCTTCGGGCGGCTGTGTGTTGAAACTCACGAATGTCGTTGTCGCTGCCTTGTGCCCGCTCTCAGCCGCCTTCGGGCGGCTGTGTGTTGAAACTTGCCCAGTATTTGAAGGCCAAAGCCGCCAATGATCAGCCGCCTTCGGGCGGCTGTGTGTTGAAACACGGCCACGGTAGCAGAGACCAGCTATGCTTATATCAGCCGCCTTCGGGCGGCTGTGTGTTGAAACTAAAACCGTTGGCGATAGAGCTTACAGATACGCTCAGCCGCCTTCGGGCGGCTGTGTGTTGAAACTTCGTCTATCCATGCAATATCTGCCGTTGTGCAGTCAGCCGCCTTCGGGCGGCTGTGTGTTGAAACCTATTCAAAGATTTGACAACCTGCTTTTGGGTAGTCAGCCGCCTTCGGGCGGCTGTGTGTTGAAACTGCTGGTGCAGGAAGCCCGTCTGAAAGCCTTGTTTCAGCCGCCTTCGGGCGGCTGTGTGTTGAAACACGGAACTGCCTGTCTATCAGGAACATAAATCGAATCAGCCGCCTTCGGGCGGCTGTGTGTTGAAACACGGAACTGCCTGTCTATCAGGAACATAAATCGAATCAGCCGCCTTCGGGCGGCTGTGTGTTGAAACGTTTGTTACCAACCACCACACACGGCAGGGGATAATCAGCCGCCTTCGGGCGGCTGTGTGTTGAAACATTAATATATTAACGGAAGTATAAATAAAACAGTGTCAGCCGCCTTCGGGCGGCTGTGTGTTGAAACGGAACTGACTGAGCAACACTGCCTGCAAGTCTTCTTCAGCCGCCTTCGGGCGGCTGTGTGTTGAAACCCGAAGTAAACGACAAAATTATTCCGAACCTGCCCTCAGCCGCCTTCGGGCGGCTGTGTGTTGAAACGCCGTCTCGGTGCGGATATACACCGCCTTGCGTGTCAGCCGCCTTCGGGCGGCTGTGTGTTGAAACTTTAACAATTAGGAAAAACCCGCGTTACGTGGGCTCAGCCGCCTTCGGGCGGCTGTGTGTTGAAACGACGGCTACGGGTTCCCCGGGCGTAACCGCCCGTTTCAGCCGCCTTCGGGCGGCTGTGTGTTGAAACGATGTATACACATGCTCGGGTCGGTGCATAGACTGCATCAGCCGCCTTCGGGCGGCTGTGTGTTGAAACCGAGAACGCCGAGCGAAAAAGCGGAGATAAGCAATTCAGCCGCCTTCGGGCGGCTGTGTGTTGAAACATACGGTTCTCGAAAGTGTAGATACTATCCTCCTGCTCAGCCGCCTTCGGGCGGCTGTGTGTTGAAACTCTATGGACTTATCCAGCACTGCACTGTTCGGTATCAGCCGCCTTCGGGCGGCTGTGTGTTGAAACTCGGCGATGTGGTGCTGACCCGTGTCGGTACACTCAGCCGCCTTCGGGCGGCTGTGTGTTGAAACCAGTTGCCGTATTTGCTGTCGTAATCTTCCGGATTCAGCCGCCTTCGGGCGGCTGTGTGTTGAAACACTGCCTTAGAATATATGCTTACCCAACAGCATGCTGTCAGCCGCCTTCGGGCGGCTGTGTGTTGAAACAACCCATCAACAGTATCTGCGCAAAAGTGGTCTTCAGCCGCCTTCGGGCGGCTGTGTGTTGAAACTGTAGTGTTGACCGAGACGAGTGGGTACACCGCATCAGCCGCCTTCGGGCGGCTGTGTGTTGAAACACTTGTCAGACTGCCCTGCGGGTGTTCGGCGACCTCAGCCGCCTTCGGGCGGCTGTGTGTTGAAACAGGTTGGTTGCGAACGGATACAAGGCGGCCAGTTCATCAGCCGCCTTCGGGCGGCTGTGTGTTGAAACCGCATAATCATAGCCTAGCAGTCCGCATAAGCTGTCTCAGCCGCCTTCGGGCGGCTGTGTGTTGAAACTGCTTACCCAACATCCGCGCCTGATTGACAGCAACGTCAGCCGCCTTCGGGCGGCTGTGTGTTGAAACAATGGAGTATCCTGTAGCCTGTGTTGACTCTGACAATCAGCCGCCTTCGGGCGGCTGTGTGTTGAAACGGACATAGCGTTTACTGATTTGCAAATCGCAAACGATCAGCCGCCTTCGGGCGGCTGTGTGTTGAAACCAGGTCAACCAGAATGCCTGATGAATGCCAAAAATTCAGCCGCCTTCGGGCGGCTGTGTGTTGAAACAGATTTGAATCCTCGTCATTCAGATTTGAATCCTCTCAGCCGCCTTCGGGCGGCTGTGTGTTGAAACTCCATCAATCGATAACTGGCATACTTCTTGCCGCTTTCAGCCGCCTTCGGGCGGCTGTGTGTTGAAACAGCAAGTGTGTGATAATTTCGTAGGGTGTCGGCTGTGTGTTGAAACTACAACTGCCCGAAATAAGTTAAAAGATTACGGACTCAGCCGCCTTCGGGCGGCTGTGTGTTGAAACTTTACGGTACCCCTTGACGCTAGCCCACCCAAAATCAGCCGCCTTCGGGCGGCTGTGTGTTGAAACTCGAACTCAACGCCATAGAGTTTAGTCAGTAATTCAGCCGCCTTCGGGCGGCTGTGTGTTGAAACCTTTGCGGGAGGCTGTCTGAAAATACAGCCTTGTTCAGCCGCCTTCGGGCGGCTGTGTGTTGAAACGCAGGGTACGTTCTCTGTTGTTTGCACTGTCAAATCAGCCGCCTTCGGGCGGCTGTGTGTTGAAACTATGGGCTTTTGTCCTCCATTGCTTTCAAGAAGAGTCAGCCGCCTTCGGGCGGCTGTGTGTTGAAACAAGATGCCGAAGGCCGTATTTACGCGGCCATGCAGTCAGCCGCCTTCGGGCGGCTGTGTGTTGAAACACTTTTCTGATATTGCCTATTGTTGCAGCCATCTGTCAGCCGCCTTCGGGCGGCTGTGTGTTGAAACCACCGTTCGGATGGATAAACAGAAAAAGACCGCCGTCAGCCGCCTTCGGGCGGCTGTGTGTTGAAACACGGATAAAATGCCCATGGAACCCGAATGGATAAGCTCAGCCGCCTTTGGGCGGCTGTGTGTTGAAACCAGACATTGAATTCCGACACGATAAGCCACAATTTCAGCCGCCTTCGGGCGGCTGTGTGTTGAAACATTCTCCGAATAAAAGTATTATAGTTAATTAAAATAAAAACTACTCATTAATGCGGCCATAAAATTGCCTATTTCAGGCAGCACTTTTCGTAGATGCTTTTTAAGTAGATGCTTTTTAATGTTCGCCCATGCTTTTTCAATCGGATTAAGCTCTGGCGAATAAGGTGCAAGAGCTAAGATTTTATGCCCCTCTTTTTCTGAAATCTCTGCTAAAACAGACATCCGATGAAAGCGGGCATTATCCATCACGATAACAGATTGTTCAGTTAATTCAGGCAGCAATACGCCTTCAAACCATGCTTCAAATAAACGGCTATCCATCGTGCCTGAATAAATCATGGGTGTAATTAGATTACTTTGGTCTTTGATTTGAGCTGCAACCGGTGATGTGCGCCGGTATCGTTTACCACTGATTTGCGCTTTAACTGGAAGCCCTTTTGGTGAATAGGCATAAGGACGGTAGTAAAAAGTATCAAATCCTGTTTCATCAAGGAAAACAACTTGATAATCAGCATATTGATTTAATGCTTGTTGATAAGCGGCTACCTGTTCTGGTTTTTGTTCTTTGTAGCTCGTGGTCTTTTTTTACGCGTCATACCCAATACTTTGAACAAATAACAAATATTAGCCGGCGTACACCCAAAATGAGCTGCAATTTCATGCTGGTATGCACCAGGGTGTTCTTTAACATATTCTATGAGCAGGTTTTTATTGACTTTGGTTGCATTGCCACCTTTGACTTGATGTTCAAATGAACCGGTTTGCTCATAGCGTTTTCTCCAACTTCGACAGGTAAGAGTGCCTCATTGTATTGTCGAGATAACAGGCATCGCTTATATCAAGTCTGAGTGGGATATAAAATTCAGTAATCAGTAATCGGAGTTACCTTGCCGCACAATACATAAGAAAATCCTTTCCCCATCATGGAGGTACAGTTTAGGAAAATCGCTGCGTTCCCGTGCTTTCAGGTGTGATAATAGTGTGAAACATTTGTTTTTCAAATTGGCATTGAGCAATTTAATCCCTTTTTTTGGTGCGGTAATTTTTTCGTAAGTCGGGGAAAGTTGGCTGTTTTTTGATTTTGGATAAAGTCGAAGTGGAAATGCCGATGCGTTGGTTGAGTGTTTTCAGAATCAGACTGTTTCTTTGATGTAAGAATTTGAGTTTGTTGGATAAGGCATGGTGGTGGTCGAGAAATATTTTTAGCATTTAAGTTCATATATAGTGAATCAACCAAATTTTCTGTACAAACCGGTAAATCAATGATAGTTGAAATATGGTTTTGGTGGGCAACAAGTTGCCCACCCTACGGCAGCTAATCCCTTGCCGCCAACGGTAGGGTGCGTGCCAAAGCACGCACGGGTTCTTTAACTCACATTGATGCCGTCTGAAAACCGAAGGTTTCGCTAAAATTGGGAACAGGCCGTTTACGTTGTCATACTTTTAAAGTGGATTCACTATAGTGAACCCACTATAGTAATAGCATAAATGCTGCCAGCTATTGATATGACCGGCAGCATTATTAATCGGGGTTGCTATTCCTCCAACGGTTGGTTGGCATAGTCGTCCGCCGCACGGACGGCAATCAGGGAAATGATGCCGGTAATGATGATGTAGCAGGCAATCGGTACATATGATCCGTTAAATGTTTTGAGCAGGAAGGTTGCTACCAACGGTGCAGTACCACCGGCTAAAGCAGCGCCGATTTGATAGCCTAAGGTAATGCCGGTATAACGGACGTTGCTTTTGAAAATTTCAGAAAACATCGTTCCCAATACGGCGGTTGTCGGTGCCCAAATCACACCCAGCCCCAACACTGTGGCGCAGATTAAGCCGATAAAGGTTTTGCTTTGTAGCAGCCAGAAATAGGGAAAGGCGTAGACCATCATCAATAATACGCCGCCGGTGTATACGGTTTTACGGCCGATTTTATCGGACAGTGCGCCCATTACCGGAATCAGAAAAGTAGTGATAATGGTAGCGATGGTTACGGCATTGAGTACCTGTGTCCGTGAAAAACCAAGTTCGCTGGTGGCATAGAACACGATAAAGGTCGACATGATGTAAAACGGTGCGGTTTCGACAAATTTGGCACCAACTGCAATCAGAACTTCCCGTTTATGGTGGCGCAGGGTTTCAAATAAAGGTACAGCAACCACTTTCCCTTCGGCTTTATTTTTCTTAAATGCAGGAGTTTCATCAATACCTTTACGTATCCATAGGCCGAGAAAAACCAATACTGCGCTCAAAACAAAGGGTACGCGCCAGCCCCACGATAAAAACTGATCGTCGGGTAAGGCAGTCATTGCGGTAAGTGCCAAAGTTGCCAATAGCATACCGACTGTTACGCCCATTTGCGGTACGCTGCCGAAATAGCCCCGTTTTTCATTTGAGGCATATTCTACCGCCAACAACATAGCGCCACCCCATTCACCGCCGATGCCCAAACCCTGTATTAGTCTCAATGTAACCATCAGAACCGGTGCAGCAATACCGATGGCCTGATAAGTCGGTAACAGTCCCATCAGTACGGTTGCTCCGCCCATTAAAGACAAGGTCAGTACTAGAGTTTGTTTGCGGCCGATTTTGTCACCTATATGACTGAACAGGATTCCGCCAAAAGGACGTATGAAGAAAGATAGGGCAAATGAAGCAAATGCCAGCATGGTTCCGACGGTTGGGTCTTCGGCCGGGAAAAACAGTTGGTTGAATACCAAAGCAGCAACAGTGCCGTAGAGGAAATAGTCAAACCATTCGATGGAACTGCCGATCAGGCTGGCGAGCAATACGCGGTTGGATACTTTTTGTGTAGGCATGATTTTTCTCCTGTGAATCATTTTTTGTATAGAGGAAATACTTTCTTTCCCAATGCGGCGTTATTGTGTTTTAGTTTGAAAAGAAGGGTTTGATAACCGGTCAGAAATGATTCGGACAATTATCGGTTTTGTGCCGAACTGTATAGCCCAAACCGGTTGTTTTGTATGGAAAGTAACCGTTGCCGATATCGTTCAAACATCTTAATTCAGGGCCGTCTGAAAATGCACTTTTCAGACGGCCTTGCTCTGAAAATTTCTTATACGAAAAAATTTATCTTGTAAAAAGAATAGTGTCAACCATTTAATATGTCTGTCAGAGAAAAAGTATAGTGAACGAAAATAGAAAATACAGACTATTGCTGTGTTTTATAGAGCTGCCTGTATTGTTTTTGCTTATATTTTTCGGTAAGAAGTGATAGGCATACTGAATGATTTTCGCACGAATTCTTTACATCATTTATAAAAATTTCTTGTACGAAAATAATTTATCGTATAGGATAATTTGTAGCGGACAATATTGTTTTCCGTTTAGAAAAAAAGATTTAGGAATGATGGAGGGGCAGTTATGCGAGTTTTAACGTTCAGACAGTTTATAACGTTGTCGTTTTTCTTATTCGCCATGTTTTTGGGGGCGGGCAATATTATTTTTGCGCCCGTTGTCGGGCAAAGTGCGGGCAGCCATACTTGGTTGGCGATGTCGGGTTTTCTGATTACCGGTGTGGGTTTGGTATTGCTGGCGATTATCACGTTGGCGCTTTCGGGTGGGGCGGTTGAAAAACTGGCAGGCCGGATTCATCCGGTGTTTGCGGTTGTATTTTCAGTTGCCCTGTTTCTGGTGCTGGGGCCGGTTTATGTTTTGCCGCGCACCGGAGCCGTGGTATATGAAGTGGCGGTTACACCGTTTGTCGGGCAGGCGGAAGAAGGGGCATTTAATCTGCCGTTGTTGGTTTTTTCGCTGCTGTTTTTTGTGTTGACGGTATATCTGACTGCCGATATCGGTAAATTGGTGCGCCGTGTGGGCGAAATCATCACGCCGGTATTTGTCGGATTGTTGCTGATTATTGTGGCGGTTTCCTTTTTCAGACCTTTGGGCGAAATCGCAGAGCCGACCGGTGTCTATATCAATCAGGCGTTTGGTAAGGGTTTCACACAAGGCTATTTTACGATGGATGTATTGGCGGCATTTGTGTTTGGCAAAATCTTTTTGGACGCTACCGCCCGAACCGGCATTGCTGCTGAAAAACTGTCGGGTATTTTTATCAAATGCGGCATTTTTTCCATGCTGGCGTTGGCATTTGTGCAGGTATCGCTGGCGTGGCTGGGTGCGACCAGTGTCGGGCAGCTTGGCGTTTCTGCCAACGGCGGACAGGCACTGACCGGTATAGTCGGCCTGCTTTTGGGTGATTTGGGCGTGGTAGTGTTGGCAGTCGTGATTTTTCTGACCGGCCTGACAACGGCAATCGGTTGTTTGAGTGCCGTGAGTGAATATTTCAGCCGCCTGTTTACTGCATTGTCGTACAAACAGTGGGTGGTGGTATTCGGTGCCATCAGTTTTGCCGTTACCAATTTCGGGCTGACAAAAATTTTGCAGCTTTCCTCGCCGTTGCTCTATATTCTGTATCCGATTTCGATTACCCTGATTGTGTTGGTTTTGGGCAACCGTTGGTTTGGTCGGAAATCAGTGTATCTCGGTGCCGTTGCGGGAGCAGCGCTGATGGGTGTGGTAGATGGTTTGCAGGAGGCAGGCGTGCTGCCGCCGGCAGTTCACCAATGGCTGGGTAATACGCTGCCGTTCTATTCCGAAGGTATGGGCTGGATTTTGATTGCCTTAGTCGGCGGTATTATCGGGTTGGTTGCGGAGAAAACAGGCCGTCTGAAACCGGTATTTTTCCAAAACGAGAAAATTTAAGCCATTAAAGATAAACCAAGGCCGTCTGAAAATACGTTTTTCAGACGGCCTTGGTTTTACCGGAAATTATTTCGGTGTGATGGTGGTGTGCGAACATACCCATAAGATTTGTGTATCTTCTTCACCGGCGATGCAGGCGTGCCCCATTGAGCTGTCGAAATAGCAGCAGTCGCCGCTGCCGAGTTCAATCGGTTGGTAGAAATCGGTATGAATGGTCAGCGAGCCGCTGATAACATAAATAAATTCCTCTCCGTCGTGTTGCAGCAGTGAGGGAAATTCTTTTACATTGTGTGCCTTAACCGTGGTCAGCAGCGGCACAAACTGCTTATTGGTCAGTTCGGCGCACAGCATACGGTAATCGTATTGGGCGGTGCTGTGGATACGGCCGCTGCCGGCACGGGTAACCGTCAGCCTGCCGTTGGGAATCGTATGATTTTCCTCATAAAATAAATCGGCTACATGAATATCAAGTCCTCGTGCGAGTGCAGCGATTTTTTCGTAGGTTGGTGAGAGTTGGCCTTTTTCTATTTTAGATAAGGTCGAAACAGAAATGCCGCTTTTCTGACTAAGTTGTTGCAGGGTCAGTTGGCGTTCTTTGCGCAGGCGGTGCAGTTGTTCGGCCAAGAAGCTGTCATTTTCTGCTGCTTGTATATTTGAATGGGATTTCATATATTTTGGTAGAAGCCGGTAATGGTTTGGGTGGAATTGTAAACCAGAAGCCGTTTCTATAAAACGGTATTTTACGAATAAAATTTTCCTATACGAAAAAATTAAAGTATAATCAGCGTGCAAAGTCTATAGTCTATAAAGGAAAAGAGGTCAATCATGTCCGACAGACAGGCATTGATTATCGGCGCAGGAATCGTCGGCATCAGTTGCGGACTCTATCTGCAAAAACAGGGTTACCGGGTAACGCTGGCCGATCCCGGAGGTTTGGCCGGCGGCGCATCGTATGGCAATGCGGGTGTGTTGGCAGTCAGTGAATGTCTGCCGCTGGCAACGCCCGAACTCATCCGCCAACTGCCCAAACTTTTATTGGATAAAAACAGCCCGCTGACTCTGCGTTGGTTGTATGCACCGAAAATGACGGCTTGGTTTTATCGTTTTTTAAAAGCCGCCAAACCGCAGCAAGTTGCCCGTGCGGCCGAACATTTGAGCTTGCTGCTGCAACATTCTGCTACTGCACACGATGAGTTGGCACAATGGGCGGATTGCCGGGACAGGATACGCCAAACCGGGTGGATTAAAGCATTCGAGCATGAGCATTCGTTTCAAGCAGCGAAAAGTGATTTTCGTATGATGGAAAAATATGGTGTCCGCTGCGATTATCTGAATGCTGCTGCATTGCAGGCACAGCAGCCGAATCTTGCGCCGATATTCAAACATGCAGTCAACAACAGTGATTGTCGGCAGATTATTAATCCGGGTGGTTATGTGCGGCATTTGGGTGAACATTTCCTGCAAAACGGCGGACGGCTGCTGCTGACCGAAATTGATGCGTTACAAGTGAAAAACGGTACGGTTCAGGCGGCATGCAGCCAAACCGAGCAGTATCGTGCCGATGTGTTTGTGATTGCCGCCGGTGCCTGGTCGAAAAAACTCAGCAGCGATGTCGGAACCTATGTGCCGCTGGATACCGAACGCGGCTACCATATTGAGTTTGCGGCAGATGATACCCGATTGGCGGATGCACCGGTTTTTTGGGCGGAACAGTCGGTCGTGATGTCGCCCGGCGGCGGTAAATTGAGGGTAACCAGCAGCGTGGAATTTGCCGGCTTGCAACGCAGGGCGGATTTCAGAAAATTAACTGCTCAAATTGCCGATATACGCCGCAGCCACCGCCACTCTTTGGGCGAAGTGGTCGGGCAGTGGTTGGGTTTCAGACCTTCCATTCCTGATTCGCTGCCGGTAATCGGCAGGGCTTCGGGGGCAGACAATGCGTTTTTGGCATTCGGGCACGGCCATTTGGGTCTGACCTTGGGGCCGCTGACAGGACGCCTAATTGCCGAAATGATTGCAGGAAAAATACCGGAATGGGATTTGTCGGCGTATTCGCCTTCCCGTTTTGGCCGCTAAATGTTTTTTAAATTTCCAAGGAAAAATACGATGAAGATTTTTGACCGGACTTCTACTGCCGCCGCTATGGCGTTTGCCGGGTTGATTGCGGCGATTAAAACCATTTTCACCGAAGGCTGCCAAGTACCGCGCCGACATATTCATGCGTTGGACAGCGATGATTCGGCAGCAACCTTGCTGATTATGCCTGCATGGCAGAAAAACCGTTATCTGGGTATCAAACACGTGACGATTTATCCTGAAAACAGTCAGAAATACGGTTTGGCGGGGTTGCATTCGACTTATACACTGTTTGATGCGAATAATGGTGTGCCGCTGGCAGTGTTGGACGGTAATGTGATTACCTGCCGCCGTACGGCCGCCGCTTCGGCTCTGGCTGCCGACTATCTTGCCCGAAAAGACGCTTCCAAGCTGCTGATTGTCGGATCGGGCAATGTGGCACGGGAATTGGCGCAGGCGTATGCGGCAGTACGCAAATTGTCGAGGGTGCAGATTTGGAATGTCCGCCAAGACCGTGCCGAGACATTGGCGGAAGAGCTGCGTCAGCAGGGCTTTGCGGCGGAGGCCGTTGGCAATTTGGCGGAGGCGGTAGCGGATAACGATATTATCAGTTGCGCCACATTGTCGGGGCAGCCGCTGGTTTTGCGCAAGTGGGTCAAACCGGGCAGCCATATCGATTTAATCGGCAGTTTCAAGCCGGATATGCGCGAATCCGATGATGCCATGTTTGCCGATACGTCCGTATTTGTCGATACCTCTGAGGCCTTGGACAAATCAGGCGATTTACTCTCACCGATGGCAGCCGGCGTGTTTGCCCGGGAAAACGTACAGGCAGATTTAGAGGCTTTGTGTCAGGGCAGACATTCGGGTCGGAAATCTGATGATGAAATTACGGTTTATAAAGCAGTGGGTGCGGCTTCTGAGGATTTGGCGGCAGCGGTGCTGGTTTATGAATCGCAAAACGGAGCATAAGGCCGTCTGAAAACGAACGTCATGCATTTCTTAAAGCGAAATATGGTTGGCAGTGTGGTAGAAAGTTTAGCGGCCATATTTTGGGAAACATCAGTCGTGTAGTGTCGTGTAAGCAATTTTATGCTGTTATTCGCCGTTTTTTTGATGATAGTTAACTTAAATCAAAAAATAATAAGAAAATCGCTTTCATTTGCATTAAAATGTCAAAGTCCGGTCGCTTGGCGGCTGCCTTTAAAAAATCAAGCATTTTAATTTTGTTCAGGAGAAACCCTATTATGTTCCACTTTGCCCATCAGCAACAAAGCGCTTTGCGCGATGCGGTAACCCGTGCCTACCGTCGTGATGAAATCGAAGCCGTGCAGGATATGCTGCAACAGGCGCAGATGACGGATGAAGAGCGTCGTGCCGCTGATGGTTTGGCGCGCCGTTTGGTCACGCAGGTGCGGACGAGCCGTACTAAGGCCAGCGGCGTAGATGCGCTGATGCACGAGTTTTCGCTGTCGAGCGAGGAGGGTGTGGCGCTGATGTGTCTGGCGGAGGCGTTGCTGCGGATTCCGGATAAGGCAACCCGGGATAAATTGATTGCCGACAAACTTTCAGACGGCAACTGGAAACAGCATCTTAACAACAGCCCGTCTTTATTTGTCAATGCGGCGGCGTGGGGTTTGTTGGTAACGGGTAAGCTGACGGTGAAAAGTGACGAACAAACCCTCGGTGCGGCGCTGACCCGCATGATGGGCAAGGGCGGTGCGCCGTTAATCCGCAAGGGCGTGGATTATGCGATGCGGCTGCTGGGTAAGCAGTTTGTTACCGGACAGACGATTGAAGAAGCGCTGCAAAACGGCAAAGAGCGTGAAAAAATGGGTTACCGTTTTTCGTTCGATATGTTGGGCGAGGCGGCTTATACGCAGGCGGATGCCGACCGTTATTACCAAGACTATATCAATGCGATTCACGCCATCGGCAAAGATGCGGGTGCGGCGGGCGTGTATGAAGGCAACGGTATTTCGGTGAAACTGTCTGCCATCCACCCCCGCTATGTGCGTGCGCAGCACAAGAGGGTGATGGAGGAATTGCTGCCCCGCCTCAAAGCGCTGTATCTCTTGGGCAAACAATACAATATCGGTATCAATATCGATGCCGAAGAGGCCAACCGTTTGGAACTGTCGCTGGATTTGATGGAAGCGTTGGTGTCCGATCCGGATTTGGCAGGTTACAACGGCATTGGTTTTGTGGTGCAGGCATATCAGAAACGCTGTCCGTTTGTGATTGATTATCTGATTGATCTGGCTCGCCGCAACAATCAGAAACTGATGATTCGTCTGGTTAAAGGCGCATATTGGGACAGCGAAATCAAATGGGCGCAGGTGGACGGCTTGAACGGCTATCCGACCTACACCCGCAAAGTACATACCGATATTTCCTACCTTGCCTGCGCCCGCAAACTGCTGGCGGCGCAAGATGCCGTGTTCCCGCAGTTTGCCACCCACAATGCCTACACGCTGGCGGCGATTTACCAAATGGGCAAAGGCAAGGATTTTGAACACCAATGTCTGCACGGCATGGGCGAAACCCTATACGACCAAGTGGTCGGCGAGAAAAACCTCGGCCGCAGAGTGCGGATTTATGCGCCGGTCGGAACGCATGAAACGCTGCTGGCGTATCTGGTGCGCCGACTGCTCGAAAACGGGGCAAACTCTTCGTTTGTCAATCAAATCGTTGATGAAAAAATCAGCATTGACGAATTAATCCGCAGCCCGTTTGACACAGTGGCGGAACAAGGTATCCACCTGCATCCGGCGTTGCCGCTGCCGAGGGATTTATACGGCAAAGGCCGTCTGAATTCGCAAGGTTTGGATTTGAGCAACGAACATATCCTACAGACATTGCAGGAACAGATGAACCAAGCGGCGCAACAGCATTTTCAGACGGCCTCTCTGGTGAACGGCGAAAGCCGCAGCGTTACTGCCGGACAGCCGGTACGCAATCCGGCGGATCACAGCGATGTGGTCGGCACGGTCAGCTTTGCCGATGCCGCTTTGGCGCACGAAGCCGTTGCCGCCGCCGTTGCCGCCCAACCGCAATGGAACGCAACGCCTGCCGCCGAACGTGCCGCCTGCCTGCGCCGCATTGCCGATTTGTTTGAACAGAATATGCCGGTGCTGATGATGCTGGCGGTGCGAGAAGCGGGCAAAACGCTCAACAACGCCATTGCCGAAGTGCGGGAAGCCGTCGATTTCTGCCGCTATTATGCCGACGAAGCCGAGCAGACTCTGCCGCAAAACAGCCAAAGTCTGGGTACGGTTGCCGCCATCAGCCCGTGGAACTTCCCGTTGGCAATTTTCACCGGCGAAGTCGTGTCCGCACTGGCCGCAGGCAATACCGTGGTTGCCAAACCCGCCGAACAAACCAGCCTGATTGCCGCCTACGCCGTATCCTTAATGCACCAAGCCGGCATTCCGGCCGCCGCATTGCAGCTGGTGTTGGGCGCAGGCGATGTCGGTGCCGCATTGACGCAGGACGAACGCATCGGCGGCGTGATTTTCACCGGTTCGACCGAAGTAGCACGCCTGATTAACCAAACCTTGGCCAAACGTGCCGACCAGCCGGTATTGATTGCCGAAACCGGCGGCCAAAACGCCATGATTGTCGATTCCACCGCCTTGGCCGAACAAGTGTGCGCCGATGTACTGAATTCCGCCTTCGATTCGGCCGGCCAACGCTGTTCCGCCCTGCGGATTTTATGCGTACAAGAAGACGTTGCCGACCACATGATCGGCATGATTAAAGGCGCAATGAACGAACTGAATGTCGGCAACCCGCGCTGCCTGACCACCGATGTCGGCCCGGTAATCGATGCCGAAGCGCAGCAAAATTTGGCGGCACACATTGCCAAAATGAAAACCGCTGCCAAGGCATACCACGAAATCAGGCCGTCTGAAAACGTTGATGCGGCACAATCCACCTTTATTGCGCCGGTGTTGTTTGAGCTGAACAACCTCAACGAATTGCAACGGGAAGTGTTCGGCCCGGTATTGCACGTTATCCGCTACCGTGCCGACCAACTCGACAACCTGATCGACCAAATCAACAGCAAAGGCTATGCCCTCACACACGGCATACACAGCCGTATCGATGCCACCATCGACCATATCCGCAGCCGTATCGAAGCCGGTAACGTTTACGTAAACCGCAACATCGTCGGCGCAGTTGTCGGCGTACAACCGTTCGGCGGCCACGGCTTGTCAGGCACCGGCCCGAAAGCCGGCGGCCCGTTCTACCTGCAACGCCTGAGCCGTCTGCAAGAATGGGTTATGCCGACCCTGAGTAAAATCGGTCAGGCAGACCAAACCGCCCTAAAACGCCTGGAAGACGTGTTGCACAGCCTGCCATTGTCGGCAGACGAACAAAAAGCCGCCGCAGCCGCATTGGGTCAGGCACGAATCCGCACCCTGCGCCAAGCCCAAAGCATATTGAGCGGCCCGACCGGCGAACGCAACATCCTGAGCTGGCATGCCCCGAAACGGGTGTGGGTATATGGCGGCACACTGGCACAAGCCTTTACCGCACTGACCTACCTTGCCGCCGCAGGCGTGATGACCGTAGTCGGCAGCGACAGCCCGTTGGCCGAACATGCCGACAAACTGAACGGCTTATTGCTCGTCAGCGCCCAACCGCAGCAAGCCGGTATCAGCCACATCGCCGCACTTGAAACCCTGCCGGTTGCAATCAAACAAACCGCCGCCGCCACCGACGGCCCGCTGATTCGAATCCTGCCGTCTGAAAACGGCTTGGACATCGTGCAGGTGTTTGAAGAAATCTCATGCAGCATCAACACCACCGCCGCCGGCGGTAATGCCAGCCTGATGGCGATGTCGGATTAATTTTATAAACGTTAAGGCCGTCTGAAAGATTGGGGGAACAGCCTTTCAGACGGCCTGAGAACTTTTCGGGATGCGGCAAAGCGTGGGCTGGGTTTGGGCTATGTGCCACAAGATATGGTGGAAGGCGAACTGGCTCGGGGCGAGCTTATTCAGGTGTTGCAACCCTTTAGCCATACGTTCACTGGCTTTCACCTGTATTACCCACACCGCAATGTGTCTTATGCCTTAAGGTGCGTGATTGATTATTTGAAGGTGTGGCCTGTGTAAAATGCCGTCTGAAAATTGGTTTCAGACGGCATTTATCATTTAAAAAACTTTCAAAAAACCGCCCGCTCTTTTTAACAAGCGGTCAAAAACCGCCAATTTTCTGCCAAAAACTACCCGCTACGCTGAAATTTTTTCCCGTAAAAACGCCACCATACTCTGCACCGTCGGCACGGCTCCGCGATTTTTGTAGTACACGGCGTACAGCGGTACGCTTTGGATTTCCCATTCAGGCAAAATCTGCACCATATTTGGCAAAATCATCGTATCAAAAATTGGCAGCAGGGCAATGCCAGTAGCGTCGGTGACCATTTTGCCGAGAAAATTGGCATCGTTACTGCTGATACTGCTGTGTGGCTGGATATGCACTTGATGTCCTTTGTGGCTAAATTGCCATTCTATGCCGTCATATTTATACAATAGCGAATGCTGGTGCAATTCGTGCGGACTGTTGGGCGTGCCGTGTTTTTGCAGATAATCTTGATGGGCGAACAAGCCGAATTTAATCTCAGTCAGCTTGCGGGCGACCACATTTTCATCGTCAATCACGCCGACCCGCAGGGCAATATCCACGCCTTCGTGGATCATATTCACCCGCTTGTTGTTGATTTCCACGGCAAGGCGGACACCAGGATAGCGTTCACGATACTCAGCCAAATGGTGCATCAAAATACCCCTGCCGATTTCGGTGGACACCGACATTCGCAATAAACCGCTCGGCTCGCTTAAGCGTTGTTGCACGCTGTCTAAGGCAAGCTGTGCCGCCTGCATCATCTCTTTGGCTTTTAGGTAAAACTGTTCGCCCACTTCATTTAGCACCACGCCTTTTTTACTTCTGCCGATTAACGCCGTGCCGAGATTTTTTTCCAGTTCGCTGATACGGCGGCTTAGGCGGGATTTGGGAATGGCGGTAATCTCTTCGGCTTTGCTAAAACTACCCGCCTGCACCACGGTAACAAACAGGCTGATGTCGTTTAAATTCACATTGTTCATATTTCATAACCTATTTTTGCAACATAATGTTTGAGATTTGTATCTTGTTGCGTTTTTATTAAATTATATAATACGAACATCTTAACGGCAAAGCGATAAACAGCGATTTATCGTTTTGTTTTCAACAATTTGTAACTGCAAGGAAAAACGATGAAAACCATTTATCACGCCGCAGACACTCGGGGCAACGCCAACCATGGCTGGCTCAAAAGCCGTCATACTTTCAGTTTCGCCGATTATTACAATCCGGAACGGATGAATTTCGGCGTATTGCGAGTGATTAACGATGACCACGTTGAAGGCAGTATGGGCTTTGACACGCACCCGCACAACAATATGGAAATTATCTCTATTCCATTAAGCGGAAACCTTGCCCACAAAGACAGTATGGGCAACGGCAGCATCATCAAAAACGGCGAAATCCAAGTGATGTCGGCAGGCACTGGCATTACCCACAGCGAAATGAACCCGAATGCGGATATGCCCGTTCAACTCCTGCAAATTTGGGTGTTCCCAAAAACCCGCAACGTAACCCCACGCTACCAGCAAATCAGCCTTGCCGAGAACGCCAAGCCGAACGGCTTTCAGCAAATCCTCTCGCCCAACGCCGACGACGAAGGCGTATGGATTCACCAAGACGCTTGGTTTAATCTGGCAAAATGGGACAAAGGCACCAGCGGGCAATACCGCCTGCACGACAGCAAAAACGGCGTGTATGTTTTTGTTATCAAAGGAAAAGTACAAATCGGCGAGCAAACCTTAAACCAACGGGACGGGCTGGGCGTATGGGACACCGATCGCTTTGAGCTGACCGCCAGCGAAAATGCCGAAATCTTGTTGATGGAAGTGCCGATGAGTTTGAATGCTTAACTGTTTAAATGCCGTCTGAAAATCGGTTCAGACGGCATTTATCATTTCAAAAACTTAGAAAAAACCGCCCGCTCTTTTTAACACGCGGTCAGTTTTTATGGATTTTCTGTGAGAAAACCAGCTATTCACCACTTAATAAAGTTCATCATAAGCATCTACAATGTAGCTTGAATATGCATAAGTGGCACTGGTGTTTAAGGCGATTGCTGTGCCGAAATACAGCTGTCGTATTGAGCTGGTGGATAGTTCTTCCTCGGAGGATTTGATACAAAAACTTAATTTTGGTTTTTTATGCGTAATGTGTTGCGATTTTTAACATCAAATCCCAGTCTGCAAACACTTGTTTAATCGGGATTTGTTCATCACGCTCCCAATAATAACGTGCGCTATTAAGCAACAATTTTGCAAACATTTCGCCAATAAAATCCCAATTTTGATCAGCCTGTTGTGCTTGAGCGTATTGAATAAACCGTTGTTTTATCATATTTTCTATCTCTGCAAAGACATTCAAACTTCGGCTATTGATACGCCACAACGTCAAAATAAAATGGCGTTTAGAAAACATCGTTGAGTTACTTTGCTGGATTAAATCTTGGAAGTTGTTGCTAAAATAGTTGTTAAGCATTTGTTCGTATTCATTTTTCAAGCGATCAGCCAATGATTTTGCTAAGCCTTGTTTACCATAATAGTATTTGTAAAACGTGTTGCGATTAACATTGGCACGCTTGATAATGGCTTGTGTGGTGATTTCATCAAAATCCATTTCTTGCATCAGCTCAATAAACGCCGTTTCAATTGCCAATAACGTGCGTTCTGCCCGTGGATCTAATGATGTACTCATAATAATTACTCCGTTGTTACTAATCTATTCAGACAAAATCGTCAAATCTGTCTGTGTTATGGGACACTTTGTCTAATTTTGCCTGTATTCAGCCGATAAAAAGTTTAATAAACTACGCACATCTTTTCGACAACAGCAAATAAGCGAGTAAAACGATGAACTTAAAGCAAGAATTTGAGCAATTAAAAGCCCAAAACCATTTTGAAGATGAAACCATTTTAATGAATTTCTTTGATAAATTACCGCCAGTTGGCGTGGACGAAATTTTAGCAAAATGGCAAGGCGGTGATTTTGATACTGGACACTGGGGAACGCCTGAACTGAAAAAACAAAAATGGTTTGGTAAATGGTTCCGTTCTCAATTAGATGGCTCACCATTAGTTTGCTATAACGATGAAGGCAAATTATATGCCAATCAACTTATGAACGGGGAATGTTCATTGTGGATGATTGAATTTCGTGGCAAAGTGTCCGCTACGATGGTTTACGATGGCGCACCGATTTTTGACCATTTCCGCAAAGTGGACGATAACACATTGATGGGGGTGATGAATGGCAAATCGCCAGCAGGATTCCCCGCTGTGGCGGAAAACGGCAAGTATTATTATTTCTTCTTAGAACGCATTGCTGATTTCCCTGCTGAATTTGTTCGCTAAACTTAAAAGACAGCGACAAGCGGTCGAATTTTGGGGATTTTTTGCAAAAATGCCGTCTGAAATTGGATTTTCAGACGGCATTTATCATTTCAAAAACTTTCAAAAACCCACCCGTTCTTTACTTCAAATTCTCCCTAAAAAACGCGGCCAATTTATCAAACGGGATTTTGCTGGTGTTATCGTACAAATCCACGTGGTTGGCATTTGGGATAATCAGCAGTTCTTTGTTACTGCCGGTGAGTTTTTTAAACGCATCTTCGGAAAAATAGCGGGAATGGGCGTTTTCACCGTGGATCATCAATACGGGGGATTGGATTTCGTTGCTGTAGTTTAGTAGCGGCATATTGGCGAATGAATAAGCGTTGGTTGCTGTCCACGCGCCGTTTGAATTGATGCTGCGTGGGTGGAAACCGCGTGGGGTTTTGTAGTATTGCCAGTAATCTTGCACAAACTGCGGTTCATCGCCGTTTAGTTTTTCAGGCAGGCGGACGCTGCTTTCTGCGGGCGTGCCGTTTTGGGCGTCTTTGGTGCGTTGGTTGCCAATCTCTTGACGCATGGCGTAACGCTGTGCGGGCGTGGTGCTGTCGTTGTAGCCGTTTGCCATCACACGTGCCATGTCGTACATGGTGCTGGCAACGGTGGCTTTGATGCGCGGGTCGGCAGCGGCGGCGTTGAGTGCCATGCCGCCCCAACCGCAAATGCCTAAAATGCCGATATTACCGCCGTCCACGCCGTCTAGATTGGCAAGAAAATCCACGGCAGCGGAAAAGTCTTCGGTGTTAATGTCAGGCGAAGCGACATTTCTCGGCAAGCCGCCGCTTTCGCCCGTGTAAGACGGGTCAAAGGCAAGGGTAACAAAGCCGCGTTCGGCTAAGGTTTGGGCATATAAGCCTGAAGATTGCTCTTTTACCGCACCGAACGGACCACTTACCGCAATCGCTGGCAGTTTGCCTTGGGCGTGTTTCGGCATATATAAATCGGCGACCAAGGTAATACCGTAGCGGTTGGTAAAATGCACTTTGCGGTGCGTAACTTTATCCGATTGAGCAAATACTTTGTCCCATTGTTGGGTGATGGTCAGCGTTTGGGCGGGGATTTTGATTTGAGTCATTGGACTTTCCTTTGCATATAAAGTGGAACTGAACGCCATCGCCATTGCAGCGACAAGCGTGTTTGTTATCAAGGTTTTCTTCATTATTTTGCTTTCCTTTCTTTATTTAAGGCTAAAACCAACCGTTGCCATTCCTGTGCCTAAGGCGTTTTTGAGTTGCTCGGTGTGGGTAATTTTGCCGATACGGGTATAACGGTAAGGCGTGGAAAAACTTTCATAAAACACCACCAGCGTATCGCCCTGATACAGCAATATATCGCCTGCTTCAATCCGCCCGACCGCTTGATCGTTGCGTGGCAACGCGTGGGGCAGGGCAGCGTATTTTTCGTTGCGGTGTAAATCCGTCATTGTTAGCGTTAGCGGTAGGTATTTTTTAAATTCGGCGGTAGTTGGGTTGTCCTCTAATTTAGCGTCAAACTGTTGGTTGCCTATTTGAATGTGCATCATTGCTCCTTGTGCTGTTGTGGTTTGGGGTTGTGCTTGGGTGCAAGCGGCGAAGATTAAGCCAAATAGGGCGAGAGTGAGTTTTTTCATTGTGCTGCCTTACAGTTGTTTGACAATTTTTGCCGGTACGCCGGCGACTACGCAGTTTGGCGGTACGTCTTTATTCACCACCGCGCCCGCCGCCACTATCGCATTTTCGCCCACGGTAACGCCCGGTAAAACTGTCGCATTTGCGCCGATCCACGCATTGCGTTTAATGTGAACAGGGGCAAGTAACACACCGTGGCGTTCGGCGGGATCTAGCGGGTGATTAACGCTGATGATGTTGGCGCGGGGAGCGATCTGCACGCCGTCTTCAATCACAATGCCGCCCAAATCGGTAAACATCACGCCTACATTGATAAATATATTTTTGCCAAGTGAAATATGGCGACCAAAATCGCTGTAAAGCGGTGTATTAAACACCACGCTTTCATCTACGTTTTCACCGATAATTTCGCCCAGCAAGGCACGGCGTGCATCGGGTTCGTGATAATTCTGATTTAAGCGGGCAAGCCGTTCGCTGTTTTCTGCCACGATGTGATGAATTTCATCAAAAAGCGGGCTGTTGCGTGGGATAAATCCTTGTTGCGCTGGTTGGGATAATGCGTATTTCATTAGTTTCGTTTTCCTAAATAACAAAATTGACCAGCGATCTACTTTGATCAATTTTTTGCAAATTTCTGATATAACACCCATTATAAAAAACGCCAGATACAATGATAATACATAAAATTTGCATAAGATTTATTTGCTCAGGTTCTAAATCAATGTTTAAATTTTAATCTAGAAAATTCGCTATAAATTGTCTAGAATATGACTAAATACGGTTAAATTTATACAATCATTTTCTTTATATCTTTATAGAACAATGAGTTAGGTTGTCTAGAATCAGGAATTTAGACGAAATGTAGATAGGATTTATATGAATGCCAATATAAAACTGAAGCAATTGTTATCTGCGACTGAAAACGAGATTATTGAGTTTAAAGAAGCCAAAACACAATTCGATAAACGTAAATTGGGAAAGTATTTTTCAGCGTTAAGTAATGAAGCCAATTTGCAAGGCTTGCCAAATGCGTGGTTGGTGTTTGGGGTAAATGACCACAAACAGATTGTCGGTACACAATGTTATTCAACACAATTAGATATCAATGAAATTAAAAAGGAAATTACCGACAAAACAGGTGTTGGATTTATTGAAATTCATCAGGTAATTCATCCTAATGGAAGAGTGTTATTATTAGAAATTCCAGCAGCACCGCAGGGGATGCCTGTAGCCTATGATGGGCATTTTTACGGGCGGAGTGGCGAATCTTTAGGGGCGTTGGCATTGTCTGAATTGGAACGAATTCGCCATCAGACCCAGATGGATTGGAGTATCGGTATTGTTCCTGAAGCGACTTTTGATGATTTAGATCCACAAGCGATTTTGGTTGCTCGGCAAAAATTTAGTCTGAAAAATCCCAAGCTGGCACAAGAGTTACAACATTGGGATGACATTACCTTTTTAAACAAAGCTAAAATTACCATCAACAATAAAATTACTCGCACCGCACTATTATTGTTGGGTAAAAGCGAATCGGCATATTTACTTAACCCAGCAAGCAGTCAGATTACCTGGATTTTAAAAGATCGAAATGGCATTGAAAAAGATTATCAACATTTTGAATGTCCGCTGTTGCTAAATGTGGACAAGGTTTTCGCTAAAATTCGCCGAATTACTTACCGATATATTCGAGAAGATAATCTTTTTCCTGAAGAGGTGGAACAATACGCTACCTATATTATTCGTGAAGCCTTACATAATGCTATCGCCCATCAAGATTACACACTTGGCGGAAAAATTAGTTTGATTGAATTTGAAGATGATCGCTTAGTTTTTTGTAATGCAGGGCATTTTATTCCTGAAAGCGTTGAAAATGTGATTCAGTCGGATGCCCCTGAAATCCGTTATCGTAATCGCTTTCTTGCCGATGCAATGGTTAATTTAAATATGATAGACACCATTGGCAGTGGTATTAGAAAGATGTTTTTATTACAAAAAGAACGTTTTTTCCCTTTACCTGAATATGATCTGAGTCATAACCGTGTGCAAGTTACCATTATCGGTAGAGTATTAGACATTAACTATGCCCGTCAATTGGCTCAAATGCCTGATTTAACCCTTGAACAAATTATGCTACTAGATAGGGTGCAAAAAAAGAAAACGCTTACTAATGAACAGGCAAAATACTTAAAGCAGCATAGATTGATTGAAGGCAGAAAACCGAATTATTATTTATCTAAAATGGTTGCACAATCAACTGGAGAAACTGGGCAATACATCCGCAATAGGGCTTTTCACGATCAATTCTATAAACAGAAAATTCTCAATTACCTTGAACAGTTTGGTTCGGCAAAGCGAGAACAAATCAATGAGTTGCTTGTGCCACATTTGCCTGATGTGCTGGATGCACAGCAAAAATACAATAAAGTCAAAAACTTATTACAGGCTTTAAAGGCGGATGGGACAATTCGTGTTCACCAACGTCTATGGTACTTGTCTAAATAGACAAGATAAAAGAAAAAATTAGACAAAATCAACCCCAAAATTTTACAAAAACATAGATAAAACAATTGGTTATGATTTGTCTAAATTTGATATAGAGAAAACAGACTATCCTAAATTAGACAAAATTACAATGCCAACTAACTACAACGACCTTTACGCCTTTCTTGCCGTGGCAAAATCAGGCAGTTTTACTCAAGCGGCGAATGGGCTGGGGATTTCGCAATCGGCACTCAGTCGCACGGTGAAATTGTTGGAACAACGGCTCGGCGTGCAACTGTTTCACCGCACCACTCGCAGTCTGTCGCTGACTCATTCAGGCGAACAGCTGTTTGCCGTTGCCGAGCAAAGTTTTGAGCGATTGGATCGGCAACTGACGATGCTTGGGCATTTGAGCGATACGCCGTCTGGCTTGGTGCGGATTACCGCCAGTCAATACGCCATTGATAAGGTGTTGTTGCCGAAACTGGCAGGCTTTAAAACCGATTATCCGCAAATCCAGCTTGAGCTGATCAGCGATACGGCACTCACCAACATCATCAGCGAACGCTTTGATGCGGGCGTGCGTTTTGGCGATGTGGTGGCGGAAGGAATGATTGCGGTGCGGATCGGCGATGATGAGAAAATGGCGGTGGTCGGCTCACCTGATTATTTCCACGCCTACGGTTTCCCCAAAACGCCTGACGATTTACGCCACCATCAATGTATCGGCTACCGTTACGCCAGCGGAGCGATGTATGACTGGGATTTGGTGCAAGACGGCAAACCGATTCAAATTAAAACGCAGGGGCAATGGACGTTTTCCAACGATTATTCCATTCGGGATGCGGCAAAGCGTGGGCTGGGTTTGGGCTATGTGCCACAAGATATGGTGGAAGGCGAACTGGCTCGGGGCGAGCTTATTCAGGTGTTGCAACCCTTTAGCCATACGTTCACTGGCTTTCACCTGTATTACCCACACCGCAATGTGTCTTATGCCTTAAGGTGCGTGATTGATTATTTGAAGGTGTAGCTGGTGTAAAATGCCGTCTGAAAATGTACGCTTGTCTTTCAGACGGCATTTGTCAGCAAAAAACTCTAAAAAAACCGCCCGCTCTTTTACATTTCCGCCTGTTCGCTCACCATAAAATGAGCAATGCGGCGGCTGATTAGCCAGTTGCCGTTGTGTTTTTGATAGCTGTCTTGATAACGCACGCTGTGGGTATGCACGATATTTTGGCCGTCTTTGCTTTCTACCAGTTTGACTAAGCAATAGTTAATGGCGTCGGCACGGTTTTCAGCGGTAAAGGTAACGGTATGCTGTCCGTTGAGATGGTAAACCGTGTGGAAATTTGCCAAAAAATTGCTAAAAACCCGCTCGATTTCGGCTCGTCCTGTCATATCGGCGAACAGTTCGCCGCCGATATAGGTGGTTACGCGGGCGTCTTCGGTGAATAAGGGCATTTGTTCGGCGACTTTTTTCTCGTCTGCGAGATTGGAAAAAGTGTCCACCAAATCTTTTAATGCCAAACGATCTTGAATGTGTTGAAGGTTCATTTTTACTCCTTAATAGATAGTTTGATGTGATTGTGTTGGCAAAATCTTTACTTCAGATGGACGGGAAATACTACCCGAAGTAAATGATTTTGCGTTGATGCAAGCGGTTTTTTTGTTTAAACCTGCAAAATGTCGTCTGAAAGTCGGGGGCTACACTTTGCCAATTCCCAAACTTTGTCCGCTATAACGCTCTGGATCGGCGATAATTTTGCTGATTAAATCGGCAATACTGCGTTTGGAGACTTGCGAACCTTGAAACGGCTCGCCTTTTTGTGTCAGTTGGTAATCAATTTCAGGGCTGTTGGTAAACCACGCCGGGCGGATCAGAGTGTACGCCAAACCGCTGTTTTCCACGATGGCAGCCGAGCGTTTATAGGGCTGCAAAATCACCCCGTGATCTTCGCCTGTTTCGTTGTAAATGCCCATTGAACTGATCCAAATCAAGCGTTTTACACCGCTTTTTTCCATCGCTTTGACGACATTGTCCGCCATTGGCTCAAGGTTGCCGGCAAGGTTGGCATAGACCAAATCTTGTCCTGCCATTGCCGAACATAATGCGTCAAAATCCAATACATCGCCTTTGACAATCCGCACATTCGGGGCGGCAAATTCTGCCAAAGGTTCGCTACGACGGGCAAATAAGGTGAGATGAATATCTGGTTTGGCAAGTAATACAGGGATCACTTGACGAGCCAAACCGCCCGTTGCTCCTAAAATTAAGATGTTTTTCATTCGTTTTCCTTTGTTGTTTGACGATGGGGTTATTCTAAACTAAGTGATTTCATTTGATTAGTAGGGTAAAATTGCATAGGTTTATGAATAAAATTCATCAATGGAAATAGCGATGTCTGAAAATTTAAACGATTTACGCACTTTTTTATTGGTCGCCGAAACAGGCAGTTTTACCAAAGCGGCGGCACAGCTTGGTGTATCGCAATCGGCGTTAAGCCACGCCGTTCGTGGCTTGGAAACACGGCTGGGGGTGAAGTTGCTCAACCGCACCACCCGCAATGTGTCCACGACGGCAGCTGGCGAGCAGTTGCAACAGCGGTTACGCCCACTGTTTGACGATATTGACGAACAGCTCAACGCCCTTGGCACTTTTCGCAACAGCCTAAGCGGAACATTGCGGATCAACAGCACAGAACACGCCTTAAGCACGGTGTTATGGCAGAAATTTCAACAGTTTATGCACCGCTACCCCGATATACAGCTTGAGCTGACCTGCGAAACCCGCTTTACCAACATTGTGGCGGAACGTTTTGATGCGGGTATTCGGCTGGGCGATGATGTGGAAAAAGATATGATTGCGGTGCGAGTGTCGGACGATTTGCGAATGTGCGTGGCGGCAAGTCCTGCTTATCTGGCAAGGCACGGCACGCCAAAAACACCGTTTGAGCTGACCGAACACCAATGCGGTGCAATGCGACTGATGACGCTCGGTAACTTGCTGGTGTGGGAATTTGCCGATCCGCTGAATAAAGGCAAGGTGGTTAAGGTGCAACCGCAAGGACAATTTATCGCCAATCAAACCAATCTGTTGGTGCAATTTGACTTAGCCGATTTGGGGCTGATTTGGATACCCACCGACAGCATTCAGGCACAATTAGCGGACGGGCGTTTGCTAACTGTGCTGGACGATTGGGCGATGGTTTATCAAGGCTACCATCTCTATTACCCTTCCCGCCGTGCCGACTCGCCGATATTTCAAGCCTTGGTCAAATCGTTGAAAGTGTAACAAGCGGGTGGGTTTTGGGGGATTTTTTGCAAAAATGCCGTCTGAAAATTCCCTTTCAGACGGTATTTATCATTTAAAAAACTTTCAAAAAATTAAGCGGGGTTTTTAGTTAAAACTCTTGCTTAGTTGGGCGGATAGTAATCTCGTTAATCGCTACATCTGCTGGTTGTTCAAGGGCGTAGATGACGGCACGGGCGATGCTGTCGGGGGTGATTTCGTTTTGTTGGTAGAACTGTTCCATTGCTTCACGGGCTTGACCGTGTTGAATGCTTTGGGTCAGTTCGGTTTGGATTGCCCCTGGGTAGAGCGTGGTAACGCGAATGTTGTCGCCCGCCACTTCTTCCCGCAAGCCTTCGGCAATGGTTTTCACGGCAAATTTTGTCGCTGAATAAACCGTGCCGACCCCGCTGGCGACTTTTAATCCCGCAACAGACGATAAGTTGATAATGTGTCCGCTTTGCTGGGCTTTCATCGTTGGCAATACGGACGCAATGCCGTAAAGCACGCCTTTGATGTTGACATCAATCAATTTGTCCCATTCATCCACTCGGCAATCACTCATCGGTGCCATTGGCATAATGCCTGCGTTGTTAATCAGCACGTCAATGCGTCCGAAGGTGGTAAGGGCTTGTTGGGCTAAATGTTCCATTTCGCAGTGGCGACTGACATCGGTGGCGACCGCAATGGCTTGTCCGCCGTTAGCTTGAATATCGGCAACTAAGGTTTCAAGGCGATCTAAACGGCGGGCGGCTAATACCAATTTTGCCCCTTTCGGTGCAAGATGGCGAGCCATTGCTTCGCCTAGCCCACTGGACGCGCCAGTAATGATGATAACCTTATCTTGAATGTGGTTCATTGTTTATCCTTCTTATCAAAACTCTTAAAAAACCGCCCGCTCTTTTTGTGCAAGCGGTCTAAAATCGGCAATTTTCTGCAACGTCGTTTTCAACGACCTTATTTTTCCAACGCCTGCAACTGTGCAATCACTCGCTCCGCGTGTTGCTCGGCTTGGCTACGTTGGGCGTCAAGGGCGTTTTGGTCGGTGCGGGCAATGTAGCTAATCCCGTGGGTGTAAACAGACGGTAACCATTCTAAGTTGCATAATTTGGCAGTGCTTTTGAGCGGTAGTAATAAGTCGTCAATGTTGCCCATTGCATCCGCTATATAGGCTTGTTCGGGGGCGCCAGTGGTGAATGAGAGCAACAGTTTTTTCCCGCCCAGTTTGGCGGTTGAGCCGTGGGCAAAGCCGTGCAGGAATACGTCATCAAGATATTTTTTCAGCAATGCTGGCAAGCTGTACCAGTAAAACGGGAATTGCCACACAATCACATCGGCGTTTAATAAGGCTTGTTGTTCGCTTGCCACATCAATAGCGTTCTCGCTGTAAAGAGTATCCAGACGGCGGATTTCGGCATTTGGTAAGCCTTCGGCTAAACGGTTCAAAATGGCTTGATTGGCAACGGATTGTGCTAAATTTGGGTGTCCAGAAATAATTAAGATGTTCATGGTTACTCCTTAAACGTTGAGAATATCGGCGGAAATTTTGCCGACGTGGAATGCTTGAATATCGCACTGGGCAACGCCGTGGATCATATAAGGATCTTGGGCAAGCAGAGCGTGCAAGTTGGCTTCGCTTTCCGCTTTGGCGATAATCAGCCCGCCAGCACTGGCTTCAAAGCGTCCGAACAGCAAAAATGTGCCTTGCTCAAAATGGCGGTTGAGAAAATCTAAGTGGGCTTGGCGGTATTGATCCGCGGTTTCGCTTGGGGTTACGCTTACATTGATTAAAAACATCTTTACTCCTTATTGTTGGATAAACGTTAAATTGCCTTTGCTCCCCAGTGTGTTTGGGGTGAGTTCAAACAGTTGTTTGTCGCTCAACATACTTTTGGTTTGGCTTAAATAATCTTGAAACCACGCCGTTTGGCGGTGTTGCTGATAGGCATCGGCGTTGCGGTAAAGCTCAAAAAATAGCCACTGATTCGCCTGCTCGGCATTGGTAACCGCATACATCGCCAGTACGCCCGCTTCGTTAGCCATAGTTTGTTGCATTTCATTCAACACAATTTGGCGGAAGGCTTGATTATGCTCGGGCTTTACTGTGATTTTGGCGAATTTCACCAGTACGCCCTTTGCCTGCAATAGCTCGGCTAAATCCGCCCGCTCGACGATAAATTGCGGGGCGGTTTCCCATATTTGCTTCGGCTTGACCGCTTTTTTCGCCAGTGCCAGATAGTTTAAAAATTGTGGCGAACGGCGGTGTATTTGGTAGGCGTTGTCATCTTGATAAATCTCCAATACATATTGCGTTTGCGGATTGTCTGCCAACTGCGCCGAATACATTGCCAGCGTGCCTTTTTCATTGGTGATAGACGTTTTAATGTTGTGCTGTCCGACTTGCTGAAACTCGGTAAGATGTGTTGTATCCAACTGCATTTCAAAAATTCGCAAAATCGGTGTCGCTTGTGCGATTTGTGCAAGGGATAAACTGCCAGCGAGCAGTAAAGTTTGCCATTTTTTCATTTTTTCTCTCTTTGCGTGAAATTTTGGGCGTAGTATAACCAATACATTTACCCTTGATAAGACAAAGAATAGCTAATACACTATTAGTTAAAAGCTAATAATTGGAGCAAAAATGAATAGTGCATTGTATGGTTATTTACGCATTTTTCACGCTATCGCCACAGAAGGGAGCATTGTCGGCGCATCAAAACACCTACAAATTAGTTCACCGTCGGTCAGCACGGCATTGAAATCCTTAGAACAGCAACTTGGCTTGCCGTTATTTCACCGCACGACCCGTCATATTGAGCTGACGGACGCGGGTAAAAAGCTGTTTGACGATACTCAACAGGCAATGCAACGCCTAAGCAATGCCGTGGACGATGTGAAACAGTTGCAACAAGCACCGAGTGGTAACTTGCGGATCACGCTTTCCCGTTTTGCTTTTGGGCTGATTATCCAGCCTTATTACGCCGAATTTTGTCGCCGTTATCCCCATATTCAACTGGAAATTTCTATCAATGACGCCACCATAGACATTATTCAACAGGGGTTTGATTTTGGTATCCGTTTCGGCGATAAACTGGCGGATAATATGATTGCTCGTTGTCTGTTGCCAAGTTTTAAGCTCGGTTTATACGCCAACGCGGATTATCTCGCCAATCACGGCACGCCTAACAGCCTGCCAGAACTCGCTCAACACCGTTTTATCAGCTTCCGCCTAAAGACGGCAAACCGTGTGTTGCCGTTGGTGATGATGCAAGATGGGCATCCGCTGAATATAGAAATGGAAAATGGATTGATTACTAACGATATTGATGTCGTCATGGATGCTATCCGCCAAGGGATCGGTATTGGGCAAATGTTTGAGCCTGTCATTGCTCTACAAGCCGATAAAGCGTGCTTTATTCCATTGCTTGGCGATCACTGGCAAAGCTATCCGCCCGTTTATCTCTATTACCCCAAAGATAGCCAAAAAGCCAAACGCATTCAGGTTTTTGTTGAATTTTTACAGGAAAAGCTAGGGCAAGTAGGGTGAAATTGTAGATTTTCCGAAAAAATGCCGTCTGAAAATCGGTTTCAGACGGCATTAACGATTGTTTGGCAATTCAACCTACTTCTCTTCTGCCAAAATCTGCTGGACGGCAAGGGCGATTTGTTCGTCTTGTTCTATGGCGAGTTTGTTCATCGCGTCGTTTTGGTAGGCGGCGATGTTTGGATCGTACACGTCCGCCATCAGCTTGACATTGTGGCGGTCAATGCCGAAGAACATATCGCCGATTTCGTGTACTTTATCCCGCTCTATGCCCAGTGCCTGCAAGGCTTGTTTGCCGGTGCGGAGGGCGGAGTCGAAGGTTTCCCGTATTTGCACGTCCGCCCCCGCTTGTGCCAATTCAAAGACGTGATGGCGGTCGTGGGCTCTGGCGATGATTTTGGTGTGCGGATTAACCATTCGCACGTGATGGGCGATTTTGGTGGCTTTTGCCACATCGTCAATGGCGATAATCACCAGTTTGGCATTTTGCACGCCTGCGGTTTTGAGCAAATCAGGGTGGGACGCGTCGCCGTAATAGCTTTTCATTCCGATTTTTTTCAGTCCGTCTACTAAGGTCGGGTTTTTGTCGATAATCGTGGCGTTAAAGCCTGCCGCTCGCAGCAGTTTGCTGACAATCTGCCCGTATCGTCCGATACCAATGAGCAAAATCGCATTTTGTTCGTCAATGGTATCGGCGGCACGCTCGCCGGTGTTGGCAAAGCGTGGTGCGATAAATTTGTTATGGATAATCATAAACAGCGGCGTTAATGCCATCGACAGCACCACAATCGCCGTCATATTGGCGTGAACTTCTTGGCTGATTACACCTTGTGCGGTGGCAGCGGCGAACAGTACAAAGGCGAACTCGCCCCCTTGAGCCATCACCACAGCACGATCAAGGGCATCGGCATTGTTTGAACCAGTCAGACGAGCCACGATAAAGATAACCAAGCCTTTGACCAACATCATCGCAAACACGGCGGACACAATCACCACCCAGTTGCTGATAACGTGGGCAAGGTTTAAGCTCATACCCACGCCAAGGAAAAACAAGCCCAATAACAAGCCTTTAAACGGATCAATATCCACTTCCAACTGATGGCGGAAACTGGAATTAGACAGCAATACGCCTGCCAAAAACGCCCCCATCGCCATAGACAAACCGCTGGCTTCCATCAATAACGCCGACCCCAGCACCACAAACAGGGCAACGGCAGTCATCAGCTCACGGATTTTGGTGTTGGCGATAATGCGAAACAGCGGATTAAGCAACCAAACGCCAGCCACCACCAGTGCCACTACCGCCCCTAAAGCCGTGCCGATGTGCTGCCACAGCGGGGTATCGTTTACCTGCCCCGTTTCGGGAGCTAAGAATGCCACCAACGCCAGCAACGGCACAATCAGCAAATCTTCAAACAACAGCACCGCAATAATCCGCCGTCCCCGCTCGCTGGTCATCTCGCCCCGTTCCGCCAAGGTTTGCATCACAATCGCCGTGGATGTCAGCACAAAGCCCGACGCAGCAATAAAGGAAAACTGCAACGAAAAACCATAGAGCATAGACACCGCCGTCAAGCCGGCAATGGCGGTGAGAATCTGCATACTGCCCATACCGAAAATATATTTACGCAAGCCCCATAAGTGCTTCGGTTGCATTTCCAGCCCAACCAAAAACAGGAACATCACCACGCCGAGTTCTGCCAAATGGATAATGGCCTCGGCATCGTTAAACAGACCCAAACCAAAAGGCCCGATGGCAAGCCCTGCGGCAAAATAGCCCAGCACCGCCCCCAAGCCTAAGCGTTTAAAAATCGGCACGGCAACCACTGCCGCCCCCAACAGCGTAACCACGCTGACCAATTGACTTGCACCTTCTACGGCCATTATTCCTCCGACAAATAAAAAAGAAAGGCAAAAAATGCCCAAAATGAATTTTTCAACATGAATTTAAAACGGCGGATTTCGCCGTATCCGCCAAACGGCATCTATTCGGTTTGACGAACTATATTGCCCCGTATTTTACTTGAAAACGCAGTAAAAATCTCTGAATTGCCACGAAAATCCGACAAAAATCAAGACTGATTAAACAATGCTTTTTTGTTAAAATAACCGCCCGTTCCAAGCATTTCATTCTGACTAAGGAAAACGATTTATGAACCCGTGGATTTTATTAGCAGCTGCAATTGTTTCCGAAGTTATCGGCACAAGTAGCTTAAAAGCCAGCGAAGGCTTTACCAAACCGCTGTATGCAGGGATTGCCATCGTTGCCTTTGTCGTTGCCTTGTATTTAATGTCGATAATTACCCGCACCTTGCCGCTCGGGCTTGTGTACGCCATCTGGTCGGGTGTAGGCATTGTGCTGACCGCCATTGTCGCCTTCTTTGCTTTCGGGCAAAAACCCGATCTTGCCGGACTTATCGGCATGGCGATGATTATCGGCGGCGTGCTGGTGATTAACCTGTTTTCCCAGTCGTCCGCCCATTGATAAGCGCTTAGACCCGCCGATTTGGGCAAAGGCCGTCTGAAAACCGATTGGGAACTTTCAGACGGCATTTACAAAACGCTACGCTTTGAGTTTGTTTTCACATCTTAGTTCATCTCATCAACCACTTCTTTTAACAAAGTATAAGAATAAGCCTGTTTGTCTTCATCAAAGATAAAACTTTGGGCGATGATTTCGTCAAATTCCACTTGTGTCCGCAGGGCGTGTAGCTGGGCTTTGACGCTCGCCTTTGTGCCTTTGAGCGTGCAACCGGTCATTTTATCCACCAAACGGCGATAACTGTTATGCTGACCCAGCTCGCTAATATCCACAGGGCCAAAATGAACGGAGCGGTTGGAACTAATGATTTCGTCCCACAGGGCATCATCGGATTTTGCCGGCGGTTGCAGTTTATTTTGGGCGTTAGTAACCACATTCAAATAAAACTGGCTTTGCGTGGTCGCCAGGCTCTCGGCTTCTTCATCGCTGTCGGCGACAATCGCATTTACCCCCACGATCACATAAGGCTTGGCTAGATATTGGCTCGGTTTGAAATGCTGACGGTAAATTTTCACCGCATCAACCAACATCGCCGGGGCAAAATGCGAGGCAAAAGCGTAGGGCAAACCAAGTTCTGCCGCCAAATAGGCGCTTTCGGTGCTTGAGCCGAGAATATAAAACGGCACATCTACGTTTTTGGCAGGATAGGCATTGACTTCTGCTGTGCCGTCAAAATAGCTTCGCAGTTCGGCGATTTCTTGCCTAAAATCACCGTGCTGGCGACCTTTTCGCAAGGCAAAGGCGGTCAGCCCGTCAGTGCCGGGGGCTCGCCCCAGTCCCAGTTCCACACGCTCTGGGAAAATGGTTGCCAGCGTGCCGTATTGCTCCGCCACCACATAAGGACTGTGGTTGGGCAACATCACGCCACCTGAGCCTACTTTGAGCGTTTGCGTGTTGGCAAGGGTGTGCATAATCAACAGCTGGGTGGACGAACTCGCCAGATTTTGCATATTGTGATGTTCGGCGATCCACATTCGCTCAATGCCGATTTTTTCCAAATGTTGGGCAAGTTTGATGTGCGATGCAATGGCATCTTGGGCATTTTGCCCTTCACGGATAGGCACAAGATTTAAAGCGGATAATTTCATAGCGTTCTCCAAATCGGTATTTTGATAGCGTTTATTATAGGACGAACCTGATCCAAAACCTTGCTTAAAATAAGCGGATTTTTGCCTAATTTGCCAAATGATAAAACAAAGCCAGATTTGGCTATTTCAAATCTGGGCTTTGCGTGATTTACCTTAAGCGGCAAGGGCGTGCTTGATCAATTTTTCAATTTCGGATTTCGGTCTGGCACCTTCGCTGCGTAGCAACATTTTGCCATTTTTAAATGCCATCAGTTGTGGCACGGCACGAATGTTGTAGTTGGCCGCAGTGTGTCCGGATTGAAATACATTGACTTTAACCACTCGCAGTTTGCCGGCATATTCATCGGACAGCTCATCCAAAGACGATGAAATGGCATTGCAAGGCGGACAACCGTCGGCATAAAAATCCACCAAAACAGGCAGTTGGCTATTCAGCACGGCTTTTTCAAAACCTTCGTCATTGGTATAAATTACTTGGCTCATAAACACCCCCTTAGCCTGCTTTACGGCTAGCCATCAAACCGCCGTCCACATCCCAGATGGCACCTGTGATCCAGCTTGCCTGTTCTGACAACAAAAAGGCGATGGTTTGTGCCACTTCTTCTGGCTGACCATTGCGACCGAGCGGGTGGATTTTGGCAAACGCCGCCATTGCCCCTTTGATCTGCTCATCGTCCATAATGCGAGAAAGCAAGCGGGTTTCCATCATCGCTGGGGCGACCGAATTGACACGGATATTGTGGGCGGCAAGTTCGGCCGCTGCGTGTTTGGTTAAAGTATCCAAGCCGATTTTTGCCATTGAATAAGCCGCCATCGGCGTGCCTTCCAGCGGCAGGCGAGAAAGCACCGCAGAGATATTCACGATTGATCCTGACTTGCCACGGGCGATCAGATTTTTTGCTACCGCTTGCGTGATAAAGAAAATCGCACGGTTAAAATCAAGGAAATTATCATAATCTTGACGGCTATGATCAACAAAGTTTACTGGATAAAAAATCCCAGCCGAGTTTAGCAATAAATCAATATCGCTATGCTCATCAGTAATTTGCGTAATCAGTTTTTCCACTTCGGCAAAATTTGTCAAATTCGCCGAATAGGCAAAGGCGTTATCATTGCCGGCAATCGCCGCTAATTTTTGGCGTGCATCTTCGGCTTTTTGCGGATTACTGCCCACAACCACCACGCTACCGCCTTGCCGAGCAATCAGCTCCGCTGTGGCAAAACCCACGCCAGCAGTACCGCCGAGCACTAATAATTTACGATTTGCAAAAGATTTGTTCATTATCATTACCTCATCAGTTAAGCACAAATGTGCGTTTTGTTTGTGAGTATATGATAGGGGATTTGTGGCGGGATTACTTGCCAAAACCAGCAGAAAAATTGCCTAATTTGATAAGTTGCTCTTAAAAGCTTTTAAAAAAACCGCCTGCTTTTTTTGTACAAGCGGTCAAAAATCACCAATTTTCTGCAAACTTCTACAAAAATGCCGTCTGAAATTCTTTTTCAGACGGCCTCTTTGATTTTGGCAAATCACTTTAATCGATTTTGCCGAATTTTCCGCTTTGGAAATCGCTGAAGGCTTGGCGGATTTCTTCGGCGGTGTTCATCACGAATGGACCGTAGCCGACAACGGGTTCGTCAATCGGAATACCGGAAAGCAGTAAGATTTTGACTTCTTCACTACCGACTTTGATGTGTATGTCGCCACCGGTTTTTTCAAAACTCACCAACTGTCCTGCCGTTGCCTGTTCTTTATCGTTAAAGACAGCATTGCCCCGCAGGACGACCACAGACAGGTTGTGGGTTTCGGGTATTGCCAATACAGCGTCTTTACCGGCGTGAATGACACCATCCCACACGTTCATTTCGGTAAAGGTGTCGGCCGCACCTTTTACACCGTCTTTTTCGCCTGCAATCAGACGCAAGTAGCCTGATTGGTCGGGCAATCCGACAATGGGAATGTTTGCTTTGGCAAGATGTTGGTAGCGTGGCGGTGTATTTTTGTCTTTGGCTGGAAGATTTACCCAAAGCTGCACCATTTCAAAAAGCCCGCCTTTTTTGCTGAAGTTTTCAGAGTGGAACTCTTCGTGGATAATGCCCGAGCCTGCGGTCATCCATTGCACATCACCTTCATAAATGATTCCGCCACCACCACTGGAGTCACGGTGTGCTACTTCGCCGTGATAGGCGATGGTTACGGTTTCAAAACCTTTGTGCGGATGTTGTCCGACACCCCGTGGGCTGCGTGCTTCGTTGGGTGCAAATTGGTAAGGTGCGGCGTAATCAAGCATCAGAAACGGATTGGTACCTCTATCGTCTGCCATATGGGAGAAGAGCGGTTGGACGAGAAAGCCGTCGCCGACCCAATGTTTGCTGTTGGCTTGGTAGATTTGTTTAACGTTGCGCATCATCATATTCCTTCTTTTGAGGCCGTCTGAAATTGTTCAGACGACGATAATCTATATTTGATTGGGTTACTGTATCTGCATTCCGGCGGCTTGCGCACGGCGGAGTTTGGCGGGGGTAATGTCGTTGCCTTCGCTGTCCACTACGCTGACGACCGATAGAATGTTGGTCATTTGTCCGAGAATCTGTTTCAAATAGATTTGGCGCAGTTGTTCCCGTTCGGTAAGTTCGGCGGCGGTAAGACCTGTGGTTTGGTGTTTTCGCGCCAGTTCGTTGATGCAGTCTAATTCTTGGATACGCATGATGTCTCCTGTTTTGCTTGTGGGCGTTGTGTTGATGGATGTATTATATGGGGAACGTATTTTTTTACAAGTACGCACATTTTTTATACTGTTAAAAATATAGTGGATTAAAATAAGAAAGGTGCAAGGCGACTACGCCCGCCGTGTACAAGTAGTACATAAGGACGTAGGCAACGAATCAGATTTCTTATTTGAATTCACTATAGAATGTTTGGAGGAAACGATGTCGGAAACAGAATACGAACACAGTGCTTGCGCCCCTGTTGTTAACACTTTGAATATAATCGGCGGGAAATGGAAGGTATTGATTTTATATTATTTGAGCAGAGATACCCGCCGCTTCAACGAATTGCAGCGGCTGCTTGCCGGCATTACCCAGCGTATGCTGACATTGCAGCTGCGTGAGTTGGAAAACGATGGGATTGTTCATCGGGAAGTGTATCCGCAAATTCCGCCTAAAGTGGAGTATTCGCTGACCGAATTCGGCAAAACGCTGATGCCGGTAATCGAGGCAATGCACGTTTGGGGCGGGCAGTATGCGGCGGAATGTATAAAGCATAAAAAGCCGTTGCAGGAATGAGTTGTTTTCAGACGACCTTTAACGACATAGTGAATTTGCTTTAAAAACAGGACAAGGCAAGCCGTAACAAACCGCAGTCGGAAAAGTAGAAAAAACCGCCTGCTCTTTTTCTGCAAGCGGTTTGATTTTTTAGATTTTTGGCAAAAATACCGTGCGAAACCTAAATTTTACACGGTTTTATCATTCAAAAAACTTTCAAAAAATTACTCACAATCGCAAAAGCGATTGTTCGCTACTTAGTAGCCGTTGGCAAAGCCAACGTTCAAAAAACTTTGTTTTTTGTGAGCGGGGTTTGGGGCTTTATAGGTTTAAGATCATCTGAACATGCGGTATGCCATCTTCCAAGAATTCTTCCGAGCAGACACTAAAACCTTCTCGCTCATAATAGCCGACCACATAGCTTTGTGCTTCAATATAAATCTGCTTTGGTGCAAAGCGTTTTTGAATTTGGTGAATGCCTTCTTTTAAAATTTTCCCGCCTAAGCCCGTTCCACGTTGCACGGTCAGCACTCTGCCCATATGCACGAGATCGGCGTCTTTGGCAAAAGCACGCAAATATGCCACAACTTGCCCATTTTGCTCATAAAAAATATGTAGGCTCGCATAATCTTTATCGTCCATATCCTGATAAACGCAGTTTTGTTCAAGGACAAATATCGCACTACGTGCTTTTAAAATTTCATATAGCTCTGTTGTGGTGAGTTCGTGAAAGAATTTCGCTTTGATTTCCATTGGTTATATCTCTTTTAACGCGTGCTTATTTTTGAATTTATATCATATCAGTTTGTAGCTACAATAAGCCAATCTAAGCAAAAACTCTCAAAAAACCGCCTGCTCTTTTTGTGCAAGCGGTCAAAAATCGCCAATTTTCTGTAAACTTCTACAAAAATGCCGTCTGAAAACTGACTTTCAAACGGCATTATTTTATGCGATGAACTTAATTCCCTTGTTTACGCTGTGCCATTGCACCGCCGTCCACGTCCCAGATTGCCCCTGTTACCCACGATGTTTTGTCCGATAACAAGAACACAATGGTTTCGGCGACATCTTGCGGTGTGCCGTTGCGACCGAGCGGATGGAAATTTTTGAAACTCTCTAAGGTGTCGTTCACCTGTTCGGCACTGGCGAATTTTTCAAAAATTTTAGTTTCAATCATCGCTGGGGCGACCGAATTGACACGGATATTATGGGCGGCAAGTTCGGCGGCAGCGTGTTTGGTCAAGGTGTCCAAGCCGATTTTCGCCATTGAGTAGGCGGACGCTGGCACGGTATCAATCGGCAGGCGAGCTGGCACAGCGGTTACATTAACAAAAGATCCGCCACGCTTTTTCGCCACTAAGTTTTTCGCCACCGCTTGAGTGATGAAAAAGGTTGCACGGTTTAAGTCCAAGAATTTATCGTAATCGGCACGGCTGTGTTCCAAAAAGGTGATGGGGAAATACACGCCGGCGGAATTGACCAGCAAATCAATGTCGCTGTGGTTTTGGTTTAACTCGGCGATCAAATTTTCCACGCTGGCAAAATCGGTCAAATCGGCGGTTAGGGCAAAGGCTTTGTCATCGCCTGCGATTTTTGCCAAGTCTTGACGAGCGGTTTCGGCTTTGGCAGGGTTACTGCCGACAATCACCACCGAGCCACCTTGTTCGGCAACCATTTTGGCGGTTTCAAAACCGATACCGCTTGAGCCACCGACCACGAGTAATTTATGTTGTTCAAATGCTTTCATTTTTTACCTTCTATTTGCTATGGTTAATCAATACGCTTAATTGCGTTAAGTGTGCTTATTATAGTGAGCGTTGTTCGCCGTTGTTTGCCTAAAACACGCAAATTCTTGCCTAATTTGATAAATCTGCTTTTAGCCAAGGCAACACAGGTTTTGGCACGTTGTCAGGGCTTAGTCCGCCACTGTTCACATAATAAAATTGCATTGTAAAATCTATATCCACCGTTGCCTGAATGCGTGGATCGGCATATAACGCCAACATATAGCGATACAGATGTTGAAAGTCGGCAAGCGGTTTTAAGTTTGTGCGGAACAAATCGGCATACACCGCTTCAAAGCGGATCAAGGTTGGAAACAGCCAAAAATCCGACAGCGTAATCTGCTCGCCAAATAAATAGCGTTGCTCGGCTAGGCGTTGATCCAGCTTGCTTAGGCTTTGGAACAATTCTTGCAACTGTTTTTGGTATTTTTCTGGCGTATCGGCATAGCCCACTTGATAGACTTTGCGGTTAATTTTCACATCCAGCCAATCGTTTAGTTTGGCAATCTCATTGCGTAAATGAGATGGAATTAAATCCGCTGGATTATTGCCCAATTCGGCAAATTTCTCGGCAATCTCCCACGCCATTTCCCCTGAATTATGGCTGGCAATGGTTTGGGTTTGCTTGTCCCACAATAACGGCACGCTGGCTCGCCCTGAAAAATCGGCTTTGCCTTTTAAATAAACATCACGCAAAAAGGGCAAATGGTTGGCGGTATCGTAAAAATCTTTGTTAAACGCCAAGCCGTCTGCGGTCATTATTGGGGCGGTGCTGGACGCTGAAATCACATCGGTCAGCCCCAAATAATGGCGAACCAAATTCGCACGGTGTGCAAAAGGGCAACCGTAGGCAAAATAAAAATGATAGCGGTCTTTTTCGGCGATTAACGGCTGTGCGATTTGATCAACCTGCTCCAACTGCACATCGTCGCCTTGCCATTGACCTTTATTCAAAACACCCATTTTTTCTCCTTATATGGACGGCATCGCCAACGTCGGCAATGCCGTATCACGGTGAAGCGGTTATAATTTATGCAACTCTAATGCACCAACTCGGCTTTCTGCTCGTTGATAAGTGTCGCTTTGTTCCACTTGACTGACAAAGCGAGCGATGTTTGGATAGGCTTGCTCTGGCAACATAAAAATCGCCACTTGCAGCGGAAAACTCATCATAATATCAGCACCAGTGAGTTGCTCGCCGCAGAACCATTTTTTATCGGCAAGATATTGCTCAATATAATCAAGGTGCAAGGCAACCTGACCGTTGATATAGTCGGCTTTGTTGCTGTCGCCTGCGACCAGTTTGAGCGTAAAATTCGGCATAATTGAGCCTTCGGCGTAGTGTATCCACTGTTTATACTGGGCGTAATCGGCGTAATTCTCGGCAGGCAAAAATCTGCCGTTGCCGTAGCGTTTGATCAGGTATTCCACGATCGCACCGCTTTCGGCTAGCACCAAATCACCATCGGTTAAAATCGGCGACTTGCCCAATGGGTGCAAGGTTTTAAAAATCGCCGGTGCGGCACGAGTTATCGGCTCACGCTCAAAGTTTTTCACTTCATACGGCACGCCCAACTCTTCAAGCAGCCACACGATACGCTGTGAACGGGATTGTTTAAGAGAATAAATCGTAATCATAATTTTGTCCTTTTGGTTTGGGTTAATGGCGATATTATAGGCAAAACCAGCGGCAAATCTTTGCCTAAAATACGCAGATTATTGCCTAATTTGATAAATGAGGTTGGGGGAGGGGTGGGGAATTTTGGAAGTTTGCAAATAATAATGCCGTCTGAGGGTTGAGTTTCAGACGGCATTGTTTGTAGGAAATTGTCAGGTTTTATGCAAAACAGCTTGTGTTTTTTGATCGAATGATTGCTTTAGGATTTTTGAGCATTATCAATAACCATGCGGCTTTGCAGTGCCTTTTGGCATTCTTTGACAACACTCAAAAATCCCAAAATGGGTCTTCAGGCAAAAAAGCAAAAGTGTAAACAATGCTAGGATTTTCTACACATTGTTATTTAAAAAAAACTCTGAAAAAAAACGCTCTTTTGCTTGCTACAAGCGGTCAAAAATCGCCAATTTTTTGCAACAATATCGTGTGAAGTTTTGTTTTTAGACAGGATCATTATTCTCTTGCCTACAAACATTCCTTAGAAAAAGTGTCATTATGCAACGAAAAATCATTCAATCCTTAGAAAAATGGAAGCAAAATCCTAGCCGTAAGCCTTTGATTATTCAAGGGGCAAGGCAGGTTGGAAAAACTTGGGCGATAAAGCATTTTGGCAAGCAGTCATTTGAACAAGTGGCGTATATCAATTTTGATAACAATAGCCGAATGAAAACCTTGTTTACCGGCGATTACGACATCAACCGCCTAATTCTTGGCTTAAAAATTGAAAGCGGTGTGGATATTCAAGCCCAAAACACGCTGATTATTTTTGATGAGGTGCAAGAAGTACCGCAGGCGTTGTCATCGCTCAAATACTTTTATGAAAACGCACCGCAGTTTTATATCGTGGCGGCAGGGTCGTTACCGGGCATATCGTTACATCATCAGGTTTCATTTCCTGTGGGCAAAGTGGATTTTCTGCCGATGTATCCGATGGATTTCCACGAATTTCTAACCGTACTTGGCAAGCAGGATTTGGTTGAATTGCTTAATATGCAAGATTGGGCGTTGATTGCTGCGATGAAAATGACCTATATTGATTTGTTGCGACAATACTATTTTGTCGGCGGAATGCCTGAAGCGGTGCAAACTTTTATTGATAGGCAAAATTTTGATGCGGTTCGCCAAGTGCAACGAAATCTATTGATGGCGTATGAACAGGATTTTTCCAAACATATTAAAGATGGGCAGACGGTGCAAAAAGTGCGGTCAATTTGGGCGTCCATTCCTGAACAACTTGCCAAAGAAAATAAAAAATTTATGTATTCACAGCTACAAAAAGGGGCGAGAAGCAAAGACTACGAGATCGCCTTACAATGGCTCAAAGACAGCGGTTTGGTGCATCGTGTGCCACGCATTAAAAAGCCCCATTTGCCACTTTCGGCATACCAAGATAACGCCTTTAAATTATACGCTTTGGACGTAGGGTTGCTGGCGGCACAAAGTCATTTAGATGTTAGCGTTTTGTTAGAGGGGAGCCGTATTTTTAGCGAATTTAAAGGGGCTTTAACCGAGCAATATGTGCTGCAACAGCTGATTGCCAACCAAGAAAACCCTGTTTTCTACTGGACAACGGAAAAAGGCACGGCGGAAGTGGATTTTGTGCTGCAACGTAAACAAGCAGTGATCCCGATTGAAGTGAAAGCCGAAGAAAATCTAAAAGCCAAAAGCCTGAAAGTCTATGTGGAACAGTTCCAGCCTGAACAAGCGATTCGTTTTTCAATGGCGGATTATCGTAAGCAAGATTGGCTGGTGAACGTGCCGTTGTATGGATGTGATATAACAAAAATTTGATAGAATATGCTGATATTTATTGTGAGGTGAATGATGGAAGTACAAGATTGGGGTGGTGGCTTAACTGCACACGAAGTAGAAGCAATTGAAAAAATTAAGCAAGCTTTTTCAGTTCCTGCTAATAGGACAAATCAACCCTTGAAAGGGGAAGGATTAAAAGTATTAGGGGCATTAAAATCTATGTTCCCTTGGAAAGGATATTCAGGTTTTCGCTTTGCCGACGTGAAAGAACACAAAGAAGGTGAATTTGACTTGGTAATTATTACGCATTGCAATGTATTGATTGTGGAATTAAAGCATTGGAATGGTGAATCGATTACTAATGATGGTTTACGCTGGTTCAAGGGAAAACAGGATATGGAGTATTCTCCTGTTGAGGTTACTCGGAAAAAATCCTACCTCCTAAAAAAGAAATTAGAAAAGTTTCGTGGGAAATTTGCCAATTCTACGGAGAAATTCCCTATTCCCAAAATAGAATTTTTGGTTGTGATGACAGGAAATTCTGATTTTAGTGGTTTATCAGATAAAGAAAAAATGCACACCATTAGTTTAAATGATTTTTTATTATTGGCTGATAATCAAAAATTTACGGAACAATTTGGAGAATATACAAAATATCCAAATAACCAAACATTAAATAATGATTTCTCTGTATTTGATGAAATTTTCAATGGTAATTCTGTTAAGCCCAAATCCATTAATACAAATGGCTATTATGCTGAAGATACGCCTATTTTTAATCACCCTAAACAGATTTTTCAAGAATATCTTGCTCAAACTGAAAATAAAAAACACCAAGATCAGGCGTTATTACGCCGTTGGAATTTTACTAAAATTAACCGCCCAGAGGCTCAAACTCCAGATGGTCGCTATCGTTTAGTTAGTCGTGAATATGATGTATTAAACCATATAAAACTACAAAATAAAGACTTATATCACACCTGTTTAAATTACAAATCCACACCGCAAAAAGGCGAGATTACTGCCGAACATATTGATTTGTTTGAATTTTTTCCGCAGCAAAAACGCTTTAATCAATTTGTCGGTGGTGTCAGTGGCGAGAATTTAAGCCAAGAACGTCGTTTGGGATTGGTGCAATTGTTGTTAGACAAATTTGCCCAGTTGCACAAAATAGGTATTGCTCATCGAGATTTGGGTGAACATAGCATTTGGCTGTCGGCAGACGATACCATTACTTTGTCAGGATTTGCAACAGCATATTTCAAAGATGAACAAACTGTTGGTGATATTCGTGAGATTTTGGAAGTATCAGGCGATTTGGCAAAAGATGCATTTAAACTTTCAGACAACATTAAACTTACCCCTTATCAATATGATGTGCGTTCATTGGCAGTGTTAGCTTGGCATATTATCAAAGCTGAGCGGATTTCTCCCGCTAGTATCACCGATATGAAAACAAAATTGAGTCAAGCAACCGAATGGTATAGTGATTTATTGCGAGAAGCATTATCTGAAAAAACCTTTAAAAGTGCTGTAGAGTTTTTGGATCAATTTAATCAACATAAACCCGAACAAGCGGTCGATTTTTCCTTTGATTTTGCAAAATTAGATCCATTTATCCACGATATCAACCATTCCCGTGCTTATCGTGAAGATAATGATTTTATTGTTGAAACCAGTGAAAAAGAAGTTTATCAATCTAACGGCTTATTGGTGAAAGCATGGCTGAATGCGGACCCGCAACAAGACCAAACCAAAGCACGAGTGGTATTAAATTGGTTGGAAAACATGGCGAAGCTGGCAAATTTATCGCCTGACTATGTGCCGAAAATCCGAGAATTTGGTATTGCCAAAAAATCTGGCTGCCTGTTTGCCGTGAGTGATTTTATTGATGGGCAGACATGGCAAGCGGTTTGTCAATTGGATTTGCCTGACGAACAGAAATTGACGATTATTCAAAAATTTATTCAGAATATTGAACATTTACACAGTTTGGGTTTTACGCACGGCGATTTGAAACCTGACAATGTGTTGGTAACGCTTGATGACGACAATATCCAGCTTCATATTTTGGATATTCTGGATTTTTCGTCAAGTGGACAAAGCCAGTTCAATACCGAATATTCGCCTGAATTTGACCACGCTACCGAAAAACAACGGGACAATTTTGCCGTCATGAAAATGGCGTGTGAGCTATTAGACGTAGCGTGGAATATGCCGTCTGAAAAACTTGCCAACATCAGCGATGTAGTACAGCAAGAATATTCAGACAGCCAAACAGCGTTTATTTCATTGGTTCGTTTTAAGGAAGCACTTAATCCAAAACCGACCATACCGATGATAAATATTACGGTTGGCGGGCGAGATTCGTTTTTACCGATTGAGATTTATCCTGAAAATGGCGAGTTGTTTGTTCAATTTGAAAAAAGCAAACAAGGCGATGTATTGGTGCAATTCATCGGTTTTGGTGGCGTGTTAAAAGTATTTTATTCTGTCCAAGATAAGCAATTTACTCACGCCTTATCTCCGATTGAACGTAGCTATATCAGCAAGCGAGACCGTGATAACAGTGTGATGAGTTTAAGACTTGGTCTGAATATTACTTATGGTCCTTATAGCGAAATGAAGGCACTCAATGACGCACTAAAAGATGATGAGCTATTTAACCAAACTATCAATCAATTCATTGATGAGCAAATTTCTAGGTTGCCTGAAAAAGAATTGATTGAGGAAGTTAAAGTTTTTGAAACTGATTTTGAAATAGAAATTGCCGATATTGATGCCACAGAACCACTAATTGAGCAACGCCCAAGTATTCAAAAATTGTGGCAAGCAATTTTGGATACGGAAACCGAAGCTTTACCGTCTGTTACTGCAAATGAAGCATTGCAAAAAACTGAAAATGGTGAGATCTATATCCCGTATGACGGTGAAATCAATCCAATTGATCAGTTTCAACGTGATGAAATCGTGGAAGCCATCGGTAAAAGTGAAGATGGCGAAAAAACATTTAAATATGGTGTAGTGGATATTGCTAAAAGCCAGTTAAATGAATTACATATCAAGCCGAAAAGCCTGACCAATTCAGCAAATAATATTCAAGCGGATACGCCTGTTTATCTGCAAAGTGTACAAAATAAAGCGTCATATAAACGCCGTAAAAATGCTTTGCAACGTATTTTAGACGGCGAAAGTGCAGTCAAAGGTTTGGTACATTATTTTGATGAAAGCTGTACGTTGCCGTCTGAAAAATACGATGTTCAAGTAAGTGATAAAGAATTTGCTCGTTATGACCAACCTGAAAAAGGTGTGAGTTTGAATGACGCACAGCGTATCGCTTTTCAAAAACTGATTGCCAATGGACCGCTCTCGTTATTACAAGGTCCGCCGGGAACGGGAAAAACCGAATTTATTTCGGCTTTTGTGCATTATCTGTTTGATGTGCAGAAAGTTCGTAATATTTTGCTGGTCAGCCAATCGCATGAAGCCGTGAATACGGCTGCCGAACGTATCCGTAAACACTGTCGGCGTTTGGGGACAGATTTGCAACTGGTGCGGTTTAGTAACCGTGAAGTAGCGGATTCGGAAATTCTGGAAGATGTGTTTTCGCCGAATTTAGTCAGCCAAAAACGAGCGCAATTAAATGTAAACAAGATTGGTAATATCTGTCAGCTTGGGCGCAGTATGGGGCTGCCTGAAAGCTATTTGCGTGAGCGTGCCGAATTGGCATTTGAGATGGGGACACAAATCCGCCGTTATCAAAAAATCGTCAAATCAAGTAAAGATGAAATTATTGATGAGGACGAAAAACGTTTACGTAAAAAATTAGAAAAAAGTATTAAAGAACAAGCTCAAACAAAGGGACTGCGTGAATTAGTGGAAATTGATGAGATTTTGCCGAAACTGATTGGAGAATTAAATCAAAAACACAATATTCAACCAAGTGAAGATGTACAGGCAGGCAAGCTTATTGATTTAACCCAAGATATGTTAGAAGCTCTTTCCAACGAACGCACCAATTATGATGAGTTTTTGGCTCGTTCCCGCCAGCTTGTGATTGGTACTTGCGTTGGTATTGGGCAAAAACATATCGGCATTGCCGATAATCTTTATGATTGGGTAATTGTGGACGAAGCGGCGCGTTCTATTTCCAGTGAATTGGCGATTGCAATGCAGTCTGGTACTCGGATTTTGCTGGTAGGCGATCATAAGCAGTTACCGCCGTTATATTCGGAAGAACATAAAAATGCACTAGCCCGTCGTTTGGGCATTTCCAAGCGTGGCGAAGAGTTAGATCAAGCATTGGGCAGTGATTTTGAACGGGTATTCCAATCCGAATATGGCAAGCAGACTTGTGCCACGCTCAAAATCCAATACCGCATGGCTCCTGCCATTGGTAGCTTGGTGTCATCTTGCTTTTACGGCAATGTTTTGGAAAACGGTAAACAGGACAGCGATGTGCCGAACAGTTATGACAAGCTGCCTGAAAAACTTAAAGCTTGCGTAACGTGGTTAGATACGGCTTCATTGCCGAAAGCGTATCACGAACAAGGCAAAAAAGGTAGTTTGTCCAACCGTGCCGAAGCCGATGTAATTATTGGTGTATTACAAGACTTGGCGGAAGATGAAACGTTTATGAACAGTAAAACCGTTCATAAATGCTTAGAAAAAAACGAACAAGCCATCGGTGTTATCTGTATGTATGGCGATCAGAAACAGTTGATTCGAAAAAAATTCAATGAACGCAGTTGGAGCGATGATTTCCGCCGTTTGGTTAAAATTGATAGTGTGGATAGCTATCAGGGTAAAGAAAACCGTGTGATTATATTGTCGCTGACACGCTACGATAAATCATACAGTACAGGCTTTTTACATTTGCCGAACCGTATCAATGTAGCCTTATCTCGTGCGATGGACAAACTTGTGATTGTCGGGGCAAAAACCGTATGGGAACAACCGAAAAACAGCAAAGCACCATTGGCAATGGTATTACGCTTTATGCAAGAACAAACAAATAAGCAATATTACGCCATTAAGACCTTAAAAAACGGAGCGAAAAAATGAATGAACAAAAAACGCCGTACAATCAAATAGATTTTGTAATCAAAGCTCCACGCTTCCGAATTGTGTTTTCGTATATGAGTGATAAAGGAGTGGCGTTTGTACGTGAATATTTATTGCGGTTACTTAAAATAACGCCATGCAAACCTGCACAAATTGCTCAATATTTCGGTTTCAATCAATACGAAACCGAAGTAGCTTTGGCAGATTTAGAGCAAAACAAATGGATTGTTTGGCGAGATGACGGTTTGATAGCCTTATCTGCGGAAGGTTTACGTTTGTTTCAAAACGATGGACAAGATTCTCCACAAATCCCCACATTAAAAGAATTGGGTGGCGAATACCGTATGGAGTTACTGGATAATAATTTTTTGCAGAAAAAAGATTGTGATAAAGTCCGTCAGCAAGCGATAGAATTGGATATTGAACCGAAAGTGTTATCCGAAAGCAGTGAAATTGCCCGAAAATCGTTTCAAAACCGTTTCCGCCAATTAATGGAAGATGATATCGTTGAGGTAAAAAATGAAAAGGGAGAGATTGAAAAAGATATTTCATTGTACAAAATTGATGTCATCGAACCCAAAGGCTCGCCTGAATATTTTCGTTTTACGCAGGCATTTGAGCTACTGCCTGAAACAGGCGAAGCCAAAGAACGCCACGATGTACAGACTATTATTCATCAGGATAATATCCGACAAGCCATTACCGCCCAGCTGGAACAGTTTGGTAATTATGATAATTTGCGTGAATTACGCAAAAGTATGGAAGAAATTGGTGATGATGATACCTTGAGAGTATTGTTTGGTGGACGATTTGATATTATTAAGTTTAAGAAAATTCAATATCAATTTGAGCAAGAAAAAGGCTTGTATTTTTTAGGGCAGATTTATCATCAATCAAAGAACAATAAGGAACCTCAATCAAAGAACAATCAGGAACCTCCTGATATGGTTTTTGATAAAATTGACACTATATTAGGTCAGCTTAAAAAAACATCAGAAACTAAAAAACTCTATTGGCTTGCACCAAGCGATATTTATTGGGCAAAACAACGCAAAATTCACGATAAACTGCAAAATTTGGTAGATAAGCAAAAACAAGGTTATGAATTCCGTTTGTATCTGCCATTATCCGACAAGCAAAACCAGCGTGAGCGTGAAAAGAAGAGGTGGCTAAATGAATTTAGAGATATTTCTGACGACAAAATCTTGTACGGATTTTGTGAAGGATTTTTGAACGGTAATACAGAAATTCTACTTTTAGAAGATAAATTTGCAGTGGTCTGTTATCACGCTAAATTAACAGGTTATCCTGTTACTCTACCGATTGGTTTTATGACAACAAAAACAGATAAAGTAAGACATATTATCGAATTGGCAGAAAAATATCTTAATTCAACAATATTCTCTGATATAGATGAGGGAGAGAAAAGAGATTTTGGACTATTGAGCAAACGTTAAAGTGATCCAAGCTATATAACACGCCATTTCTGGCATCGATCCGAGCGTTTGGCCGATTTTCTTCGCGCCGGTGCGGATTGGTTTGTACGGTTTGGTAGCGGTGTAAAGCTTCTTCAAATACCGGCGCACATAAAATCGACATCATTCCCGCGTAGGCGGGAATGACGATCTTTCTGTTTTTTACTGGTTGTTCATGGGGCAAAGATCTTAGCCTTTTATCGGATAAAATTTATCTTATTCTTTTGTAATCTGATTGATTCAGATAAAGAAAAACCATGCCGTCTGAAACGTTCAGACGGCATGGTTTTATTAATTGCTGTTAAACCGTTAATTTCGCCAAACACTCATGCAGCGGATTGAAATAGTTGGCCAAATAGTCGTCAAACGGGATTTCATCGGCGGCCTTCGCTTCGATTTCGGCAAATTCCTGCAAGGATTGTTGGCTTTGCGCTTCCAGTTCGGCTTGTACGTCTTCTGGCAGCGGTTGCTTTAAGGTTTCCAAATGTTGCGCGGTCAAGGCCATTGCCCACGGCAGGAACTCTTGTCCGGCCATTTCGGCTTGTACACGTTGCGGCAGGCGCAGGGTTTCGCCGCTGTTGGCGCGGATTTGGTTTTGTACGGCTTCGCGGTAGCCGATGTTTGCAGAACTTTGGTCAAGGCGCTCGGCAATCGGCAGGATTTCGTGCAGGATTTCATCCGCCCAATCTTGCGCGGAAATGCTGCGGCCGTTTTTAAACAGGCTGAACCCTTCGCTCAAGCCCAAGCAGGCGGTGCGCAGGCGGTTGTGGTTGGCTTCGTTGTAGTCGGCGGTGGTAAATGCGGGCGAATCTTTCAGCAAACACCACAGCATAAAGCCTTCCAAGAAATGGATTTGTTCCAGGCTGATGCCAGCAGGGTCATACGGATTGTTGTCGAGCAGGCGCAATTCGATATAGGCAATACCGCGTGCGCTCAAGGCGCTGATCGGCAGTTCGCCTTTTTTCATCACTTGTTTCGGACGTGCGCCGCTGTAATATTCGTTGGCGATTTGCAGGATATTGGTGCTGATTTGGCGGTAAGAACCGGCCGGGCCGCGCAAACCTAAGTATTCGTACACCGGCGCCGGAGTCAGCACTGCCGCACCCAAATCGCGGACGTATTCGTTCAAATGATTGAAGCTGACGCTGAAATCGACTTTGTTTTGGTAGCCGAGCTGGCTCATGCGCAGGGTAGTGGCGTTTTTCCAGGTAAAGCTTTGCTCGTGCAGACGGTCGAGCACATTTTGCGCCGGTTGGAAACTTTGGTCGCAGGCAGGGGCGGCGCCGAACAGGTGGCAAATCAGCCAGCCGTGGCGCTGGATGTTGCGAATCATGCCCATGTAGCGTTCGTTGCGCCAAGCGTCGGTCGGTTCCACGCCTTCTTGCTCGGCTAAGGCTGCCCACAAGTTTTCCGGAGGCGAATAGTTGAAATGCACGCCGGCAATCATTTGCATGGTGCGACCGTAGCGGTAAGAAAGGCCGACGCGGTAAAGGCGTTTCAATTTCGCGCCGTTGCTTTGGCCGAAGTAGCCGATTTCGATGTGTTCGGGGTTGTCGGGCAGACGGCAAGGCATGCTGGCCGCCCACATGCGTTCTTCACCGATGTTTTGCGCGCTGAATTGGTGTAATTCCAGAAGCTGCCGGTACACGGCTTTCGGGGATTGATGCGGATCGGTAACCAGTTCCAACAACGCTTCGCCATAATCGATGGTGATGTTCGGATGGGTATAGACGTTGCCCAAGGCTTCCGGGTGGCGTGTTCCGGCAAGGTGGCCGTCGGCGGTGGTGCGCAAGCTTTCACGCTCGATGCCGATGTTGCCGCCGGATAGTGGAAGGGTCTCGATGTTCATGTATGTTCCTTGGCAGAAAATGCGGGCTTCTGCGAAAAGTAGATATCGGGATGGCCGTTTGCTGCCATCAAACAAGGCAATTCTAGCACGGAACGGCAGCGGCGGAATATGGTTATGTGTGAGTGAACGGAGGATATTCAGACGGCCAAACGGTTATTCGCAAGCTATCTGTAAAGATAAGCGGATGAGATGGTTATCAGCAAAGTGATTTCAGACGGCATGAATAAAAATATCAGGCCGTCTGAACGTTAGCTTTGTCGCAAAATCCATTTTGCCCGCTCGATAACCGGCGCATCAATCATTTGCCCGTCCACTTGGAAAACTGCTTGGCCGTTGTGTTCTGCTTCGGCAACGACTTTGGCCGCAAAAGCCAACAAGTTTTCAGACGGCCTTAACGCTTCTTTTACCGCAGCAACTTGTTTCGGGTGGATACACAAAACCCCGCCGAAACCCATGTCGCGCCAGTATTCGGCATTGCGGCGGTTGGCTTCGTGGTCGTTGAAATCGGGGAAGGTGGTTTCGATGGGCGGATGCAGGTTGTTGATGCGACTGTGCAGCAGCATGTCGGTGCGCAAACGGTCGAACACGGTTTGCGCGGCGGCGGTGCCGTAGCTCATGCCCAAGTCATTGGCCAAATCCAAGCAGCCGTAGGTGAGTGCGAACAGGCCGTCTGAACGCGCCAATTGCCCCATATCGGCCATGCCTTGCGCCGATTCGATGTCGGCGATAACCGGCTTGCCGGCGGCATGGTACAGCGAAGAAATTTCGTCGGCGCGAACGGTTTTGGAAAGCAGTATCCCTTTGATTTCAGGCATAGTCTTTAGTGCCGCCACATCGTCCGCATAAAACGCGCTGCGCGGATTATTGATTCTGATCCATACCGAAGGCTGACCGGTCTGGCGGCAATATTCGGCGATGTTGGTGCGGGCGGCGGCTTTGTCTTCCGGTGCGACCGTATCTTCCCAGTCTGCAATCACTTCGTCCGCACCGCTGGCAAACGCTTTGGCAATCCGCTCAGGACGTGTGGCGGGAACGAACAGGAAAATTTTCGGAATCGGGCGGTTCAGCATGGCTCCTCCTTTGGTTTTTGATGGCTTTATGCGAAGCATTGTAGCGGATTTTGATGAAAACAGGCCGTCTGAAAACGCAGTTTTCAGACGGCCTGTTTATTTCAGCGATTAAGCAGCTTTGATTTGTTTTTTCGCCGCCCAAATATTCAAGCCCAAGATGGCGGCAACCATGGCGATACCGATTAAATCGGTCGTCAGTTCCGGCACAATCATCATCAGGCCGCCGGCAGCCAACGGCAGACGTTGCCATGTCGGAATGCCGGTTTTAAACCAACCCTCCACGGCGGCCGACAAACTCAATACGCCGACAATGGAAGTGATGCTTACCGATACAATTGTCCACCAATGCGGCAGCGGGAATTCGGTGGCGGTTACGGCGGTGCCGGCCACGTCAATCATCAGCATATTCGGGTTATACACAAACATAAACGGCACGATAAATCCGGCCAGCGCCAATTTGAGCGATTGGAAACCCGTTTTCATCGGGTCTCCACCCGCAATGCCTGCACCGGCAAAAGCAGCCAAAGCCACAGGCGGGGTGATGTTGGCGAAAATACCGAAATAGAACACAAACATATGCGCCACCAATACCGGTACGTCAAACGAAGCCAGCGCAGGGGCAGCCATGGTTGCGGTGATGATGTAGGCCGGAATCGACGGCAAGCCCATGCCCAAAATCATCGAGGCTATCATGGTCAGAAACAGGGTGAAAAACAGCGAACCTGCACCCAAGGTAACGATGGAAGAAGTCATTACCGTGCCGAAGCTGGTGAGGTTGACCACGCCAATCACAATGCCCACCACCACACATGCCGCCATCACCGACAGCGATTGTTTGGCACCGTCTTCCAAGGCGGCCAAAATATCGCGCCAGCCCATACGGGTTTGCGGGCGCAGCCAGCTGACGACGACCGTAATCGCAATGGTATAAGCCGCGGCATAGCCCACCGGCACGGATTCGGCCAACATGACTACCAGTGCGACAATCGGCAGCAGCATATGGCCGCGTGCTTTCAATACTTCTTTCAACCGTGGTAAATCGGCTTTCGGAATGCCTTTCAAGTCGCGTTTGCCGGCGCGGAAATGCACTTGCGCAATCACGCCCAAATAGTAAAGCAGAGCGGGCAACAGTGCCGCCAACGCAATGGTACTGTATTTCACGCCTGTTGTTTCAGCCATGATGAACGCAGCCGCCCCCATAATCGGCGGCAGAATCTGGCCGCCCACCGATGCGCTGGCTTCAACCGCACCTGCAAAATCTCGGTGGTAACCGATTTTCTTCATCAACGGAATGGTAAATGCACCCGTGCCGACCACATTGGCCACCGCAGCACCGTTGATGCTGCCCATAAAACCGCTGGAAATCACCGCCACTTTGGCAGGGCCGCCCTGTTTGTGTCCGGCCAATGCAAGCGCCATATCGTTAAACAATTGCCCCATACCGGAACGCGCCAAAAATGCGCCGAACAGGATAAACAGGAAAATAAACGTTACCGATGCACCGATGGCAGTGGAGTACAGACCTTCTGTTTTCAGGTAAAGTTGGCCGAAAATATCACCCAAATCATAAGGCCGGGTGAGCAGGCGGTCGGGCATGAAATCCATATGGCTGATAAACGGATAAGCTAAGAAGAGCAGCGCAAACACCGGTAAAATCCAGCCGGTAATGCGGCGTGCGGCTTCGATCACGACAACCGTGGTGATCATCGAAAACACGATATCGAGCGTGTTCGGAATGCCGCCGCGCACGGTCATAATTGCGTCGTATTGCCATATCAGATAGCCGGCGCCGGAGAATGCGGCGACAAACCACAGCCAATCATACCAAACCACTTTTTGGCGGCTGCTTTTTTGAGCCGGAGGATAAATCAGGAAAATCAGCGCACAGCCGGCGGCAACGTGAATCGAGCGTTGCAGCAGCGTGGGCATGGGAAAAAAGGTAATGTAAACGTGGAACAGCGAATACAACACCGCAATCGCACCGATGATGTAGCGTACGGTTGAGTTTTGCAGGGTACGCGTTACCGATTCGCGGTCGTATTTTTCTAAAATCTCTTGGCTGTCGGGTGCAGTATCGGTTTTCAGAGGTTCGGTCATAAACAGTGTCCAAAATAAATAAAGATGCGCGGCTTCTTAATGGGAGCGAGGCGCACGGCAGTATAATCGGGCAGGCTGGCAGCCAGCGGCCAAATCTGCCCGTCAACATGGATTTCACCCTGCATATTGCGCGAAACCGTCCAATTTAATTCGAGCAGTTTCAGACGGCCTTGCTGTGCCACAAAGCCTTTATCGGCGGCAACAGGCAGGCCGTCCGAAGGCATACCGGCACCGAAAGTCTGCATTTGCGTGCGCGTTAAGTGCAGCTTTTTGCCATCGGAACGGTATGATTCGCGCCAAAGCTGGTGTTCGACCGAGTGCCGCCATTGCAGCGTAAATTCAGGTGGCAGATAACATTGCCTGCCCTGCAACGATATTTCCACGGCAGCCTGCGGCCAAAGCATAAAGCCGGTGGCAGCAATCAGCAAAACGGCGGTCATGAAACGCAGCATAGGCAGGGAAAGGACAGATCCGGTTTTTCAGACGGCATGTGATAATCAGGCCGTCTGAAAACTTATTATCATGTTGATTAATCAAAATAAAAGCTTAAGCGTGAAACAGTTCAGACGGCCTGATGACTACCGGAGGCCGTCTGAAACACAAAACGCTTATTTGGCTTCGTCAAAATACTTTTTCGCACCCGGATGCATTGGAGCGACAAAGCCTTCTTTGGCAGTGGCCGGGTCGATTTCCTTAGCTGCTTGGTGTGCAGTTTGCAACACGCCCAGGTTGGCAAAGAATGATTTGGTCAGCTTATACACATCGTCTTCGCTCAATTCGCTACTCACCACCAAAGCATTGCGGATGGCGGCGGTCGGTATGTCTTCGGCGTTGCCGTAGGTACCTTTCGGAATATTCATCGCCACGAAATAAGGTTTGTCTTTGGCGATTTCTCTGATTTTGTCGGCAGGGATGGAGACCAGTTGCAAATCGAAACCTTGCTGCAATTCCATCAGCGACGAGTTTGGCAAGCCGCTGGTTAAAAATGCGGCATCGATTTTGCCGGCCTTCAGTGCATCGGCTGCCTCGGCGTAGCCCAAATAATCGATTTTCAAATCATCGTAGGTCATCCCGAAACCGTTAATCAGGTTGCGTGCGTTCACTTCAACGCCGGAATTTTGCGCGCCCACGGCCACACGTTTGCCGCGTAAGTCTTCCAGAGTTTTAATGCCGGATTTGGCCGAAGCCACGACTTGAACATAGTTCGGATACAACGCAGCAATTTGCGAAACGCTGCCGATTTTTTCTTTAAAGCTGTTTTGGCCGTTGACCGCATCGCTCAATACATCACTCATCACAAAGGCCATTTCGGCTTTTTTCTGATTGATTAGGTTGATATTTTCGACTGAAGCCCCGGTAGTTTGGGTTTTGGAATTGACGCCGAATTCTTTGGTATAGGCTTCGGCTAAAGAAGTGGCCAAGATATTGTAAGGGCCGGATGCGCCTCCTGTAGCGATGGTGACAAATTTGGTTTGCAGCTTGTCGGCAGCGGCGGCAGCGGCATTTTCTTTTGGTGCACTGCCGGCGGATTTACCGTTGTCGGAACAAGCGGTCAGGGCAAGTAATGCTGCGGCTGCAATGGCAGCGGAACGTTTGAATTTCATGATCTTTTCCTCTATGGTAAAAGGACGTTTGCTCATAGAAAAGCAGAATGTCCGATAAAGCTTTTCAAGTGTCCGATACCATCTTAAATACGATAAATCGGCATGAACATTTGAATGCGTATTTTTATCAAAATTGCACGCTAAGAGTAGCGGAATTCAAATAGCTTGGCAAGCATAAAGAAGGGCTTAGGAAAATATCGTTTGAAATTAAACGATATGCCTTAAGAATAAAAATGCCGTCTGAAATTGAATTTTCAGACGGCATTTTATGATTTATTCACTCAACCCAAACCGGTTGGCTTTTTCCACTTCGTGCCATGCTTCCAGGATCAGTGTGCCGTCGTTGTCTTTGAGTAGTGTGGCATCGGAGAGCATACGTCGCCAAGTACGTGCGCCTTTGAGGCTGTGCATCAAGCCTAAGCTGTGGCGGGCGATGTGGCGCAAGATGGTGCCGCGGCCGCTTTGGATTTGCGCTTGGCTGTAGGTAAGCAGGCGTTGCACCAAGTCGGCGTATTCGATGGGGGCGTGGCTGCTGCCGTAAAACAGTTGATCCCATTCGCGCATCACCATCGGGTTGTGGTAAGCCTCGCGGCCAATCATCACGCCGTCAACGTGTTGGAGATGTTCGGCGATTTGTTCGTTGGTGGTGATGCCGCCGTTAATCAGGATTTCCAGATCGGGGAATTCTTGTTTCAGGCGGTAAACGTAGTCGTATTTCAGCGGCGGGACTTCGCGGTTTTCTTTGGGTGATAAGCCGTCGAGCCATGCATTGCGGGCGTGGACGATAAAGGTTTTGCAGGCGGTTTTGTCACGCAGGGTGCCGACAAAATCGGCTACGGTTTGGTATTCGGTTTGGCGGTCGACACCGATGCGGTGTTTGATTGTGACCGGAATCTGCACGGCATCTTGCATGGCGTTTAAGCAATCGGCCACTAAATCAACTTCATTCATCAAACATGCGCCGAATGCGCCTTTTTGCACGCGTGGGCTGGGGCAGCCGCAGTTGAGATTGACTTCGTCATAGCCGTATTCTTCCACTGCTTTGGCAGCTTTGGCCAGATCGGCAGGTTCACTGCCGCCCAGTTGCAGCGCAACGGGATTTTCGCCTTCGTTAAACATGAGAAATCGGTTTTTGTCGCCATACACAATCGCGCCGGAGTTGATCATTTCGCTGTAAAGCCAAGTGTTTTGCGTGATTTGGCGTGCCATGTGGCGGTAGTGGCGATCGGTCCAGTCGAGCATGGGGGCCACGGAAAGGCGGCGTGCGGGTAGGATATTTGTTGTCATGTCAAGGTGTTAAGCGGGTGTAAATGGATATGATTATAACAGAGGCGAACGCGGCGATATGGCCGGTGCTGACTATATTATTTGGGCGGAGTCTCTTTGTGATATGTTGCCGATTAAGTGAATTAAGTGAATATTTCAACGAAGTTTGATTTAAAGCATATTTCTTTTTATGTAATATTGTGTAGTCGTATAAATATGTTAGTATTTGTCAAAATAAATATTTATTTAATAATACCATGTTTTATATAATAAATATTTTAACTTTTGAATTTCTATATTTATTTATATAATATTCTTGTTTATTTCTTAACATTTTAAAAGGACATGTCATGAAAGCGTTGAAATCGTTTCTGATATGGGGCTTGGTGGTGTTGGCAGGGGTATTTGCTTTCGCCACTTTAGCGCTCAGCCGCGGCGAACACGTCAGTGCTATTTGGCTGGTGGTGGCTGCGGTATCGGTGTATTGTATTGCCTATCGTTTTTACAGCCTTTATATCTGTAAAAATATTTTGGAATTGGACACACGCCGTATGACACCGGCGGAACGCAACAACAACGGTGTCGATTATGTGCCGACCGATAAAAAAGTATTGTTCGGTCACCACTTTGCTGCGATTGCCGGCGCAGGTCCGTTGGTAGGTCCTGTGTTGGCATCGCAAATGGGTTACCTGCCGGGCACGTTGTGGATTATTTTCGGCGTGGTATTGGCCGGTGCCGTGCAGGATATGATGGTATTGTTTGTGTCTATGCGCCGCGACGGTAAATCCTTGGGCGACATCATCAAACAAGAATTGGGTACTGCCGCCGGTGTGATTGCATCTATCGGTATTCTGATGATTATGATCATCATCACGTCGGTATTGGCCTTGATCGTGGTGAAAGCGCTGACCCACAGCCCTTGGGGTACGTTTACCATTGCCGTGACTGTGCCGATTGCGCTGTTTATGGGTTTTTACGCCCGCTTTATCCGCCCGGGCCGTTTGGGTGAAATCGCAATTGTCGGCTTTATCGCCATGATGAGTGCAGTGATTTTCGGTAACCATGTGGCCGAAAGCGCAATTGGTCCTTGGTTCGACTTAAACGGCGTGCAATTGGCCTTCGGCATTATGCTGTATGGCGGTATTTCTTCGCTGTTGCCGGTGTGGTTTTTGATGACTCCGCGCGATTATCTGGCGACTTTCCTGAAAATCGGTACCATTATTGCGTTGGCCATCGGTATTATTGTGGTTGGTCCTGTGCTGAAAATGCCGGCCGTGACCCACTTTATCGACGGTACCGGCCCGGTATTTTCAGGTAAGCTGTTCCCGTTCTTATTCATTACCATTGCTTGTGGTGCGGTATCCGGTTTCCATGCGCTGATTTCTTCCGGTACGACACCTAAAATGATTGAAAACGAAACCCACGTCCGCGCCATCGGTTATGGCGGTATGTTGATGGAAAGTTTCGTCGCCGTTATGGCTTTGGCAGCGGCTTGCGTTTTGGAGCCCGGCGTGTACTTCGCCATGAACAGCCCGGCAGCCTTGATTGGTACCGACCCTGCAACCGCGGCACATGCCATCACCACCCATCTGCAAATTCCGGTGGATGCGGCAACTTTGGCCGATACCGCGCGTGAAGTAGGTGAGAATTCGATTCTGTCCCGCGCCGGCGGTGCGCCGACTTTAGCAGTCGGTATGGCACATATCATGAGCCAACTGATTCCGGGCGAAGCAATGATGGCTTTCTGGTATCATTTTGCGCTGTTGTTTGAAGCCATGTTTATTTTGACTGCGGTGGATGCGGGTACCCGTACTTCACGTTTTATGGTGCAAGATTTGCTGGGTATTTTTGTGAAACCTTTAGGCACCGGTCAGGGCATGTTCTCGAATCTGGTGGCGACTTTCTTAACCGTCGGCGCATGGGGCTACTTCCTGTATACCGGTGTAACCGACCCGCTGGGCGGCATCAATTCGCTGTGGCCTTTATTCGGTATCGGTAACCAAATGCTCGCCGGTATGGCATTGATTATGGTAGCGGTTGTGTTGGTGAAAATGAAAAAAGAGCATTATGTGTGGGTGCCGTTGGTGCCGGCCTTGGGCTTGTTGATTGTAACCGCCGTGGCTTCCATGCAGAAACTGTTTGATTCCGACCCGCGTGTCAGCTTCTTGGCACACGCTGCGCAATACCGTGAAGCAGCTGCCCGCGGCGAAGTGTTGGCGCCGGCCAAAGACGTGGCGCAAATGGGGCAGATTGTCTTCAACGACTATGTCAACTCAGGCTTGTGTGCGGCATTTATGCTGGTTGTGATTTTCATCGCCATCTACGGCTTGATGACTGCCATGAAAGCGCGTAAAGTGGCTTGGCCGACTGCTAAGGAGGTTCCTGCCGTTTACCGTGACGAGGTTCAAACCAATGAGAAAATTGCTTAATCATCCTTTAATAGGCCGTCTGAAAAAAGTGCATAAAAGCTTTTGTATTGCTGCCAATTATATGGCCGGTATTCCCGATTATGACCGCTACGTTGCCCAACAACGCAAATATAATCCGAATACGCCGGTGATGACTCGGGCGCAGTTTATCGAGTATTGCCGAATCAAAAGCGGAGGCGGTTGCTGTTGAAAGATAAAAAAAGCCCTGTATGGTTGCATGCAGGGCTTTTTCTGTTGATTAAGATAATAAGCAGAGACCTTTGCTTAATCTCCGCTATCTTTGGTATATGTTTTCGTTATGTATAGTGGGTTCGCTATACTAATCAATATTTTAGCATTTTAAGTGCTATGTTTTCGCCTTCTGTACTGCGCTAACTTTAAAATAACGCTCAAATCTGGGATTTGGCCAAAGGTTGCAGTTTTTGATTGATTAAGTAAAAGCCGTCTGAAACATTTCGATAATAAAACGGTTCAGACGGCCTTGGTTTAATCAGAGTTTAATTTGATTACAGGCTGTAATACATCTCAAATTCCAGCGGGTGAGGTGCCATGCGAATGCGGCGGACATCTTCTTCTTTGAAGGCGATGTAGCTCTCAATCCAGTCTTTGCTGAACACGCCGCCGCGGGTCAGGAATTCGTGGTCTTCGTTCAACGCAGCCAAGGCTTCGTCTAAAGAGGCGCACACGGTCGGCACCAAAGCGTCTTCTTCCGGCGGCAGGTCGTAGAGGTTTTTGGTTGCCGGATCGCCCGGGTGGATTTTGTTTTGGATACCGTCCAAGCCGGCCATCAGTAAGGCGGCGAAACACAAGTAAGGGTTGGCCGTCGGGTCAGGGAAGCGTGCTTCTATGCGGCGGGCTTTCACGCTGTTCGCCGATGGAATGCGGATAGAGGCCGAGCGGTTTTTCGCTGAGTAAGCCAGTTTTACCGGTGCTTCAAAGTGTGGCACCAAGCGTTTGTACGAGTTGGTTGATGGGTTACAAATAGCGTTCAGGGCTTTGGCGTGTTTGATGATGCCGCCGATGTAGTAGAGCGCGGTTTCGCTCAAACCCGCATAGCCGTCACCGGCAAACAGGTTTTGGCCGTCTTTCCAAATCGATTGGTGCACGTGCATACCCGATCCGTTGTCTCCCATAATCGGTTTCGGCATGAAAGTGGCGGTTTTACCGAAGTTGTGTGCCACGTTCCAAATCACGTATTTCATGTCTTGGGTTTGGTCGGCGCGACGGACTAAGGTGCCGAATTTGGTGCCTAATTCCATTTGCGAACCGGTGCCTACTTCGCCGTGATGCACTTCGACTTCAATGCCGATTTCTTCCAAAATGTTGGCCATAGCCGAACGCAAGTCCTGGCCTTGATCAACCGGTGCCACAGGCGCGTAGCCGCCTTTGACCATCGGGCGGTGGCCGGTGTTTTGGCCGTCGAGGCGGGCACCGCTTGACCATGCGCCGCTTTCGGAAGTGATTTCGTAACGGGTTTTATGCATGGCGGTTTCAAATGCCACGCCGTCAAATACAAAAAATTCAGGTTCGGGGCCGAAGAAGGCGGTGTCGCCGATGCCGGAAAATTTCAGGTAGGCTTCGGCGCGTTTGGCGATGGAACGCGGGTCTCGGTCGTAGCCTTGGCCGTCGGCAGGATCGATGACGTCGCAGGTAATCACGACGGTGGTGTCATCGTAAAAAGGGTCGATAAAGGCAGTTGACGCATCCGGGCGCAACTGCATGTCGGAAGCCTGAACGCCTTTCCAGCCGCCCATAGAAGAGCCATCAAAGGCTTGGCCGTTTTCAAACCAGTCTTCAGGGTCTTCCAATACAATGTGCGATGGAATGGTAAAGTGGTGTTGTTTACCTTTGGTGTCGGTAAAACGCAAATCAACGAAGCGCGCTTCGCTTTCTTCAATCAGTTTTACAACGTCTTTAATAGACATGTTCAAGCTCCTAAAATAGGGAAATCAGCCAATCCAAATAAACATGCGCCGCAGCAGCTGCATTTGGTTGCATGTTTATTTGAATAAACCGGATCGGCAGGCATTAAAAATCGGGTGGGCTATTTTATCACGTTTAAGGGCTTGTCAGTAGCCGTTAAAAAATAGTGCATGAAGGTTTGGAGCCGTCTGAAAACAGCGGTAAATATAACCATTGCGCTGTGTTTTGCTCGATTCAAACCAATGCTTGAAATATAATTTCAGACGGTCTGATTGTCAACAATTTGCTGCTCAAACGGCACAATACGCCAACTTGCGGTATTTAACGCAACATCCGCTCTTTAATCCTGACAAAATCCCGTTATAATAACGCTTTTTCCTGATGAGTGAAGGAAACCAACCATGAGCAGCAAACCGCGTTACGCCGTATTCGGCAATCCTGTGCAACACAGCAAATCGCCACAAATCCATCAAGAATTTGCCAAACAGGAAAACGTTGCCATTGACTACGACCGCATTTATGCCGAAATCGGCGGATTTGCCGAAGCTGCTGCCGCATTTTTTGCCGAAGGCGGGCAGGGCGCAAACGTGACCGTGCCGTTTAAATTGGATGCTTTCAATTTTGTTGACGAACATTCCGAGCGCGCTTTGGCCGCCGGTGCGGTGAACACCATTATTCCTTTGGGCAACGGCAAATTCCGCGGCGACAATAGCGACGGCGTGGGCATGGTTAACGACATCATTCAGGCACAGGGCGTGCCGGTAGCGGGCAAACGCGTGTTGCTGATTGGGGCAGGCGGCGCGGTGCGCGGCGTGATTCCGGTATTGCAAGGCCATCAACCGGCTGAAATCGTCGTCACCAACCGCACCCATGCCAAAGCGGAAGAAGTGGCCGGGCGCTTCGGTATTCGCGCCATTGCCATGAGTGAATTACCGGAAAACCATTTCGACATTATCATCAACGGCACATCGGGCGGCTTAAGCGGCGAATTGCCAGACATCGCACCGGCCGTGTTCGGCGTGTGTGCCTTGGCGTACGACATGGTTTACGGCAAAGATTCCGAACCGTTTTTAAAATTTGCCGCCGAATCGGGCGCGCGCCAAACCGCCGACGGCTTGGGCATGCTGGTCGGACAGGCCGCGTTTTCCTACCAATTGTGGCGCGGTTTCGAGCCGGACATCAAACCTGTGTTTGAATACATGAAAGACTTGTGATGTTGCGCATTCTTAAATGGCTGATTGCGCTGCCGGTGGCAGGCTTTATCTTGTTCAACGCGTATGTGTACGGCAACATCATCACTTACCGCGCCGTCGCGCCGCACCAAACTGCATTTATGAGCATGCGCATGGGCCAGTTCCAGCAAGAAGGGCGCAGCGAAACGCTGGATTACCGATGGGTGCCGTATGAACGCATTTCGACCAACCTGAAAAAAGCGCTGATTGCTTCGGAAGATGCCAAATTTGCCGCGCACGACGGTTTTGATTGGAGCGGCATTCAAAACGCCATCAAGCGCAACCAAAAAAGCGGCGAAGTGAAGGCCGGTGGCTCGACCATCAGCCAGCAATTGGCGAAAAACCTGTTTCTCAACGACAGCCGCAGCTATATCCGCAAAGCTGAAGAAGCCGCCATTACCGCGATGATGGAAGCCGTGACCGACAAAGACCGTATTTTCGAGCTGTATCTCAATACCATCGAATGGCATTACGGCGTGTTTGGTGCCGAAGCTGCGTCGCAATATTTCTATAAAAAACCGGCGGCCGAATTGACCAAACAGCAAGCCGCCAAGCTCGCCGCCCGCGTACCCGCGCCTTTGTTTTACGCCGAAAACCCGAAAAGCAAACGCCTGCACGGTAAAACCAACATTATCTTGCGGCGCATGGGTTCGGCAGAATTACCGGTTAGCGATACCGAATAATGCCAAATCGCTTATTAATGAAAAAGGCCGTCTGAACACTATTTTTCAGACGGTCTTGGTTTTATCATATAGTCACACAAATAAAAATGATAAGCGTTGAGAAGCTTAATCACGCTTGACCTGTTGACCGACGATTCACCGACCGAGAAGCTTATGGAAAAAATCACACACAGCGCGCACATCAACTTAGCAACCGCGCACAAACTGATTCAATTCGGCATGGAATACGCCGAGCACAAACACCTTCATCTCGCCATAGCCATCGTCGATGCCGGTGGTCATCTGCTTGCCTTTGCCCGCATGGACGAAGCCGCTTTAATTTCCATCGATACCGCCGTCAACAAAGCCAAAACCGCTGTTTACCTGAAAGCCCCATCGAAGCAATTAGCCGACTTTAGCGGTCAAACCGCGCCGCGTATTTTCCCGGCCGATAAGCTCACCGCCCGGCAAGGTGGCATGCCGTTGCTGCACCAAGGCCGCATGGTCGGTGCCGTAGGCGTGAGTGGTGCTGATGGTGAAAGTGACAACCGTACCGCCGAAATGATTGCCGCCGCATTTGCCGGATAAGTTGGTTGGTACATAAAAATAAAGCGATACATAAGGCCGTCTGAAGTTTCAGACGGCCTTGCCGCCTATCGTTGCAACGCCTTTCCCGACTTTAATAGGCCGTCTGAAAGCAAAAGGCAAACCTCAATCAAGCTGATACTGGCCGCGCTCATGCGTAAGCAGGCCGTGACGGCATTCATGTTGTTGGCCACAACGGCCAAGACTTCGACAAAGTCCGATACATATGTAAATAAAAAACGCCCTGAATAAATCAGGGAGGCATTGTTGCACCGTCAAGAAATGTAAGCATTATTGACGGTGCAATATACTATAGTGAATCCACTTTAAAATAGTACGGCGTTGGTTCGCCCGGCCGTATTATCTATACTGTCTTCGGCTCGCCGCCTTGTCCTATTTTTAAAGTGAACCCACTATATCTTTCCATGGCTTTAAAATAAAACGCTAAAACGCGCAGTCTTGATTCAAATCAAGCGGCTTTATTTGTATAATAACGGAAAAATACAGCAGCAATAACAAAGGAACAAATGGAGAAGCAGACTATAGGCATGATTCAGATTACTGTGGCGGCGGTGTGTTGGGGTTCGCTCGGTTTTTTAGGCATTTTGCTCAACCGCGCCGGTTTTGACGGTGTGCAGGTGGCGACTTTGCGCATTGTGATTGCGGCGGCGATTTTGCTGCTGTTACTGCCTTATTTCATGCGCTTTTTGTGCGGATTGGACATCAAGCGCTTACCGATGCTGACGGCTCAATCGCTCATTGGCATGTTGGGCATGAGTTTGCTGTATTTTGCGGCAGTAGCCAAAGTCGGCTCGTCGCTGGCGGTGGCTTTACTGTATACCGCACCGGTATGGAGCTTGATTTTCAGCCGTATGCTGTTGGGTGAACCGATTACGCGGAAAGCTGCCATGCTTACGGTGGTGGCTGCACTGGGGGTGGGCTTGACCATGGCCGGCGGCATGAGTTTTGATGCGGTCGGGATTATGATTGGGCTGGGATCGGGTATTTGCTACGCGCTTTATGGCGTGTTGGGCAAAAAAGTTATGACGGGTGTGCCTCCGATGATGTTGCTGTTTACATCGGTGATCATTTCTGCACTGGCTTTGCTGTGTCTGCCTGCTACGCACCAAACCTTGGTGCAATTGGCTGCGCTGGATTTTTCGGTATGGCTGACCGCGTTTGCCTTGTCTTTGGTTGGCACTATTATTGCATTCGGCTTATTTGTCAAAGGTTTGGAAAAAATGTCTGCCGCCAAAGCCGCTGTGTTTACTGTGTTTGAGCCGTTTACCGCGGTTATGCTGGCGGTGTTCCTGTTGGGCGAACAATTGGGCGCATTGCAATCGGTGGGTGTGTTTTTGATTATTGCGGTGGCGGTGTTGAATGCGGTGGGGAAGAAAGAAAAGATGGAACGGGCATTGGGATAAGTGACACCGGCAAACTTTTCACACTTAAATATAGTGGATTCACTATAAAAATAAAAGGCCGTCTGAACAATATTATTCAGACGGCCTCTATCATTCCAACTCAATCCAAATCAAACCTTATTCCGCCATGGTTTGAAACACTTCACGCGCGATGGCGATGGTTTCGTCAATCAGTTCCGGCGTGTGCGCGGCGGACACGAAACCGGCTTCGTAGGCCGATGGGCCGAAAGCAACATTGCGTTCCAACATGCCGTGGAAGAAATGTTTGAAGGCATTGATGTTGCTGCGTGCCATGTCGCCGTAGTTTTGTGGTGTGTGGTCGGCGAAATACAGGCCGAACATACCGCCGACGCTGTCGGCAGTGAATTGCACGCCGTTTTCTTGTGCAGCGGCGGTGAAACCTTGCACCAGTTGCCCGGTACGGGCGGTCAGGTTTTCATAGAAGCCGTGGCGCTGGATGATTTCCAGCGTTTTCAGGCCGGCGGCGACGGCCAGCGGGTTGCCGGAAAGGGTGCCTGCCTGATAAACGCCGCCGAGCGGGGAAATGGCGGCCATAATGTCTTTGCGGCCGCCGAAAGCAGCCAACGGCATACCGCCGCCGATGACTTTGCCCATGGTGGTGAGGTCGGGTTTGATGCCGTGCAGCGATTGCGCGCCGCCCAAGGCCACGCGGAAACCGGTCATCACTTCGTCGTAAATCAATACGGCACCGTGCTGTTCGGTCAGCGAACGCAGGGCTTTGATGAAGTTTTCAGACGGCCTTACCAAGTTCATGTTGCCGACAAAGGGTTCTAAAATCACGCAGGCAATTTCGCCGCCGAGTTGGGCGAAGGTTTCTTCGAGTTGGGCGACGTTGTTGTATTCGAGTACCAAAGTGTGTTTGGTGAAATCGGCCGGCACGCCGGCGGAACTCGGGTTGCCGAAGGTTAAGAGGCCGCTGCCGGCTTTGACCAAGAGGCTGTCGGAATGGCCGTGGTAGCAGCCTTCGAATTTGATGATTTTGTCGCGGCCGGTGTAGCCGCGTGCCAGACGGATGGCGGTCATGGTGGCTTCGGTGCCGGAGCTGACCAAGCGCACTTGTTCGACGCTCGGCACCAGCTTGGCGATTTCTTCGGCGATGGCGATTTCGCCTTCGGTCGGTGCGCCGAACGACAGTCCGCCCAATGAAGCTTCCCGCACGGCTTCAATCACTTCGGGGTGGGCGTGGCCGACAATCGCAGGGCCCCAAGAGCCGACGTAATCGATGTAGCGGGTGTCGTTTTCGTCCCAAACATAAGCACCTTCGGCTTTTTTGATAAAGCGGGGAATGCCGCCGACGCTGCCGAATGCCCGTACGGGGGAATTCACGCCGCCGGGAATAATGGCTTTGGCACGGTTGAACAAGGTTTCGTTACGGTTCATGCTGGTGTCCTTTGAAAAAGGCCGTCTGAAAGGGTGAGGCCGTCTGAAAAATAAAGTGCTATTTTAACATTGATTTGCGGATAAGCGGTTTCAGACGGCATGATTCAGGCAGCCAAATGCACGGTGCACTTTCAAATTCATGCAGATGAATATGAAAATTATGCTTTAAAAACAATCACTCTATTCATTTTTCATTGGGTTGTGCTATAATCCCGCATCTTAACCGATACTTAGAAAAAATCATGTTACGAGGATTACTGGCAGCCGGCCTTTTACTTTGTTCGTCGCTGACTTGGGCGCAGCGCGATGTGCCTGCGGATATGAGTGTGGCGGTGTTGAAACAAGTCGAATTGCCGTATGTGAAATTGAGCAGCGGCGGCTTTTCGTGGACGAAACTGCTCACTTTGGGCTTGGTTGACGGCAATGCCGGACGCTTCCAATTATCCCGGTTTGTGCGCATCCGCGATGAAAACGACCGCTTCATCGTATTAGGCCGTCTGAACGCGCAAGTCGGTAAACCCTTGGCCGTGAAACAAGACGGCGCAGGCGTAATTCGCGAAATTTGGGTACTGACCGAAGGGGAAGTGCAAAGCTTTGCCGAACGCGTAGACAATCAGGCGCAGTGAGTTTCAGGCCGTCTGAAAACAAATTAAAACCTAAACACGGTTGTTTTCATATCAACAGGCAAACCGTGTTGCTTTAAAATATATCAAATTGAGAGAACCGCACTTTCAGACGGCCTTTGCAATCTTCAAAGGCCGTCTGAAAGTTTTATAAATCAGCCCCGCGATTACGGGCTACCTGAGAAAGCACAAACCATGAAAAAAGTCTTTATCCGCACGTTCGGTTGCCAGATGAACGAATACGACAGCGAAAAAATGCTGGCCGTTTTGGCGGAAGAACACGGCGGCATCGAGCAGGTGTCGCAAGCCGATCAAGCCGATATTATTTTGTTCAACACTTGTTCCGTGCGCGAAAAAGCGCAGGAAAAAGTCTTTTCCGATTTGGGCCGCGTGCGTCCACTCAAAGAAAAAAATCCCGACCTGATTATCGGCGTGGCCGGCTGCGTGGCATCGCAAGAGGGCGAGGAAATCATCAAGCGCGCGCCTTATGTCGATGTAGTCTTTGGTCCGCAAACCCTGCACCGCCTGCCGAAAATGATTGTAGACAAAGAAACCACCGGCCATGCCCAAGTCGATATTTCCTTCCCCGAAATCGAAAAATTCGACCATCTGCCGCCGGCGCGTGTGGAAGGCGGCAGCGCGTTTATTTCCATTATGGAAGGCTGTTCGAAATATTGCAGTTTCTGCGTGGTGCCTTATACCCGCGGCGAAGAATTTTCACGCCCGTTGAATGACGTGTTGACCGAAATTGCCGGTCTGGCGCAACAAGGTGTGAAAGAAATCAATTTGTTAGGCCAAAATGTGAACGCCTACCGCGGCGAGATGGAAAACGGCGAAATCTGCGACTTCGCCACCCTGCTGCGCATTGTGCATGAAATCCCCGGCATCGAGCGTATGCGTTTCACCACCAGCCACCCGCGCGAGTTTTCCGATTCGATTATCGAGTGTTACCGCGATTTGCCGAAACTGGTGTCGCATTTGCACCTGCCGATCCAAAGCGGCTCCGACCGCGTGTTGAGCGCCATGAAACGCGGCTATACCGCTTTGGAATACAAATCCATCATCCGCAAACTGCGCGCCATCCGCCCTGATTTGTGTTTGAGCAGCGACTTTATCGTCGGCTTTCCGGGCGAAACCGAACGCGAATTCGAGCAAACCTTAAAGCTGGTGAAAGACATCGCCTTCGATTTGAGTTTCGTCTTTATTTACAGCCCCCGTCCCGGCACGCCTGCCGCCAATCTGCACGACGACACGCCGCACGAAGAAAAAGTCCGCCGTCTGGAAGCATTGAACGAAGTCATCGAAGCCGAAACCGCCCGCATCAACCAAACCATGGTCGGCACCGTGCAACGTTGTTTGGTCGAAGGCATTTCCAAAAAAGATCCTGACCAGCTTCAGGCACGTACCGCCAACAACCGCGTGGTCAATTTCAACGGCACGCCGGAGATGATTAACCAAATGGTTGATTTGGAAATCACCGATGCTTATACCTTCTCGCTGCGCGGTGTGCCGGTGTCTAAGAATTAATTGAGTTTTTTTATTAAATGTTAAAAGGCCGTCTGAAAATATATGCTTTCAGACGGCCTTTTTATATTCAAGCCATTCAAATCACCCACTGATAAAGCGCAATCATCAGTGGCATACTCACCACGCAAAACAGGGTAGTGATGCCGTAAATTGCACTGGCTTTTTGCGGATTCTTTTGATACAGCACCGCCATTTGAGTAACTGTGGCTGCGGATGAGCTGACGGTTGCCAAAAAGCTGATGAGTACCACGGTTTGGTTGTGGCCGTTTTGCTCGGCGAGACCGAAGAGTTTGATCATCACCAGCAACACCAGCGGCATCAGAATCAGTCGCAGAAAGGTAACGAGATAGATGCGTTTGGAGGCGATGATTTCTTTTAACGGCAGCGAGGCAATCAGCATGCCGGCGATCATCATGGCAATCGGGCCGATCATGCTGCCGACATTGGCCAGTGCACTGTCCGCCACGCTCGGCAGCTTGATTTGAAAGGTAAACATGAATAAGCCGACGGCGATAGACAAAATATTGACGTTGGTGAAGATTTTTTTTACCGACATTTGGCCGCGTCCGGCAAACATCACACGCAGGTGCGTCCAGAATAACACGGTCTGCACAATCAAATAGCCTGCGGTGTAAATCAGCCATTCTGCGCCGAACACGGCCAATACCACCGGAATAATCAGATTGCCCGCATTGGTGTAAATCACGGCGGCTTGTTCCGGGATATCCAGCTTGAATATTTTGGCAAAAAGCTTGCCCAACACAATCAGCGAAAAGTTAAACAACAAAGCAAGTTTCAATGAAAGCCACAAGCCGTCTAGAATCTGGGGTGTATAATCGGCTTGGAAGGCGTGAATCATCACCGCAGGGCTGATGAGATAAAGCGTAATCACGGAAAGCGGATAGCTGTCGGCCGGTTTGAGCAGTTTGGATTTCACCAAGGCAATACCCATTAACACAATCAGCGTGAGCTGGGCAATTTTTTCGGCGAGCAGCAGGGAAGTTTCCATGGAAATATTGATAGGATATGAATGGATAGGGATTTTACGCCTTTGTGATGGGGGCTACAAATTGTGTTGCCTTTTTACGTATTTATTTATGAGAGGCCGTCTGAAACAGAAAGGATGGCAATAAATGATTTTTCAGACGGCCTGAATTGATTTAATTGCCCGAAGGAGTAGGAATTTCAGTATAATACCGCCCAAATTTTTCCTTAACTTTTAAAGATAAACATGAATACTTCAGACAACAGTATGTTCGAGCGCATTTTTAAATTGCGCGAAAACGGCACCAACGTACGCACGGAAGTGATGGCAGGTTTGACCACCTTCCTGACCATGTGTTACATCATCATCGTCAATCCCTTGATTTTGGGTGAGGCGGGCATGGATGTCGGCGCGGTGTTCGCCGCTACCTGTATTGCTGCGGCCGTCGGCTGCTTTGTGATGGGCTTTGTCGGCAATTATCCGATTGCGCTCGCCCCGGGTATGGGCTTGAATGCCTATTTCACCTTTGCAGTGGTAAAGGGCATGGGTGTGCCTTGGCAGGTAGCTTTGGGCGCGGTGTTTATATCGGGCTTGATTTTCATTTTATTCAGTCTGTTTAAAGTGCGCGAAATGCTGGTGAACGCATTGCCGATGGGTTTGAAAATGTCGATTGCGTCCGGTATCGGCCTGTTTTTGGCCTTGATTGCCTTAAAAGGTGCGGGTGTGATTGTCGATAATCCGGCCACGCTGGTCGGCATGGGTGATATTCACCAGCCGTCGGTATTGCTGGCTTTGGGTGGCTTTGCGGCAGTGTGCGTGTTGAGCCATTTCCGCATTAAAGGCGCGATTATCATCACCATTTTGGGCATTACCGTGTTGTCCAGCCTGATGGGTTTGAGCGAGTTCAAAGGCGTGGTCGGCAGCGTGCCGAGCATTGCGCCGACTTTCATGCAGATGGATTTTGAAGGTTTGTTCACCGTCAGCATGATCAGCGTGATTTTTGTGTTTTTCTTGGTGGACTTGTTCGACAGTACCGGCACTTTGGTCGGCGTGGCACACCGCGCAAATTTGTTGGTAGATGGCAAACTGCCGCGCCTGAAACGCGTTTTGCTGGCTGACTCGACTGCGATTGTGGCCGGCGCCGCCTTGGGGACATCGTCAACCACACCTTATGTAGAAAGCGCGGCGGGCGTGGCCGCGGGTGGCCGCACGGGTTTGACCGCTGTAGTCGTCGGCTTGCTGATGCTGGCATGTTTGGTGTTCTCGCCGTTGGCGCAAAGCGTACCGGCATTTGCTACCGCACCGGCTTTGTTATACGTTGGCACACAAATGTTGCGCAGTGCCACTGAAATTGATTGGGGTGATGTTACCGAAGCTGCTCCTGCTTTTTTAACCATCGTGTTCATGCCGTTTACTTACTCGATTGCCGACGGTATCGCAGCAGGCTTTATCAGCTATGTGGTAATCAAATTGCTGTGCGGCCGTACGAAAGAAGTGCCGCCGATGGTGTGGATTGTGGCTGTATTGTGGGCGTTGAAATTCTGGTATCTTGGCGGTTGATTCGCGCTGCTGGAGAATGCTTTAAACAGGCCGTCTGAAAACAATATGTTTCAGACGGCCTGTTTTTATTGTTATAAACAACTGAATAATTGGTTTTGTATGAAAATAATTCAAGTAGAAGTGCGGTTTAGGATAAAATCCGTCAAATAGTCCGTCTAAAAATAGTTGCTCATTTCAAGTATTTGTCAACGCATTTGATTGAAAGCAGTGCCGCTTTAAAATGAATCGACAAAAAAGCTGATTATTTTTTAGGTCTTTAAAAAAAATTGTTGCTTTCGATTATATGCAACTTAAATGGATTTAGACAATAAAATACAATTTATTATGTGTGTTTTAGGTTTGTAATCAGGCTATTTCTAATTAAGTTGTTTATTTTTAATCAATAAAAGTCATCAAGTGGATTGAAAAAATGTTTGACATACAAAAAATTATGGCTTAGATTTAAATCAAATAAAAAAACTACATGAAACTACATCATACAAAGGAACCCGCCATGACTTTCCGCGCAATTTTGCCGCTGTCTCTTCATTTCAACGAAATCTTCTCTTTATCCGCTGTCGCTTTCGGTTTGTTGCCCGTTAAAGTCGTCACGTGTTAAGCCGGTTTATTCTTTCGCTATATCTTTCTGTTTTATTTTAAATCCAAAAAGCTCGAATAATTTTCAATAAGCAGTGGGGCGCGCGTACCACGGCTGGTTTAAGCTCAAACGTTAAGTGTTTATTGAAAATGATTTTAGTGACGCCAATCAAAGTTTGATTTGGCGATGTGATTGATAAGAGGAGAAAAAAAGATGACCCAAGCTTCAGCTGGCCTGCGTTTTCGTCAAGCCGTTCAAGAATCTAATCCGTTGGCAGTGGTGGGCTGCGTCAATGCTTATTTTGCCCGTTTGGCGACCCGCAGCGGCTTCAAAGCGATTTATCTGTCCGGCGGCGGCGTGGCGGCGTGTTCGTGCGGCATTCCCGATTTGGGCATTACCACCATGGAAGACGTGTTAATCGATGCCCGCCGCATTACCGACAATGTGGATACGCCGCTGCTGGTGGATATTGATGTAGGTTGGGGCGGCGCATTCAACATCGCGCGCACCATCCGCAATTTCGAGCGCGCCGGTGTGGCTGCGGTACACATTGAAGACCAAGTGGCACAAAAACGTTGCGGCCACCGTCCGAATAAGGCCATCGTGTCTAAAGAAGAGATGGTTGACCGCATTAAAGCCGCTGTAGATGCGCGTGTGGATGAAAACTTCGTCATCATGGCGCGTACCGATGCGTTGGCGGTGGAAGGCTTGGATGCAGCAATCGAGCGTGCGCAAGCCTGCGTGGAAGCCGGAGCCGACATGATTTTCCCGGAGGCGATGACTGAATTGGGCATGTACAGACAATTCGTCGATGCGGTGAAAGTTCCGGTATTGGCCAACATCACCGAATTCGGTTCAACTCCGCTTTATACCCAGCAGGAGTTGGCTGAAAACGGCGTGCAATTGGTGCTGTATCCGCTTTCAACCTTCCGTGCTGCCAGCAAAGCGGCATTGAATGTATATGAAGCGATTATGCGCGACGGCACGCAAGCCAATGTGGTTGATACCATGCAGACCCGTGCGGAATTGTATGAACACTTGGGCTATCACGATTTCGAACAGAAATTAGACCAATTGTTTCAAAATAAATAAAGCCGTAGAAATAGAAGTTGTTGGATTTTCAGACGGCCTGTCTCAGTGAAAGGCCGTCTGAAAAATAATCATATTAAAAAAGAAATTAATAGGAGAAACATCATGACAACCGAAACCCCGACTTTCAAACCGAAAAAATCCGTAGCCCTTTCAGGCGTGGCGGCGGGCAATACCGCATTGTGTACCGTAGGCCGTTCCGGTAACGATTTGAGCTACCGAGGCTACGACATCTTGGATTTGGCCGAACACTGCGAATTTGAAGAAGTCGCCCACCTGCTGATTCACGGCCATCTGCCGAATACGTTTGAACTGGCGGCCTACAAACAGAAACTGAAATCGCTGCGTGGTCTGCCGATTCGGGTAATTCAGGTATTGGAAAGCCTGCCGGCACATACCCACCCGATGGACGTAATGCGTACCGGCGTATCCATGCTCGGTTGCGTTCATCCTGAACGTGAAAGCCAGCCTTTGAGCGAAGCCCGAGACATTGCCGACAAACTGATTGCCTGCTTGGGCAGTATGCTGCTTTATTGGTATCAGTTTTCGCACAACGGCAAACGTATCGAAGTGGAAAGCAAAGAAGAAAGCATCGGCGGCCATTTCCTGCACCTGTTGCACGGCAAACGCCCGACCGAATCGCAAATCAGAGCCATGCACGTTTCCCTGATTCTGTATGCCGAACATGAATTCAACGCTTCCACCTTTACTTCCCGTGTGATTGCCGGTACCGGATCGGACATCTATTCCGCCATCACCGGCGCCATCGGCGCACTGAAAGGCCCGAAACACGGCGGTGCCAACGAAGTGGCATACGACATTCAAAAACGCTACCGCAACGCCGACGAAGCCGAAGCCGATATTCGGGAACGTATCGGCCGCAAAGAAATCGTGATTGGTTTCGGCCATCCGGTGTACACCATTTCCGACCCGAGAAATGTGGTGATTAAAGAAGTGGCACGCCGATTGAGCGAAGAAAAAGGCGATATGCGCCTGTTTGACATTGCCGAGCGTTTGGAAACCCTGATGTGGAACGAGAAAAAAATGTTCCCGAATCTGGACTGGTTCTCTGCCGTTTCCTACCAAAAACTGGGCGTACCGACCGCCATGTTTACGCCGCTGTTCGTGATTTCCCGCACCACCGGCTGGGCGGCCCACGTTTTGGAACAGCGCCAAGACGGCAAAATTATCCGTCCTAGCGCCAACTACACCGGCCCTGATGATACCCCGTTCGTACCGCTGAGCGAGCGTTAATCAAAAGCCGATAAACTCTTTTCGTGCCTTGATGCGGAATCAGTTTATCGGCCTGTCGATTTTCAGACGGCCTAAAAGATGTACAGGCCGTCTGAAAATCAGAGTGGTAATTAATAAAGTAGCATTCCCCATAAATTATTTATTAATAATTAATTAGTGCCATTCTTTCCATTGTTTGAGCTGTGGTCGGATTTATTTATATTCCGTAATATTTGGAAGGAGTATATATCATGATTATTGGCACTTTAGGCAACACGGAATTCCCGTCTACTTGCAGTTATGTAGCTGTAGTTGGTCAATTTCCAGGCTCCGCTATCAATCTTTACAGTACTTTTGAAGAGGCCGTGCATTGCTTGAAACGGCATGAAGTTGACAAGGTCGTTATACCTGCGGCGTATCCGAAGATCAATCCGATTATCATGGACGAAGATTTGGAGGCGGTTAACAGTTTTATATTTAAAATTCCTGCTTTGGTACTTGCGGCAAAAAACGTATCAGATTCGGAGTTTGAATGTTTGTATTTTCATGAAGCTACATTGAGCCTGTTAAACAGAATAGAAGATAAATTTTGCTTTAAGTCCAAACAAACGGCAAATTCAAATACCGAGGCAGCATTACAAGCAGCGCTATCTGATAAAAATGCTTGTATAACCAATTCTGTTTGTGTTGGAAAATTCGGGCTGAATATTCTGCAAACCGTCAAATCGGGATTTAAAATGCCTTTTATCGAATTTAAAGATAGGGGCTGATTTGTGGATACCGGAAATATTGTTTATTTTTTCCTTTCCAGTGTGTTGGTTGCCGCTCTGCCCGGTCCGGCGATGATGTTGGTGGTGCAAGGATCGGTAAATGGCGGATGGCCCAAAGGGGCGGCGGTTACGGGCGGAATTTTGTCGGCGGATGCGCTATTGTTGGCTGCTGTGTGTCTGGGTGTGGGCAGTTTGATTGCTTCTTCACCTTCGGTATTGGCGGTAATGAATATTTTTTCTTCGCTGTATCTGATCTATCTGGCAGTCGGTTCATTCCGTCAAATACGCAGCCTAAAGTTAGAATTGGAAACACCTTTGCAAAAAAGTACCTGGCAGTCCGGGTTTATTATTACCATCATCAATCCCAAAACCATTATTTTTCTCATTGCCTACCTGCCGCGTTTTGTTAACCGGGATTCGGCTTGGTCGGAAAGTATGCAGTTGGCGGTATTGTCGTTTTGGTTTTTAGCGGCCGTAGCCGTAGTAATGCTGTGTTATGCCTTGGCGGCGCACCGGGCAAGGAATTTTTTGTCGAAGGCGGCGGTACGTCGAGCGATGGAAGCAGTTTTCGGTACGGTTTTATTGTTTATCGGGCTCAGCGGGCTGAGTGAGTTATTGGATTCTTTAAGAAATTAAAGTGAATTCACGTTATTCGGGCAGTGCCTCGGCGGGAACGGCGCAGCAATTGACCGACCGTACATCGGGCATACGGATTAGCGTGGATTTGTGCGGCTTATACCAAAAGTCAGTGTTAATCAAACAGGCCGTCTGAAACCAACGTTAAAGAAAAGTACAATTGAGTATGAGCAAAGATTGGAATCCGCAACACTATCAGCGTTTTGAAAAAGAACGCAACCGCCCGCCGGCTGAATTGTTGGCACGGATTGCGCACATCAAAGCGCAACGGATAACCGATTTGGGTTGCGGTTCGGGCAGCAGCACCGCTTTATTGCGCCAAGCTTGGCCGCAAGCCGAAATTACCGGTGTGGACAGTTCGCCCGCCATGCTTGCCGCCGCGCAGGAAAAATTGCCCGATTGCCGTTTTGTGTTGCAGGATTTTCACGATTGGAAGCCGGAGGTGCCGCAAGATATTGTATTCGCCAATGCGTCGCTGCAATGGTCGGATACGCCGCAAACGCTGTTGCCGTACCTTGTCCGCCAGTTGGACCAAGGCGGTGTGTTGGCGGCGCAAATGCCCGATAATTTGAACGAACCGTCGCATTTTCTGATGCAAGACACCGCTGCTTTACCCAAGTGGAAACATTTGAACCAAGCTGCCGACATCCGTCCGCCGGTGTGGGATGTGTACCGCTATTACGATTTGCTGGCGGCGCAAGGTTGCGAAGTCGATGTGTGGCGTACGGTGTATTACCACGTTTTGCCCGACACCGCTGCTATCGCCGATATGTTTGCCAGCACCGCACTGCGCCCTTATCTGGTGTGTTTGGACGAAGCGCAGAAGTGCGAATTTATGCAGGAATATATCGATCAATTAAACCGGTATTACCCGTGTCGGCACGATGGCAATGTGTTGCTGGCTTTGCCGCGAATGTTTATTGCGGCGCATAAAAATCAGGCCGCCTGAAAGCGGCGATTGCTATCGTCAAAACTATTTTTCAGACGGCCTGACAGCCGGACAGGCTGTCTGAAACCCAAAGCAGTCAAACAGAAGAAAAACATCAATCACTGGAGATCACCATGTCTAGCCAAATCTATAAAAAACCGTTACCCGATACCAATCTGGAATATTTCGATGCCCGCCAAGCCTGCGAAGATATTCAGGCGGGTTCTTATGACAAGCTGCCTTATACAAGCCGTATTCTGGCGGAAAACCTGATTAACCGTGCCGAAAACGTGCCGCTGGAAACTTTGCAGTCATGGCTGAAGCAGCTGATTGAAAACAAACAGGAACTGGATTTTCCGTGGTATCCCGCACGTGTGGTGTGCCACGATATTTTGGGGCAGACGGCATTGGTCGATTTGGCAGGGCTGCGTGATGCGATTGCCGAAAAAGGCGGCGATCCGAGCAAAGTCAATCCGGTGGTGCAAACCCAGCTGATTGTCGATCACTCATTGGCGGTGGAATGCGGCGGTTACGACCCCGACGCTTTTCGCAAAAACCGTGAAATCGAAGACCGCCGCAACGAAGACCGTTTCCACTTTATCAACTGGACGAAAACCGCTTTTGAAAATGTGGACGTGATTCCCGCAGGCAACGGCATTATGCACCAAATCAATCTGGAAAAAATGTCGCCCGTGGTTCAGGTGAAAAACGGCATTGCTTTCCCCGATACCTGTGTCGGTACCGACAGCCATACGCCGCATGTGGACGCTTTGGGCGTGATTTCGGTGGGCGTGGGCGGTTTGGAAGCGGAAACCGTGATGCTGGGGCGGGCTTCGATGATGCGCCTGCCCGATATTGTCGGCGTAGAATTGACCGGCAAACGCCAAGCGGGTATTACCGCCACCGATATTGTGTTGGCGCTGACCGAATTTCTGCGTAAAGAACGGGTAGTCGGTGCATTTGTCGAATTTTTCGGCGAAGGCGCACGCAGCCTGTCTATCGGCGACCGAGCCACGATTTCCAACATGACCCCTGAATTCGGTGCAACCGCCGCCTTATTTTCGATTGACGAACAAACCATTGATTATTTGAAACTGACCGGCCGTGATGATGCGCAAGTCAAATTGGTGGAAACCTACGCCAAAACCGCAGGTCTGTGGGCCGATGATTTGAAAACCGCCCGCTATCCCCGTGTTCTGACCTTCGATTTATCGTCTGTTACCCGCAATATGGCGGGGCCGAGTAATCCGCACGCCCGTTTTGCTACCGCTGATTTGGCGGCCAAAGGTTTGGCACAGCCTTATGAAATTCCGGCCGACGGCAAAATGCCCGACGGTGCAGTGATTATTGCGGCGATTACCTCGTGTACCAACACGTCCAACCCGCGCAACGTAGTGGCCGCCGCCTTGCTGGCACGCAATGCCAACCGTTTGGGCTTGAGCCGTAAACCATGGGTGAAAACCTCGTTTGCTCCCGGCTCGAAAGTGGCGGAAATCTATTTGAAAGAAGCGGGCTTGTTGTCGGAAATGGAACAACTCGGTTTCGGTATTGTGGCCTTTGCCTGTACCACCTGCAACGGCATGTCGGGCGCACTCGATCCGAACATCCAACAGGAAATCATCGACCGTGATTTGTATGCCACGGCCGTATTGTCGGGCAACCGCAACTTTGACGGCCGTATCCATCCGTATGCCAAACAGGCGTTTTTGGCATCGCCGCCTTTAGTGGTGGCGTATGCGATTGCCGGTTCGATTCGTTTCGACATTGAAAACGATGTGCTGGGCATTTCAGACGGCAAAGAAATTCGTTTGAAAGACATTTGGCCGAGCGATGAAGAAATTGATGAAATCGTTGCCCGATATGTGAAACCGCAGCAGTTCCGTGATGTGTATATCCCGATGTTTGACACCGGCGAAGCAGAAAAAGCACCGTCGCCGCTGTATGACTGGCGGCCGATGTCCACCTATATCCGCCGTCCGCCGTATTGGGAAGGCGCATTGGCCGGTGAGCGGACATTAAAAGGTATGCGTCCGCTGGCGATTTTGCCCGACAACATTACCACCGATCATCTTTCGCCAAGTAATGCCATTCTGCCGACCAGTGCCGCCGGTGAATATCTTGCGAAAATGGGGCTGCCCGAAGAAGATTTTAACTCTTACGCCACCCACCGCGGCGATCACCTGACCGCCCAACGTGCCACGTTTGCCAATCCTAAGTTATTCAATGAAATGGTGAAAAACGAAGACGGCACCACCCGACAAGGTTCGCTGGCAAGGGTTGAACCCGAAGGCAAAGTGATGCGCATGTGGGAAGCGATTGAAACCTATATGAACCGCAAACAGCCGCTGATTATCGTGGCGGGCGCAGATTACGGGCAAGGTTCGAGCCGCGACTGGGCGGCAAAAGGCGTACGCTTGGCGGGCGTAGAGGCGATTGTGGCCGAAGGCTTCGAGCGTATCCACCGTACCAACCTGATCGGCATGGGTGTGTTACCGCTGCAATTCAAAGAAGGCACCAACCGCCACACGCTGAAGCTGGACGGCACGGAAACTTATGATGTCATCGGCACACGCGAACCGCGCAGCGATTTGACTTTGGTGATTCACCGTCAAAACGGCGAAACAGAGGAAGTGGCGGTTACCTGCCGCTTGGATACTGCCGAAGAAGTATTGATTTACGAAGCCGGCGGTGTGCTGCAACGCTTTGCACAAGACTTCTTGGAAGGTAACGCCGCATAAGCGTTTCAGACGGCCTTGTGTATCCGCAAGGCCGTCTGAACTTATACAATGGCAAGTAGGGTGGGTGTAAACCCGCATTGTTCAGACGACAAATATTCTGAAAAACTTCAGACGGCCTCATTGCTAAACAGGCCGTCTGAAACCCAAACAAGAAAAAAAGGAGAATCAAAATGCCGCAAATAAAAATCCCGGCCATCTACTACCGCGGCGGCACATCCAAAGGCGTATTTTTCAAACGCACCGATTTACCCGAAGCCGCGCAACAGGCAGGCGAAGCGCGCGATAAAATCCTGTTGCGCGTGTTAGGCAGCCCGGACCCTTACGGAAAACAAATCGACGGTTTGGGCAATGCCAGCTCGTCCACCAGCAAGGCCGTGATTTTGGATAAATCCGAACGCGCCGGCCACGATGTCGATTATCTGTTCGGCCAAGTGTCGATTGACAAACCGTTTGTCGATTGGAGCGGCAACTGCGGTAACCTCACCGCTGCCGTGGGCGCATTCGCCATTTCGCAAGGTCTGGTTGACCCGGCCAAAGTCCCTTCGGACGGCATTTGTACCGTCAATATCTGGCAGCAAAACATCGGCAAAACCATCATTGCCCATGTGCCGATGCAAAACGGCGAGGTATTGGAAACCGGCGGTTTCGAACTCGACGGCGTGACCTTTCCGGCCGCCGAAGTACAAATCGAATTTCTTGACCCTGCCGACGGCGAAGGCAGCATGTTCCCGACCGGCAATGTAGTGGACGATTTAGACGTACCGAATATCGGCACCTTCAAAGCCACCATGATTAATGCCGGCATTCCGACCATTTTCCTGAACGCCGCCGATTTGGGCTACACCGGCACCGAATTGCAGGACGACATCAACAACGATCCGGCCGCTTTGGAAAAACTGGAAACCATCCGCGCATACGGCGCCGTCAAAATGGGCTTGATTCAAGACGTGGCCGAAGCTGCCACCCGAGCGCATACGCCGAAAGTAGCTTTTGTCGCGCCTCCGGCCGATTACACCGCATCCGGCGGCAAAGCCATCAAAGCAGGCGACATTGATTTGCTGGTGCGCGCCATGAGCATGGGCAAACTGCACCACGCCATGATGGGCACGGCTTCCGTTGCCATCGCCACCGCAGCCGCCGTCGAAGGCAGTTTGGTGAATTTGGCAGCAGGCGGCGGTAAACGTGATGCCGTGCGCTTCGGTCATCCGTCCGGTACTTTGCGTGTAGGTGCATCGGCCGAGTTGGTTGAAGGCCAATGGATTGCCACCAAAGCCGTGATGAGCCGCAGCGCCCGCGTGATTATGGAAGGCCGGGTGCGTGTGCCGGATGATACGTTTTAAGGCAGTTTGAAATAAGTTTGATGATAGGCCGTCTGAAACTGAGTTTCAGACTGCCTAACTTTTAACCGGCAGTCACTTGTAAATAAACTGACGAATCCGCTGGCGCAGCCGAACGCAGCATGATTTTGGCAGAGAAAAGGCTCGCTGTTTGAGCCGCCCTAAGCGGCAAGTTCGAGCCTGCTGCCAAAATCTTGTGAAGTAAGAGAAGTCCGCCCCAAAGGATGAACCTGCAACTGCGGCCGCCTTTCTTTTGTTTACTTTCAGCTTCGCAGAAATTCTGCTTTCTGACGGAAACCTCGTTTCAGCTCCGCAGAAACGCTGCTTGCTTCGGAAACTTCGTTTTAGCTCCGCAGAAACTCTGCTTGCTTCGGAAACTTCGTTTTAGTTTCGCAGAAACTCTGCTTCCTTCGGAAACTTCGTTTTAGCTTCGCAGAAACTCTGCTTCCTTTGGAAACTTCGTTTTCTTTGGTGAAACAAAGAAAAAACAGGCGGCTTTGCGTCCATAAAGCGCAAACATCAAATCTACAGAAGTAGTCAATAAATCCGATAAATTGAAATTCAGAAAATATTTTCACGATAGTGTTAAAAAAGTGATGTTTACTTGTTTGCGTAGACAAAAGGCGGTCTGAACCCAAAAACTTTCAGACGGCCTTTTGTCTTTTCAATCAATAAGTTTTACAATATGCGCCGAACCAAAAACATTAAACGCAAAGGACACAAACATGGCACAATTTTTCGCCATCCATCCCGACAATCCGCAAGACCGCCTGATTAAGCAAGCCGCCGACATCGTGCGCAATGGCGGCGTGATTGTTTACCCCACCGATTCCTGCTACGCGCTGGGTTGCCAATTGGGCGACAAAAACGCAATGGAAAAAATCCTGCAGATCCGCAAAATCGACCAAAAACACCACCTGACCTTGATGTGCGGCGACTTGAGCGAATTAGGCACTTATGCCAAAGTGGACAACAGCCAGTTCCGCCAACTCAAAGCGGCCACGCCGGGTAGCTACACCTTTATTTTGGAAGCTACCAAAGAAGTACCTAACCGCACCATGCACCCGAAACGAAAAACCATCGGCCTGCGTGTACCCGACAACAAAATCGCCTTGGCTTTGCTGCAAGAATTGGGCGAACCTTTGTTAAGCTGCACCTTAATGCTGCCCGAAGACGACGAACCGTTGACAGACCCTTACGAAATCCGCGACCGTTTGGAACACAGCGTCGATTTGGTGATTGACGGCGGCTGGTGCGGCACCGAGCCGACCACCGTGATTGACATGACCGACGGCACGGAATTGCTTCGTGAAGGCAAGGGCGATAAGGGTTTGTTTGGGTTGTAAAATATGATGAGAAAAGGCCGTCTGAAAAGGGATCTTTCAGACGGCTTGATACATAAAATCGTTAAGGAGAAAGGGAACTTATGAAAACCTTAGGCATTATCGGCGGTATGTCGCCCGAAAGTACGGTGATTTACTATCAGGAAATCAATCGCTTGGTGAATCAGAAAGCAGGTGGCAATCATTCTGCGCCGATGGTGATGCTGAGTGTCGATTTTGAAGAAATCGTACGGCTCCAGAAAAGCGGCGCATGGCAGGAAACGGGCGGAATTCTGGCAGAAGCGGCGGTTAAGCTCGAAAGCATTGGTGCGCAAGGAATTTTGTTGGCAACCAATACCATGCACAAAAATGCGGCCGAAATTCAGGCAGCCGTGAAAATACCGTTTTTACACATACTCGATGCCACTGCTGAAGTGATTAAGGCACAGGGCATTAAAAAGGCAGGCGTTTTGGGAACGGCATTTACTATGCAGGATGCGTTTTACAGAGACGGCCTCAAGCAGCGTGGCGTAGAGATGGTGGTTCCTGATGGGCAGGCACAAGCGGAAGTCCACCGCATTATTTTTGAAGAACTGTGTTTGGGGAAAATTCTGCCCGAAAGCCGTGATTTTTATTTGGATACTGTGCAGTATTTGGCTGAACAGGGAGCGGAAGGTGTGATTTTAGGCTGCACTGAAATCGGCCTTTTGATTCGCCAAGGTGATCATGAGTTACCGTTTTTCGATACTGCGGCGTTGCATGCGCAAGCGGCGGCAGATTTTGTATTAAGAACGTAAGTGTTTTCAAACCCTTTGCACTGCCTTGAATCCCTACTTTATGCCCATATCTGCAAAATCTGTTATATTCTTGACTATTTGGCGGTTCAGACGGCCTTGATATTGGAAAAGTTGTGTCCCAAAAACGGCTTTCCTCGGAGCAAAAACCATGTTTCAGAATTTTGATTTAGGCATTTTTTTACTGGCGGTGCTGCCGGTGTTGCTGGCGATTACGGTGCACGAAGCGGCGCACGGCTATGCGGCGCGGTATTGGGGCGACCATACCGCCGAGCAAATGGGCAGGCTGACGCTGAATCCGTTAGCGCACATCGATCCGATTGGCACGGTTGTAGTGCCGGCGGTATTGTTTTTTACCACCGGTTTTATGTTCGGCTGGGCGAAACCGGTGCCGGTGATTCCGCGCAATTTCCGTGATGTGCGCTTGGGTATGCGCACGGTGGCAATTGCCGGGCCGTTGTCGAACCTGGTGATGGCGTTCGGTTGGGGATTGGTGGCGGTGGCGGCTGTGTATGCGCCTGAATCGTATCAGCTTCCGATGTCAAAAATGGCGCAATACGGTATTTCGATTAATGCGGTGTTGTTTGTGCTGAATATGCTGCCGGTGCCGCCTTTGGACGGTAGCCGCTTTGTCGATAGTTTCTTACCGGCAAAGCAATCCATGCAATACCGAAAGCTCGAGCCTTACGGCACATGGATTATTCTGATTCTGTTGATGACAGGCGTGTTGTGGTCGGTGATCGGGCCGATGGTGAATTTTATTATGTCGTTGGTAGCAGGATTTGTCGGGTTGATTATATAAAAAAAACTAAGGCCGTCGGAATATTCAGACGGCCTTGTTGTATGTAGATTATCTTAAAAATCGAAACCGATTTGTTCGGCAGAAGAAGCATCGGCAGGGGCGAGTAAGTCGAGTTTGCGGTTGCGGATTTTGTTTTTGCGCATACTCAACAAACGCATGACTTGGTGTTTTTGGTCGTCGCTCATCTGCTGCCAATAGAGCCGTTCTTCACGACTGCGCAAACAGCCTTTGCAATAGCCTTTGGCATTGGCTTCGCATACGCCGGTACACGGGCTGGGAATAGTGAAAAAGTCGGGCTGTTGCATGGCAGGAAAAAATGTCATTTTTCTGCCATGGTAGGCGGTTATTCATGCGAAGTCAATGAGATACGAAAAAGGCCGTCTGAAAGCCGAATGTGTTTCAGATGGCCTTGTGATGAGGCTGAACGGTTTACACGGTTTGCGAATATTTCGCCGTGGTTTCTTTGTGGCGCAAATGGTAGTCGAATACCATGGCAATATTGCGGATCAGGAAACGGCCTTTCGGGGTAACGGTCAGCCCGTGAGGCTTCAAGCGTAGCAAGCCCAGTTCGGCCAGATTCTGCAAGTCGGCCAATTCATCAGCAAAATATTGGTGAAACGGAATGCCGAACACGCTTTCGTAAATTTGGAAATCCAATGAAAAGCGGCACATCAAATCTTGAATGATGTTGCGGCGCAATAAGTCGTCTTGGTTCAACTGATAGCCGCGCATAATCGGCAACCGGCCTTCATCGATGGCGGCGTAATAGGCTTCGATGCCGCGCTCGTTTTGGGCATAAGTGCTGCCGATTTTGCCGATACTGGAAACCCCGATGGCCACCAAATCGCAATCGGCATAGGTTGAGTAGCCTTGGAAATTGCGTTGCAACCAGCCTTCTTTCAGGGCGATAGAAAGCTCGTCGTCAGGTTTGGCAAAGTGATCCATGCCGATAAACACATAGCCGCGGCCGGTCAGGGTTTGTACGCAGTATTGCAGCATGTCGAGCTTTTCTTCACTGCCCGGTACGGCATTGGTGTCGATGCGGCGCTGTGGTTTGAAAATATGCGGCAGGTGGGCATAGTGATACAGTGCCAAGCGGTCGGGATCGAGGCTGAGCACGGTATCAATGGTGGCTTTCATACTCTCTACCGATTGATGCGGCAAGCCGTAAATCAAATCGACGCTGACAGATTTGAAGCCGGCTTCGCGGGCGGCATCAATCACTTCTTTGGTTTCTTCAAAGCTTTGAATGCGGTTCACCGCTTCTTGCACCTTCGGATCGAAATCCTGAATGCCCACGCTCATGCGGTTGAAACCGAGCTTGCCGAGTTTGTGTACTGTTTCGCGGCTGACTTTGCGCGGGTCGATTTCGATGGAATATTCGCCGTTGGGTATGAGTTGGAAATGTTTGCGAATCATCTCAAACACGCGTTCGAGTTGGCCGTCGTTCAAGAAGGTCGGGGTGCCGCCGCCGAAGTGAAGTTGGGCTAATTGATGGCGGCCGTTGAGATGAGGGGCGAGCAGCTCCATTTCACGCTCGAGATACTCAATATAAGCATCGGCACGGGTTTTATCCTTGGTGATGATTTTGTTGCAGCCGCAGTAATAGCAGATGGTATTGCAAAACGGAATGTGAATATAAAGCGATAAAGGCTTGTTGAGCGCGCCCAAACCGCGTAAGTGCAGTGCATGGGTGTATTCGGCTTCGCGAAAGCCATCGTGGAAGCGGTCGGCAGTAGGGTAAGAAGTATAGCGTGGGCCACTTGCCGGAAGTTTGGCAATCAAGTCGCGGTCAAACTCTGGTATATCGTTGTTTTTTATTGAGATTATTTTCATGATGGTCGTGTTGTGTCTATATTTTGTTTAACGAATTAGTAAAATTCGATTTAGTTTGCTAGAATGCCACATTATGATAAACCTGTCTTGATATGAGTCAAGATAAGCTTAGTCAGGGCAAGAAGTTTTATAAAAAAGGTATTTTTATTTTATGGCCACACACAATTCTACACATCAATTGAAAGCATTGTGTTCGACGTGTTCTTTGCGTGAACTTTGTTTGCCGGTTGGTTTGTTGCCTAACGAATTTTCCCAATTGGATGCCGTGATCCGTCAGAGCCGCCGTCTGAAAAAAGGCGAATATCTGTTCCGTGCCGGTGAGCCGTTTACTTCTTTGTTTGCCATTCGCGCCGGTTTCTTTAAAACCACAGTGGCGAGTCAAGACGGGCGTGACCAGGTGACCGGCTTCTTTATGTCGGGCGAGCTGATTGGTATGGACGGCATTTGTTCGCATGTCCACAGCTGTGATGCCGTAGCCTTGGAAGATAGTGAAGTGTGTGAATTGCCGTTTGCACACATGGAGGAGTTAGGTCAAAACATTCCGAGCCTGCAAACACACTTTTTCCGCTTGATGAGCCGCGAAATCGTGCGCGATCAAGGCGTAATGTTGTTGTTAGGCAATATGCGTGCCGAAGAGCGTTTGGCCGCGTTTTTGTTGAATTTGTCGAATCGTTTGTATTCGCGTGGTTTTGCCGCCAATGATTTCATTTTGCGTATGTCGCGTGAAGAAATCGGCAGCTATTTGGGCTTGAAACTGGAAACAGTCAGCCGCACACTGTCGAAGTTCCATCACGAAGGCTTGATTGAAGTGGAACACAAACACATTAAGATTCTTGATTCACAGGCTTTGAAAAAAATGGTATCCGGTTGTGCGCATGCCGTGTAAGGTTGAGGCATAAAAAGGCCGTCTGAAACATTTTGGTTTCAGACGGCCTTTTTATGCCTCCGGGCAGACAAACGCTTTAAATAGAGAAGTCTTCCACAATCGGTGCATACAAGATGCGGTCGATGGTCTCGCGGTTTAAATGCGGTGCGAACATTTCGATAAAGTCATAAGTATAGCCGCGCAAATAAGTATCGGAACGGATAGCAATCCAAGTTGGCGACGGCTCGAACAAATGAGCAACATCAATCAATTCTAAATCCTGATCGGCTTGCGGGTCATAAGCCATTTTCGCCATCAAGCCCGCACCCAAGCCCAGTTTGACATATGTTTTCAGTACATCGGTATCAGCTGCGGCCAAAGCGACTTCCGGCTGCTCCAGCTTGGCTTTGGCAAAAGCGCGTGCAATACTGCTGCCGGAATGGAAGGCGAATTCATAAGTAATCAACGGGAAGCCGGCCAAATCTTCAATGCTGAGCGGATTTCTACAATCGAGCAAAGGATGGTTTTTCGGCACCACCACCGCATGATTCCAGTCGTAGCAGTTGAGTTTGCGCAATTCAGGGTGATCGTCGAGCTTCTCGGTAATGATGGCGATGTCGGCTTCGCCGTTGCTGACCATTTGCGCAATCGCCGAAGGGCTGCCTTGTTTGATAGTAAGATTAACCTTGGGATAATGTTTCACAAAGTCAGCCACAATATGTGGCAGGGCATAGCGCGCCTGTGTGTGAGTGGTGGCGATGGTGAGTGCGCCGCTGTCATGGCCGGTAAACTCACTGCCGATATTTTTGATGTTTTGCACATCCCGCAAAATACGCTCGGAAATTTCCAACACTGCTTTACCTGGCTGCGAAACCGAGACCACACGCTTGCCGCTGCGGATGAAAATCTGAATGCCCAGTTCTTCTTCCAATAATCGGATTTGTTTGGAAATTCCCGGTTGGGAAGTAAACAGCGCGTCGGCTGCTTCGGAAACATTCAGATTATGGCGGTAAACTTCGAGCGCGTAGCGTAACTGTTGTAATTTCATGGTGTTTGAGTTGTGGGCATTGTGCGACAATATGGCGTAATTTAGCATATTTTATTTAATTTGTCGGCGGGAATCGGGTTTCTTTGGGAAGTTTTTGTTTTTTCAAGAAGTATCTGAATTCGATATGAGAAAGTCTTAAAAAGGAACAGTTATACTTTGAAATGGTTGTTGCTTTTGCGCAACGATAGCGTAAACCTTACGGGGATTTATCCATAAATAAATGACACAAGATTGATTTTTCGGCATGATTGGCAATCAGGAAGCAGGCAGTTTCATGATTGTTAAGAGGCATCGAGTATTGACAGTTTGCCCTCGGCTTCTTTATAGTGCAACCTGATATATCCGATTTGCCGCCATTTTATATGCTGCGGCCTGTATATTGGTAAAGTTGCAGCGGCGCATTACAGTATCCGTTGCATAACAATTTTGATGAGGGAATAAAATGACCAAACAGCTGAAATTAAGCGCATTGTTCGTTGCCTTGGTGGCTTCTGGCACCGCAATGGCAAGTGAAGCGCATACCAAACACGGTTACACCGTAAGCAGCAAATCTCAAGAAGTCGTGCGCAACAGCTACGGCGAGTGCTGGAAAAACACTTACTTCGACAAAGCCACTCAAGGCCGTGTTGAATGTGGTGATGCCGTTGCTAAAGTTGAAGAGCCGGAATACGCTGATGAAACTGTTTCATTGTCTGCTAAGACTTTGTTCGGCTTTGATAAAGACGTCTTGCGTCCTGAAGCTCAAGAAAACCTGAACGCTTTGGCCCAACGCCTGAGCAACAGCAACGTACAAACCGTACGTGTTGAAGGCCACACTGACTTTATGGGTTCTGAGCAATACAACCAAGCATTGTCTGAGCGTCGTGCTAATGTCGTGGCTAACTACTTGGTTAACCGCGGTGTTGCTTCTAACAAAATCTCTGCTGTAGGTTTGGGCGAATCTCAAACTCAAATGACTGCAACTTGTGAAGCCGAAGTAGCTAACTTGGGTAAAAAAGTTTCTAAAGCGAAACGTCGTGCTGCTCTGATTGCATGTATCGAACCGGATCGTCGCGTTGATGTGAAAATCCGTAGTGTGGTAACTAAGCAAATTGCTCCTGGTACTGTACAAGGTGAACGTCCTGCTGTTGATGATGGTTGGATCCCTTCTCCACACAGCCGTGTACATGGCTACACCAAACCTTAATTAGGTTTTGAATAAACCCCGCTTCGGCGGGGTTTTTATTTGTATTTTATTGCTGGCAATATTCAATATTGATGGTAAATTGGGTTTATGTCGATTTCAGGCCGTCTGAATTATAAACGCAATGGCTTAATTCAATGTCAGCGCAGACAATTGGTTTTGAGATAAAATAATAAAGATAGATTAGACAATTCAATCATTTGTATAAAAATAATTTTTTAAAACACGGTTAGAGTTGTTTCCTTTTTTGTAATGTGGTTTACTTTTTTAGGAAGCCTGAATGACGGAATTTGATTTTATTCGAAAATACCTGCAAAACCGGCAGCAAGACCATCAAGTTGTGCTGGGTATTGGTGATGATGCAGCAATTGTGCGCCCGCAAGCAGGGTATGACTTGTGTTTTAGTTCGGATATGTTGCTGAAAAACAGGCATTTTTTTGAAGATGTAGAGCCTGAGGATTTAGCATGGAAAGTGCTGGCGGTTAATATTTCGGATATGGCTGCGATGGGAGCGAAACCAAAATGGGCTTTATTGAGTGCAGGGCTGCCTGAATTGGATAAAGATTGGTTGAGTCGTTTTTGCAACAGCCTTTTTGATTTGGCGCAACGCTTCGGTGTGACCTTAATCGGTGGTGATACGACACGCGGCGATTTGGTTTTTAATGTCACGATTGCAGGTGAGCTGCCGCAAGGACAGGCGTTGCGTCGTGATGCGGCAAAAGCCGGCGACGATATTTGGGTTTCCGGGAAAATTGGTCTGGCTGCTTCAGCTTTGAATTATTTGTTGAAACGGTGCGATTTGCCGTTTGAAGTTTTTCGGCGGTGTGAAGCTGAGCTATTAAGGCCCATGCCGCGTGTGGCGTTGGGGCGGGCGATATTGAATGTGGCGCATGCTGCGCAAGATGTTTCAGACGGCCTAGCCCAAGATATCGGCCATATTTTGACAGCTTCAAATGTCGGTGCGGAAATTTGGGCGGATGAGGTGCCGACGTTGCCCTCATTAAAAACTGCATTGCCGCGTGAACAATGGCTGCAATACACCTTAGCCGGTGGCGATGATTATGAATTGGTGTTTACTGCGCCGCAACATTGCCGCGAAGCATTGTTGGAGGCTGCGCAAAAAAGCAACACACCGATTACGCGCATCGGTAGAATTACCGATGCATGCCGTCTGAAAGTGGTAAACTCTGTTTCAGACGGCATGGAAATTGCATTAACTTCTTTAGGATTTGATCATTTTGGCTGATTTTAGACCAACGTTTTCATGGTTGAAACAAAAGCCGCTGTGCTTTCTGGCATTCGGTTTCGGCTGCGGTTTGGCGCCGGTTGCGCCGGGAACCTTCGGCACACTTCCGGCCTTACCGATTGCGTTTGTGCTGGCTTTGCTCGGTATTACCGGTTGGTGGTTAGCATTGGTTTGCGCGGGTCTGTTTGTATGGGGCATTCAGATTTGTAATCATGCCGAAAAAGAATTAGGCATTCAGGATTACGGCGGCATTGTGTGGGACGAAATTGTAGCCATGCTGTTGGTTTTGGCATTTGTGCCGTTTAAATGGCATTGGTGGCTGGCGGCGTTTGTTGTGTTTCGCTTGTTTGATGCCATTAAACCGTGGCCGATTAAATGGTTTGATGCCCGCATACACGGCGGTTTGGGCATCATGCTGGATGATATCATCGCGGCATTCATGGCGTTGATTGTTTTGAATATCGCGGCGTGGATTGTGTAAACAATCCGACATTTTGACCGGAAGCATATCCCGGCAAAATGCAGGTTATCTGATGATGGCTTTTTATAAAATTCACTAAAAAAATATTACCATACGGGGTAAACAACATGAATCAAATTGAAATCAATGTACAGTCACGTTATGTGGCTGGGCAAAGCGATGTTTATCGCGACCGTTATGCCTTTAATTACGTCATTACCATCTGCAACCGAAGCGACGAGGTGGTAACCTTGCGTCAGCGTTTCTGGGAAATTACCGACGGACATGGTGAAACAGAATCGGTCGGCCATCCGGGTTTGGTTGAAGAACAACCGGTCTTGTATCCGGGCGAAGAATACGAATACAACAGCGGTTCGCAAATCAGTACGCCTTGGGGTAGCATTGAAGGCGCGTATGAATTTGAAAACAGCATCGGTAAACGCTTTATTGTCGGTGTGCCGAAATTGGATTTTAAAGCAGGCTTTACCTTGCAGTAATTAACATTGAAATGCCGTCTGGAACTGGTTTCAGACGGCATTTTTAATAAATTGTTGCTTATTTCAACATTATTTTCTAAATTATTCTGAAAATTTGCTAAAAATCATCATGATTTTAGTATTTTATTTTTTATTTTAAAATAAAGGCTTAGCTAAATAAAAAACCAAAACATTCCTGATTTGCAACATAAGTTGTGTACATAACATTGCAAAAATTAACTCTTTATGCTGAAATCAATCCATCTTAACAAAAATGGCAGAGGAGAATGCTGATGGAGGCATTGAAATCATTCTTCGACGTGGTCAGCGGATGGGTGTGGGGTCCGATCATGCTGGTGTTGCTGGTCGGTACCGGTGTAGTGTTGACCGTTATGCTAAAAGGCTTGCAATTCAGCATGCTGGGCTATGCATTAAAACAAGCGTTCTGCCCGCATCCTAAAAAAGACGACCAAGACCATGAAGGTGATATTTCCCATTTTGGTGCGCTGATGACGGCTTTATCGGCCACCATCGGTACCGGTAATATTGCCGGTGTAGCCACTGCGGTGATAGTCGGTGGTCCGGGTGCTGTGTTCTGGATGTGGGTTACCGCCATTTTCGGTATGGCTACCAAATACGGCGAAGGCGTGTTGGCAGTGAAATACCGTGTGCAAAACAAAAAAGGCGAGATGTCCGGCGGCCCGATGTATTATATCGAAAAAGGTTTGGGCAACAAGTGGAAATGGATGGCGTATGCCTTTGCGCTGTTCGGTACGTTTGCATCGTTCGGTATCGGTAGTTCGGTACAGTCAAACTCAGTGGCGCAAGCCGTGCACGCCAGCTTTAATATTACGCCTGGCCTGACCGGCGCGGTATTGACTTTGCTGACCGCGATTGTGGTACTGGGCGGCATCCGCGGTATTGCCAAAGCGGCTTCGGTGATTGTACCGATGATGGCGGTATTGTATGTGTTGGGTGGTTTACTCATTATCCTGATGCACTTGGACATGGTTGCACCGGCAGTCAGCCTGATTTTGCGTGACGCGTTTACCGGTGAAGCAGCAGCCGGCGGTGCGCTCGGTATGGTGATTCGTTACGGTGTGGCGCGTGGTGTGTTCTCTAATGAAGCCGGTATGGGTTCGGCGCCGATTGCGGCAGCTGCGGCCAAAACCGACCACCCTGTGCGCCAAGCTTTGGTGTCGATGACCGGTACCTTTTTGGATACCATCGTGGTGTGTTCGATTACCGGTATCGTGTTGGTAATAGGCTTGATGGGGGCGGGCGGTGAATTTGTAAAACCGGAGTTGAGCGGTGCTGCCTTGACCACGATAATCTTCCAGCAATTATTGCCGGGCGCGGGCGGTTGGATCGTGACCATCGGTTTGATTTTCTTCGCATACTCAACCATTTTGGGCTGGTGTTACTACGGTGAGAAATGCGCGACTTATGTATTCGGCGACGGCTTTGCCAATATCTACCGCGTGTTTTATGTTGCCACCGTAATGCTCGGTACCGTATTGAGCTTGGATTTGGTTTGGTTGGCAGCCGACACCTTCAACGGCTTGATGGCAATTCCAAACTTGATTGCCTTGTTGCTGTTGTCCAAAGTGATTGTCAGCGAAACCCGCGACTTTAAACATAAAGTGAAAAATGGAGAATTGCCACACTGATTAACGTGATGGCTGAAAGGCCGTCTGAAACAGAAATGTTTCAGACGGCCTTTTTTATCTTTGATGAGGGGGAAAGTGAAAATAAATAGGCCGAGACCTGTGCAAAACTCCCTTTCCCAAACAATAAAGATTACTTGAGTTATCAATTAACCTTTATTTCCCCTCCAAACACACAGATTTCCCTAAACTCCCCCGAATCCTGCCACCCAAGCGCCCGCTTTCCCGGGTGCTCCCTTTTCGGCAGCAGGCGCAACGAGGCTGAGTTTATTTGCCGCTTCGGGCAAATTCAAACACCGCTTTCCAATGACTTTGTGCATTCGCTTTCCGTAAGCCGAAATATGTTGCCCTATGGCAGCGGAACTTGCGGTGCAATGTACCGAAGCTCTGTTCCGCCACATAACGGGTATTTGATAAGTATCGGTTGCGTTGTTTGCCTTCGTCTGTTAAGGGGCGGCCACGGCGGGCTTTACCCATAATGCCGTCCGAAAGTTTTTTGTTGTTTAAGCATTCCCGATTGGCTTTGCTGCCGCAGCTTTGCCGGCATATACGGCGGTGTATTCGGCTGTGCCGTCTAAGTGGCGGCACTCGTGTTTGTTGGCAGGGTTGACATGCAGTTGGCCGGTATAGCCTTCTTGGCCGGTACGGGGGTGTTGTTTACAGCTGGTTTGAATTTGCCGTCTTTTTTATCCGACGGGCGTCTTTGTCTTTGCCGGGGGAGGTTTCGCCGGTGATACCTTCTCATCGGTTTCAATAGTCTGACGTTGTTTGCCGCCGGCAGTTTGGATGATGGCGGCGGCAATAACGGCGGCGGCTTTTTCTACTTTGAGCCTTTGTCGGTTAATCGGTTCCGACGGATAAGGCAAAGTTTGGTCTTGCGCCAACCGGCAGCGGCAGAGTGTGCTGTGATCGGGAATGTCCGGTTCGCCAAAGCCGCAGAAGAGGTTGGGGACGATACGGTAATCAGGCTATGTTCGAGTTCGGGGACGGAGAGGCTGTGCCATCGGCCGGTCAGGACGGCTTTGAACATGGAGGGCAGAATAGGCCGGACGGCCGCGGATGGAGCGTTTTTTTTGTTGCTCAAGATAGGTATGGATGGGTTGCCAATTGATGATTTGGTTGATTTTGAGCAGCGGGAAGCGGTCGAAGCCGTTTATGGTAATGATGGTTTGGGCGGTTTGTTGGAAAAAGCTGCCCAAAAAAAAATCCTCTAAATTCGGTTTAGGGGAATTTAGAGGATTTTTTTGGGGAGACAAAAGTTTCAGGCCGTCTGAAAACAAATCATTCAGACGGCCTTGGAACATTTGTAATTGCTTTATTCCGCCGTCACGCCCACGCGCACATCAATCAATTTGCGCACAATAATCGTCACTGCAAAAATTACCGCCATCACCGGAAAAGTAATGCCCAGTGGTGTTTCGCCGGTTAAGAAATTGCGGTACAGCAGGAAACCGGCCAGCCATAATCCTAAACCGACGAAATCGAATTCATGCTGTGATGCGTCGTGTTTCAACACAAAATAGTCGGCAATCAAAATCGCCACCATTGGAGCAAACACCGAACCAATCATCAGCAAGAAGTTTTCAAACCGGGTTACGGGCAGGGTAACGGCCAAGAGGGCGCCGATAACGGCCACCACCGCGCCGACGTGGATTTCATTGGCTTTGCCGAAAATGGTTTTGCTGCTCACGCCGGCGGAATAAGCGTCCAAATAAGTGGTGGTGACGGTGGATAAAATCACCACCAACACGCCGCCGATGCCGATACCAGACATCAGAAAAATCTTGGCAATATCCGATTCCTGCAAAAATAATACAGCGCCCAAGCCCAGTAAATACATCCATGTGCTGGTCACAAAATAAGCCAAAGCCGCAGCAATGGTGGCGGCTTTCGGTTTGGCCGCGCGGCGGGTGTAGTCGGCAGCCAGTGGCAGCCAAGACAAAGGCATGACCGCAGAAAGTTCGACTGCCAGGCCGAACGATATTTGCCCTTCAACCGGTTGCATGCCGCCGGAGTTGCCGAACACACGCACGCTCAGCCACACAGTTACCAACAGCATCAAACCCAGCGAGATTTTTTTCAATAAGCCCACATCGCTGCCGCCCCGGTAAAGCCAGCCGACAATCATCAGGCCGATGACAATGCCCCAAACCGTTTGCGAGCCGAAGCCCCACAGGGAATCACTCAACGCTGCCGCGATTTGTGCACCGGTGTAAATCATAATTGCCGTCCAGCCGATAAGTTGCAACACGTTGGCGCTGGAAAACAATACCGAACCGCGTATGCCGAACGAACGCTGCACCGTTTCCATTGCGCTTTTGCCGGTTTGCGCACCGATTAATGCCGCGCAGAAAAATAAGGCGCAGCCGATGATGTGGCCGAGAATCACTGCCTGCATGCCGCGTTCCCAGCCCAAAGGCGCGAGAAATGTGCCGGTCAGGATTTCGCTCAGAGAAACTGCCGCGCCGAACCAAATCAGGCCGCTGGCGGCGGTGGAAAGTTTGTTTGATGTCATGACGAATCCCGCAAGGATAGTTGATAACAGTGGATTATAAGGCTTGGGTGAGGGAATGAACAGCCGCAGAAGTCAATCAAAACGGTAGTTGGGGACGGGATTGAATGTTTCAGACGGCCAAACACGGATAGTCAGGCCGTCTGAAAACACCAATTGAAAAAAGTTAAGAAAATCTCGAAAACAATACGTTCAGACGGCCTCAACCACAGGCTGCACCAACACCCAAGGCGCGACTACCACTGCCCACATTTCCTGATTATCGGCATAAAACGCACGCGCTTGGTCTTCTCTGACCACGCCAAATTTGCCGTCTGCCATCAAGGGCCGCAGCTTGGCGGCGGCATCGTCGGCAACGTAACGGGCGATTTCAATCAAATCTAAACCGGGTGCGACATACACCGCCGCACCGCGGGCGAAATGGGGCTGTAATTCTGCCCATGCGATGCGGGCGGTCTCGGTGTTTAATTTTTCGTTGAGTAAGGGGGCGGACATGATGCGTGCTTTCGGATGTCTGGCGTGAAAGGGCATATTTTAACCCAAATTATGTAGTGATTTGTAGCGGAAGAATCAGATTTACAAGCATAATGTTATACAGTATCATTAACAACTTTCTATTTATTCGGACGGCCTGTCAGAGGTCGTCTGAAAACATTGGTTTGGCCATGAATTCGATTTTATTAACCGGATTGTTCCAACGGCTGTTGATTGCGCTGGCCGCACTCGGCGCGCTGTGGGGCATTTATTTTTGGGCGGTCGGCACATGAGCATTGTCGTCGATAACTTAACCGTCAGCTACCAACGCCGTCCGGCGGTGCATCATGTGTCGATGGAATTTCCCGATAACGGCATGTGGGCGGTTTTCGGCCCTAACGGCGCGGGCAAGTCTACGCTGTTGAAAGCAGTGATGGGTTTGGAAAAAGCGGAAACCGGCACGGTGCAGTGGGCGGGTTTGCAGCGTAAAGACATCGCCTATCTGCCGCAGCAGGCCGAAGTTGACCGAACACAGCCGATGACTGTATTTGAATTGGCGGCGATGGGTTTGTGGTATGAAATCGGCTTTTTCGGCCGTATGAAAGCGGCGCAGTGCAAACGGGTGTATGAAGCGCTCGAGCGTGTGGAAATGCACGAATTTGCCCGGCGCAGCATCGCGCATTTGTCCAACGGCCAATTCCAGCGTGTATTGTTTGCCCGTATGTTGGCGCAAAACGCCAAATTTTTGCTGCTGGACGAGCCGTTTAACCACATCGATGCGCGTACCACTTATGCTTTGCTCGACGTGTTGCGCCGCTGCCATCAAAGCGGCCAGGCAGTGATTGCGGTGTTACACGATTATGAGCAGGTGCGTGCGTATTTTCCTGAAACTCTGCTGATTGCGCGGGAAAAAATCGCCGCCGGTGCCACGGAAAACGTGCTGACCGGCCAATATCTGCTGCAAGCCAATGCCGCCATGCAGCAGCAAGAACGGGCCGATTGGTGCGCGGCGTAATGTTTCAGACGGCCTCAAATAAATGAATGAAACGTTTGAAACCATATCTCAATATTCAGGCCGTCTGAAAGTATCAGATGATGTTCAGACGGCCTATCACAGAAATCCATCATGAATTTTCAAGAATTGTTCATCGGGCCTTTTGTTGAATTCGATTTCATGCGCTATGCGCTGGCATCGATTTTCTGTTTGGCCTTGAGCGCCGCACCGGTGGGCGTGTTTTTGGTGATGCGCCGCATGAGTTTGGTCGGCGATGCCTTGGGCCATGCCGTATTGCCCGGTGCAGCCATCGGCTATATGTTTGCCGGATTAAGCCTGCCTGCAATGAGCATCGGCGGCTTCGTGGCCGGTTTGTTGATGGCCTTGCTGGCCGGATTGGTGAGCCGTTTTACTACCTTGAAAGAAGATGCCAACTTCGCTGCTTTTTACTTAACCAGTTTGGCCATTGGTGTAGTGTTGGTGAGCAAAAACGGCAACAGCGTCGATTTGCTGCATTTGCTGTTCGGCTCGGTGTTGGCGGTGGATGTGGCCGCTTTGACGCTGATTGCGGCAGCCGCTTCGGTTACCGCGCTGTCGTTGGCAGTGATTTACCGTCCGCTGGTGTTGGAAAGCATTGATCCGCTGTTTTTAAAGGCGGTTAACGGCAAGGGCGGTTTTTGGCATGTGCTGTTTTTGGTGCTGGTGGTGATGAACATGGTCGCCGGTTTCCAAGCACTCGGTACATTGATGTCTGTCGGCCTGATGATGCTGCCAGCGATTACTGCGCGTTTGTGGGCGAAAAGCATGGGCATGATGATTTCGATGGCGGCTTTGATTGCGCTGCTGTGCGGTTTTGCCGGCTTGCTGTTTTCTTATCACATTGAAATTCCGTCGGGGCCGGCGATTATTTTGTGCTGCGGCGTGCTGTATGTATTCTCGGTGGTGTTCGGCCGGGAAGGCGGTGTGGTCATCAAATGGTTGAAACGCCGTCGTCATAAAGCCGGTTAAATTTTCAGACGGCCTGCTTGCCTAACCGGGCAGGCTGTTTTAAAATGGCTGAAATGTTACGTTATATCAAAAGGAATAAAACATGAAACAATGGAAATTGGGCATCATTACGGCGTTGTTGTCCGGTGCGGCTTATGCGGCGCCTTTGCCGGTGGTGAGCAGCTTCAGCATTTTGGGTGATGTGGCCAAGCAGGTCGGCGGCGAGCGTGTGGCGGTGACCAATCTGGTGGGTCCTAACCAAGATTCGCATGCTTATCATATGACCAGCGGTGACGTGAAAAAAATCCGCACGGCGAAATTGGTATTGTTGAACGGCTTGGGCTTGGAAGGTGCCGATGTGCGCCGCGCCGTGCAGCAGAGCAAAGTGCCTTTTGCCGAAGCGGCAAAAGGCATTCAACCTTTGAAAGCACCGGAAGGCGGCCATCACCATCATCATGATGAAGGCGAAGGCCATCACCACCACGACCACGGTGAATTCGACCCACATGTTTGGACCGACCCTGTGTTGATGGTGATGTATGCGAAAAACGTATCCGATGCACTGGTTAAAGCCGACCCTGCCGGCAAAGCCTATTACGAGCAACGTTTGACTGCGTATCAAAACCAACTGGAAAAATTACACAGCGACACCCAAGCCGCCATTAACAGCGTGCCGGTAGACAAGCGTAAAGTGTTGACCGGCCATGACGCATTTGCCTACATGGCCAAACGCTATAATATCAGTTTCATTGCCCCGCAAGGCGTGAGCAGCGCGGCAGAACCATCAGCCAAAGCTGTGGCTTCGATTATCCGCCAAATCAAACGTGAAGGCATTAAAGCCGTGTTCACTGAAAACATCAAAGACACGCGCATGATTGACCGCATAGCCAAGGAAACCGGCGTGAAAGTCAGCGGCCAGTTGTATTCCGATGCTTTGGGCAGTGCGCCTGCCAATACTTATGTCGGCATGTACCGCTATAACGTCAAAGTCATGACCGACGCCATGAAAAAATAATGGCTTGGTAAAGTAACAAGACAAGGCCGTCTGAAAAACATTCCATGTTTTCAGACGGCCTTGTAGTGTTTGGTAACAATATGATATGGCTGTATAATATATAAAAATCTATATACATTTTAAATTCAGGAACCAACCATGATAGAAACCATTGAACGCGACAGCATGCAATACGACGTCGTGATTGTAGGCGCAGGCCCGGCAGGCTTGTCGGCTGCCATAAAGCTCAAGCAGCTTGCCCAAGCAGCCGACCGCGAAATCAGCGTGTGCGTGGTGGAAAAAGCTTCCGAAGTGGGTGCGCATACCTTATCCGGTGCGGTGATTGACCCGATTGCCTTATCGGAATTGCTGCCCGATTGGAAAGAGCGCGGCGCGCCGCTGCGCGTGGAAGTGACCCAAGACAAAGTATTATTCCTGACTGAAAAACGTGCCGTTCCGTTACCGGTTACCCCCAATTTCGACAACCACGGCAACTACATCATCAGCTTGGGCGAGTTGGTGCGCTGGTTGGGTGAGCAGGCGGAAGAGCTCGGCGTGGAAATCTACCCGGGCTTTGCCGCTTCGGAAATTCTCTATCATGCCGACGGTTCGGTGAAGGGCATTGCCACCGGTAACATGGGCGTAGGCAAAGATGGTGAGCCGACCGGCAATTTTCAGCCGGGCATGGAACTTCGGGCGCAGCAGACCCTGTTTGCCGAAGGCTGTCGCGGCTCATTGAGCCAGCAAATCATCAAGCGTTTCGGTCTCGATAAAAACAGCGATGCACAAACCTACGGCATCGGCATCAAAGAAATTTGGGAAGTCGCGCCGGAAAAACACCAACAAGGTCTGGTATTGCACAGCAGCGGTTGGCCGCTTGATACTAAAACTTACGGCGGTTCATTCCTTTATCATTTAGACGACAATAAAGTTGCCGTCGGTTTTGTGGTCGGCTTGGATTACCAAAATCCTTATCTGTCGCCGTTTGAAGAGTTTCAACGCTTCAAAACCCATCCGGCTATCCGCGATACCTTTACCGGCGGCCGCCGCATCGAATACGGTGCGCGCGCCTTGGTTGAGGGCGGCTATCAAAGCATTCCGAAGCTCTCATTTAAAGGCGGCGCATTGATCGGTGATGCAGCCGGTTTCTTAAACATGCCGCGCATCAAAGGCATTCACACCGCCATGAAATCGGGCTTGCTGGCCGCCGAAGCCGTGTTCCCGGTTCTGGATAATTCGGAAGAAGCCGAAAGCGTAGAGCAGGGTAAAGAGGCGGTGCAATACCGCGCCTTGTTCGACCAAAGCTGGGCGCATACCGAGCTGTATGCCGCGCGTAATGTCCGCCCATCATTCCAATGGGGTTTGCTGTTCGGCGTGATGTACACCGGTATGGAGCAATTGTTTTTCAAAGGCCGGCTGCCGTTTACTTTCAAACACCACGGTAAAGACCACGACCAACTGAAAAAAGCCGCCGCGTGCAAACCGATTGCGTATCCGAAACCCGACGGCGTGTTGACTTTCGACCGCTTGAGCAGCGTATTTCTCGCCAATATCGCGCACGAAGAAAACCAGCCCGGCCATCTGACCTTGAAAAACCCGCAAGTGATGATCGACATCAACCACAAAGAATATGCTTCGCCGGAAACGCGCTATTGCCCGGCGGCGGTGTATGAAATTGTGGAAGAAAACGGTGCGCCGCAATTGCAAATCAATGCCTCCAATTGCGTACATTGCAAAACTTGCGATATTAAAGACCCGACGCAGAATATCGTGTGGATTTGTCCGGAAGGGGCAAGCGGGCCGAATTACGGTGCGATGTAAGAGTGGGGGTGAAACCGCATCAGCATCCAAAACGCTAAAACGGCCGTTATTCCCGTGCAGGCGGGAATCCATCTTAAAAGATAAGAAACTAAGTTTGTTGTCATCAAAAATAGATTCCCGCCTGCGCGGGAATGACGTCATTTTGGGGTTTGTTGATTATTAAGGCCGTTTTGTAAACAACAGGCCGTCTGAAAGTATAATGAATCCACTTTAAAATAGTACGGCGTTGGCTCGCCCAGCCGTATTATCTATACTGTCTTCGGCTCACCGCCTTGTCCTATTTTAAAGTGAATCCACTATAAAATAAAAGCCAGGTTTGCTATTGTTTGATTTTTTTACTGTTAAATGAAAGGCCGTCTGAAACACTCCGTTTCAGACGGCCTTTTTAATGAAGCATTAGCTTATTGACCGGCTTTCAAACCTTGCCACAAACGCACGCTTAATTTGCTGGTTTCAGGTGATTTCGGTGAAATCACGAAGCTTTTGTCCATCACTTCTTTGGTTGGGAAGATGGACGTGTCTTCTGAAAGTTTGGCATCCATCAGTTTACGCGCCGGTTGGCTGGCAGGGGCGTAGGTCACGAATGTGCCGTTTTTCGCCGCCACTTGCGGATCGAGCGTGTAGTTGATGTATTTGTGCGCATTGGCAACGTTTTGCGCGTCACGCGGAATCATGAAGGAATCGATCCAAATGCCCACGCCGGTCTTAGGAGTCAAAACTTGCAGGTCCACGCCGTTTTTTGCTTCGATGGCGCGGTTTTTGGCGATGTTCAAGTCGCCGCCGTAACCCACGGCCACGCACAAGTTACCGTTTGCCATATCATCGATGTAGCCTGACGAGCTGAATCGTTTCACGTCACCGCGCACTTTTTTCATCATGTCGACGGCGGCTTTGAGGTCATCGGCATTTTCGCTGTTCGGGTCTTTGCCGATGTAGTTCAAGGCCAGCGGCATTTGTTCGATAGCGCTGTCTAAGTAGCTGATACCGCAAGATTTCAGCTTGGCAGTGTATTCAGGGTTGAATACCAAATCCCATTCGTTTTCAGGCAAAGCATCGCTGCCTAAGGCTTTGGCAACCAAGTCTTTGTTAATCGCCAAGGTGTTGATGCCCCAGAAGTAAGGCACGGCATATTTGTTGCCCGGGTCGACGCCGGCCATCAGAGACAGCAGGTCGGGGTCGATGTTGTTGTAGTTGGAAATCTGGCTCTTGTCGATTTCTCGATACGCGCCGGCTTTGATTTGGCGGCCGACATTGGCAATCGATGGAGCAACCAAGTCGTAACCGGATTTGCCGGTCAAGACTTTGGCCTCTAAGGCTTCGTTGCTGTCGTAATAATCGTAGCGGACTTTGATGTTGTTGTTTTTCTCAAAATCGGCCAAGGTTTGCGGATCGACATAGTCAGACCAGTTGTAGATATTCAGATTGCTGGATTGCGGGGCGGCTTGTTGCGGTTCGCTGGCTTGCGGCGCGGTTGTTTCAGCCGGTTTTTCAGAGCCGCCGCAGGCCGCCAGTGCCAGGGTGATGCAGGCGGTGAGGAAGGTTTTTTTCATGGTGTACAGTCCTTTTGTCGGGAAATGGAATAAATTGCAGCGGTGGGCAAAGGATTTAACCTTTAAACCACATACAAAAGGGAAACTGTGGTGGGGGCGGCAGGCGCTAGATACCTCGTGCCGCCCTTGATTCAGCAGGCTTGCATTAAACGTTAAAAACCTTTCAACTGCAATAGTTTAAAAGCGGTAAAATGATACTTTTACGGGTGTTTTCAGCTATGGGTTTCTTCGCAAACGATAAAATTTTTCAGACGGCCTCGGAAATGTTGTGCTGATTTGTCAAAACCGTATGATTTGTGGGAAAATCGGCGGATTAAATTTTTAAAGGGCGGAACCGTGTTAGACAGAGAAGGCTATCGCCCCAATGTCGGTATTATCCTTACGAACGATAAGAATCAAGTATTTTGGGGCAAACGTGTGCGCGAGCATTCGTGGCAGTTTCCGCAAGGCGGCATCAAGCCGGGCGAAAGTCCGGAAACGGCGATGTACCGCGAATTGCTGGAAGAAGTGGGTCTGTTGCCGCAACACGTGAAAATTTTAGGCCGCACGCGCGACTGGCTGCGTTACGATGTGCCGACGCACTGGGTGCGCCGCGAATGGCGCGGTTCATATCGCGGGCAGAAACAGATTTGGTATTTGCTGCGCTTGGTCGGACGCGAGAGCGATGTCGACCTGCGCGCCACGCACCATCCCGAGTTTGACGGATGGCGTTGGCATGATTATTGGGCACCGGTGGATGAAGTGATTGATTTCAAACGTGATGTGTATTTGGGTGCGCTCACTGAGTTATCGCGCTTTGTGCGCGGCGTGGAAACTTACGGCGAATTCGCCCAACGCATTCAGCAGCAAAAAGAGAAATGAAGCAAACGCTTTCAGGCCGTCTGAAAGCGTTTTTATTTTATCGCAAACAATCTTGGCAGGCCGTCTGAAATGGCGGCCATTGTGTTAGAATACTGCCCAAACGATTATAGACAGCGCAGCAAAACATGAGTAAAACACAATACAGCGAATCCAGTATTACCGTCTTAAAAGGCTTGGAACCGGTGAAAGAGCGTCCGGGCATGTACACCCGCACCGACAGCCCCACCCACATCTGCCAAGAAGTCATCGATAACGCTGCCGACGAAGCTTTAGGCGGTTTTGCCAGCCAAATCGGCGTGACGATACACGACGACGGTTCTTTATCCGTGCGCGACAACGGCCGCGGCATTCCGACCGGTATGCATCCGGTGGAAGGTTTGCCGGTGGTGGAGCTGGTGTTTACCCAATTGCACGCAGGCGGCAAGTTCAATAAAAAAGACGGCGGTGCTTATGCCTTTTCAGGCGGCCTGCACGGCGTGGGCGTGTCGGTGACCAATGCGCTGTCGAAACGTTTGGAAGTGACTGTCAAACGCGAAGGCAAAATCCACCGCATCGTGTTTGCCGGCGGCGACGTGATTGAGCCGTTAAGCGAAATCGGCAAATGCACGGCCAAAGATTCCGGCACCGAAGTGCACGTGTGGCCGGACGGCAAATATTTCGAATCACCGCAATACAGCATTCCCGAATTAGAGCGTTTATTACGTGCCAAAGCCGTGTTGCTGCCCGGTGTGACCGTGTCGCTGACACGTCCGGTCAAAGGCGAAGCCGAACCGCAAACCCAAACATGGCATTACCCCGACGGCTTGAAAAGCTATTTGATGGATTTAATCAGCGAAGCACAGGAAGCAGTGCCGCCGTTTGCCAGCGAAAACTATATTTCAGACGGCCACGACAGTGATTTTGCCGCGGGTGAGGGCGCAGCCTTTGCGCTGACTTGGCTGGAAGAAGGCACTTGCGCCAATGAAAGCTATGTCAATCTGATTCCGACGCCGTTGGGCGGCACACACGAAGCCGGTTTGAAGCAAGCCGTGTTCAACGCCGTCAACAATTTCATCACGCTGCACAATTTATTGCCGCGCGGTGTGAAAGTACAAAGCGATGACGTGTTCAATAAAGCCGCCTTTGTATTGAGCGCGCGCGTGCTCGATCCGCAATTCCAAGGCCAAACCAAAGACAAACTCACCAACCGCGATGCGCTGAAGTTGGTGGCCGCCGTATCGGGAGACCCGTTGGAATTGTGGCTGAACCAAAACGTCGAAGCGGGTAAAAAAATCGCTGAGTTGGCAATCAAACAGGCGCAGGCGCGTATGCGTTCGGTGAAAAAAATCGAGAAGAAAAAAGGCAGCGGCGTGGCCGTGTTGCCGGGTAAACTTACCGACTGCGAAAGCGAAGATGTGCGCGAAAACGAGTTGTTTTTGGTTGAAGGCGACTCGGCCGGCGGTTCGGCCAAACTGGCGCGCGACAAAGCTACCCAAGCCATTTTGCCTTTGCGCGGTAAAGTGTTGAACAGCTTTGAAGTGCATCCCGACCAACTTTTTGGCAATGCGGAAATCCACGATATTTCCGTGGCCATCGGTGTCGATCCGCACGGTGTGAACGACAATCCCGACTTAAGCGGCTTGCGCTACGGCAAAATCGCCATTTTGTCTGATGCCGATGTGGACGGTTCGCATATTCAAGTGTTGCTGCTGACCCTGTTTTACCGCCATTTCCCGAAACTGGTTTCAGACGGCCATATTTATGTTGCCCAGCCGCCGTTGTTCCGCGTGGACGTGAATGCACAAGGCAAATCCAAACCTGCCCGAAAATTCTACGCGCTCGACCAAGCCGAGCTCGACGGCATTTTAGAGCGCCTGCAAAAAGAAAATGTGAAAGAAACGGCCTATTCCATCAGCCGCTTCAAAGGTTTGGGCGAGATGAACCCCGACCAGCTTAAAGACACCACCATGCACCCCGACACCCGCCGCCTGTTGCAAGTGCAGATTCCCGAAGGCAGCAGCGGCGAAACCTACGATATTTTCGTAAAGCTGATGGGCAAAGGCGAAGCCGCCAGCCGCCGCGCGTGGATGGAAGCGGAAGGCGATACGGCCCAAGTGGATATTTGATTAGTGGATTGTGATGGAGGCCGTCTGAAAGCCAATCATCTTTTCAGACGGCCTCAATAAAAGAATCGGGTTATTGTTGACCCGATTCTTTTGTTTTTTGATTCAAAACGCGCTATTATCTTAATTTGATTACGGCTAGACTGCGGTTTTGATTCCCATCTTTTACCTCTCAAGGAGCCGTAACATGAAAACCGCATTATTGATTGTCGATTTCCAAAACGATTATTTCCCGAGCTTTGAAGGTGCCAAATTTCCTTTGGCCGGCACCGAAGCGGCAGCGGAACAGGGCGCGAAACTGTTGAAGATATTTCGTGACAAAAACTTGCCTGTGCTCCATGTGCGCCATGTATTTGCCGGCGATAATGCGCCGTTTTTTGCGGAAAACAGCGAAGGCGTGCAGTTCCATCCATTATTTGAGCCGAAAGAAGGCGAAACGGTGATTACCAAACATGAAATCAACAGCTTCCGCGCTACCGCCGATTTACACGCGCAATTGCAGGAACAAGGCATTAAGCGCTTGCTGATCATCGGCGCGATGAGTCATATGTGTATCGATGCCGCTACCCGCGCAGCGGCAGATTTGGGCTACCAATGCCACGTTGCCCACGATGCGTGCGCGACATGCGATTTGGAATTCGGCGGTAAAACCGTGGCTGCGGCTGATGTGCATGCGGCTTATATAGTTAATTAAAATAAAAACTACTCATTAATGCAGCCATAAAATTGCCTATTTCAGGCAGCACTTTTCGTAGATGCTTTTTAATGTTCGCCCATGCTTTTTCAATCGGATTAAGCTCTGGCGAATAAGGTGCAAGAGCTAAGATTTTATGCCCCTCTTTTTCTGAAATCTCTGCTAAAACAGACATCCGATGAAAGCGAGCATTATCCATCACAATAACAGATTGTTCAGTTAATTCAGGCAGCAATACGCCTTCAAACCATGCTTCAAATAAACGACTATCCATCGTGCCTGAATAAATCATGGGTGCAATTAGATTACTTTGGTCTTTGATTTGAGCTGCAACCAGTGATGTGCGCTGGTATCGTTTACCACTGATTTGCGCTTTAACTGGAAGCCCTTTTGGTGAATAGGCATAAGGACGGTAGTAAAAAGTATCAAATCCTGTTTCATCAAGGAAAACAACTTGATAATCAGCATATTGATTTAATGCTTGTTGATAAGTGGCTACCTGTTCTGGTTTTTGTTCTTTGTAGCTCGTGGTCTTTTTTTACGCGTAATACCCAATACTTTGAACAAATAACAAATATTAGCCGGCGTACACCCAAAATGAGCTGCAATTTCATGCTGGTATGCATCAGGGTGTTCTTTAACATATTTTATGAGCAGGTTTTTATTGACTTTGGTTGCATTGCCACCTTTGACTTGATGTTCAAATGAACCGGTTTGCTCATAGCGTTTTCTCCAACTTCGAAATGTTTTTGGGTCAATTTGGTATGCTTTGCAAACTTCGCTGGCATTTTTGCATGCCTGATAGTATTGGTATGCTTTTTCTCGTAGTTCTATTGAGTATGACATTTTGGACTCTAAATATTCAGTGTTGATTTGGGAATTCTTATTTTAATATACTATATGTCGGCATTGGCGTTTGCTTATGCCAATGTGGATACCGCGGATAATTTGGCAAAATTGGTTTGATAATTTCTTAAAAATCAAGAACAAAGGCCGTCTGAAATGTTCAGACGGCCTTTATTGTATGCATTACTTCAACAGATTTTTAATAATGCCCATCACGCTGCGGGAAATGGCGTTGGTCACTTGGCGGTTGATTTGGCTGCCGACGGCATCGGCCACATTGTAGCCTACGCCTTGGCCGGATTTTTTACGGCCGCCCGTCAGGCCGCCGATAAAGCCGCCGAGCAAACCCGGATTTTGATTGGCTTGGGCTTTGGACGCTTCTTTTTCAGCCTGCGCCTGCGCTTTGGCGGCTTCTTGCGCTTGCTTGGCTGCAGCTTGCTCGCTGTCCAGTTCGGCTAAGGCTTCAAAAGCTGAATAGTTGTCGATCATGTCTTTGTAGGCCGGATACAGATCATCGCGCTGATACAAGGCATCGCGCTCTTCTTTGGATAATGGGGCCAACGCGGATTGCGGCGGCAATACATACGCGCGTTCCACCGGTGCGGGCATGCCTTTTTCGTCTAAGAAGGATACCAAGGCTTCGCCCACGCCCAGTTCGGCGATGGCTTCGGCGACTTTGATATTCGGGTTGCTGCGGAAAGTTTCGGCAGCGGCGCGCACGGCTTTTTGGTCGCGCGGGGTGAAGGCGCGCAGCGCGTGTTGTACGCGGTTACCCAATTGGCCGAGAATGGTATCCGGCAAATCGAGCGGATTTTGCGTCACGAAATATACGCCCACGCCTTTGGAACGAATCAGGCGCACCACTTGCTCGACTTGTTCCAACAATGCAGTAGCGGCGTTGTCGAACATCAAATGTGCTTCATCGAAAAACATCACGAATTTCGGTTTTTCCGGGTCGCCGACTTCAGGCAGCATTTCAAACAATTCGGCCAACATCCACAGCAAAAATGCGCTGTACATACGCGGTGAACGCATCAGCCTTTCTGAATTCAGGATATTAATCACGCCTTTGCCGTTTTCGGACTGCATCCAGTCTGCCAAATTCAACGCCGGTTCCCCAAAGAAATCGTCGGCACCTTCGTTTTCCAAGGTCAATAATTGGCGCTGAATCGCGCCGATACTGGCGGCGGAAACGTTGCCGTATTGGGTGCGGTATTCGGCGGCGTTGTCGGAAACGTGTTTCAACATGCTGCGCAGGTCTTTCAAATCCCAAATATGCCAGCCCCGGTCGTCAGCCACTTTGAACACTAAATTCAGCAAGCCTTCTTGAGTGTCGTTCAAATTCATCAAGCGCGCCAGCAGCATCGGCCCCATTTCAGATACGGTCACGCGCACGGGAATGCCGGTTTCGCCGAATACGTCCCAAAAGCGCACCGGGAAATTTTGCAGCCAGCTTTCGCCCAGTCCGAATTCGGCAATGCGCTCTCCCACCTTACCGCTGGCGGCACCGGCTTGGGAAATACCTGACAAATCGCCTTTTACGTCGACCAAAAACACCGGCACGCCTTGGCTGCTGAAGGCTTCGGCCATACGGCGCAGGGTCACGGTTTTACCGGTACCGGTTGCGCCGGCAATCAGACCGTGGCGGTTGGCCATTTTGCCTTGGATTTCAAGAGAGACGTCGCCGACGCGGGCGATAGGGAAGGTGGTCATGAAGGTTTCCTTTGCTTGGATGGTTTGAAAAATAAGTTATTTTCTTATGTTTCCGCACATAGGGCAACAGATAGGAACAAGGCCGTCCGGAAAGTACGGGACGGTTTTGAAGATTGCTCCGACTCTGAGCATATCGGATACGGGAACCCGTCCGACGGCACCTATGTTCTCGAAAAAAATCAACCTGAAAATTTTGTTAGGCGGTTTTTTATTGTATTTGGGTGGTATTTTCATTTATTAATAAAGCTTATAAAATAGTTATCAAAAAAAATAAACTGATACGGATTATCAGTGTCAATATAACAGCAGACAGATAAAAACGTTTGCTGTTATTTTTTCAACTATTTAGGAGTATTTAATATGCAAACATTGAGCATGAATGATTTACAGCAGGTTTCCGGCGGTTTTGACTTAGGTAAAACGATTGCTTAGGATACAGGCGGATTTGTCGGAGGGGGAGCGGGCGCATTAGCCGGTACCTTTACCGGAATGGCATTAGGTGCGATTGGCGGTCCGGCCGGTATGGCTGCGGGTGGTTATATCGGTGGTGCCGTAGGTGGATATTTAGGCGGCAAATTAGGTTCATTTGTAAGTGAAAAATCGTTTGGCTATTAAATGACCATTGTCATTCCGTATCCTGAAAAATATTGTGAAGGATACGGAATTTTTACAAATTATCGGAAAGGATGCCGATATGAAAAAATTTTGGGAAAATTATAAGAAGAATTTACGCTTGCTGATGAGGCTCAGCAGGCGATACTGGAAGATATTTGCCATTATATGTTTCGCCTCCAGTTTTATCGTTACCGTCATAAACTTCGTTCTGAGCTTTTATATTATCGATGCGAAATATTTTCTGGGAGACGACCGTTTTTTTTCTGACGGTATCAAAGCCATCCTTGTGGTTATGCTAATGCATTTTATGTTTTGGAAATACATAAAATATAAACATAAAAAGAAAAAACCGCTTTCAGATTAGATCGGCAGACTTGCCCAAATCTGTTGGTCAAAGTCGTTCAGACTTATCGAACGCACCGTAAGCAGCGGGCTTCTTCCCGAAGTGGTCACGCACACGGGAATACCGGTGTTGCCGTAAGCATCTCAAAAGCTGTACATAGGTGGGCACTTGCAGCCTACGCTGTTTTGATTTTCCCGAATATCCGAAACAGTGGGCAAATGTCCTCTCTGCGCTTTTTGGGCGTTTCTATTTTAATCCGTGATATTCAGCTGTGTCTAAGCGTTTGCCGTATGGTTTCAGACGGTTTGACGGTCATGCCACTATTGGGAGTAAGAGGCCGTCTGAAACGGTAGCCGTGTCTGCTTCATGCGGTAAATTATTCAGACGGCCTGTGCTTTCAGAATAAATTGAAATCTTTTATAATTTCAAACTTTTCAATTACCGGAAACGGTTTGTGAAGATATTATGACTGCTGCGAAAAAGCCTTTGGGTGAAAAGCAGATGGCGGTGTTGATGGCGATGTTGATTGCGCTGATGCCGTTTTCCATCGATGCCTATCTGCCGGCGATTCCTGAAATGGCGGAAAATTTGGGCTCGAATATTCACCGAATCGAGCAAAGCTTGAGTATGTTTTTGTTCGGCACGGCGTTTGGGCAATTGGTCGGCGGCTCGGTGTCGGACATCAAAGGGCGCAAGCCGGTGGCACTGGTCGGGCTGGCACTGTATTTTATCAGCGTGCTGGGGCTGACGATGATCAGCAACGTCGAGCAATTACTCACCTTGCGTGTGCTGCAGGCGTTTGGTGCCGGTATGACGGTGGTTGTGGTCGGTGCTTTGGTTCGCGACCATTACGACGGACGCAAAGCGGCACAGATGTTTGCGCTTATCGGCATCATTTTGATGATTGTGCCGCTGATGGCGCCGATGGTCGGCGCGCTGTTGCAGAGCTTGGGCGGCTGGCGGGCTATTTTCTGGTTTTTAACCGCTTATACTGTGTTATTGCTGGTGTTGGTGACTTTTTTTCTGCAGAAACCGACGCGCACCGATAAAATCAGCCGCGAAATTTTTGCCGTGGCCGGCGGTAGGTTTAAACATGTGTTGCGCAACAAAGGTGCGATGGGCTATCTGTTTTTCCAAGCGTTCAGTTTCGCATCGATGTTTGCTTTTTTGACCGAATCTTCGTTTGTGTATATGCACTTATATGAAGTTTCGTCACACGGTTATGCGTGGATTTTCGGTTTGAACATCATCACTATGGCGTTGTTCAACCGTGTGACGGCATGGCGCTTGAAAACCGGTGTTCATCCGCAGAATATTTTGCGATGGGGCATCATCATTCAGTTTGTCGCTAATTTGCTGATGGTGCTGCTGGTGTGGGTGAACGGTTTGCCGCCGATGTGGGCATTGGTCGGCTGTGTGATGATTTCCGTCGGCACACAAGGTTTGGTCGGTGCCAATACGCAGGCGTGTTTTATGAGCTATTTCAAGAAAGAAAGCGGCAGCGCCAATGCGGTGTTGGGTGTGTGCCAGTCGGTGATTAGTGCGGTGATGGGCATGTTGACTACATGGCTGCACAACGGCACGGCCTTGATTATGCCGGTGATGATGTTCACGGCCACAGTGTGCGGCATTGTACTGCTGTGGGTGTGTTCGCATGAAGCATGGATTGAAAATGATAAAAAACATGGCGAGTTTAAATAAAAATATTGATTTTGCGTTAAGGGCGCAATGAAATACCGTTTAAACGCAATCATTGGGCTTTAATGCTTTCATTTCCAGCATCAGGCCGTCTGAAAGCCTTTCAGACGGCCTGTTTAATGTTAAAATCGCTACATTCACGAATTCGCAAGAGAAACATCATGTTGATTGATGAGCAGTTAAAACCCCACCGCGATGCGATTGACGAAATCGATGCCACCGTATTGCGCCTGTTAAATGAACGCGCCGGACACGCCCGCGCCATTGGCGAACTCAAGGGCACCGGCACGGTATACCGCCCCGAGCGTGAAGCCGCTGTATTGCGCCGCATTCAGGCATTGAACCAAGGACCGTTGCCGAATGAGTCTGTGGCGCGCCTGTTCCGGGAAATCATGAGCGAATGTCTGGCGGTGGAGCGCCCGCTGACCATCGCCTATTTGGGCCCGCAAGGCACGTTTACCCAGCAGGCCGCCATCAAGCATTTCGGCCATGCGGCTTATACCCAAGCCTGCGCCACTGTCGATGATTGTTTCAAAATGGTGGAAACGCGCCAAGCTGATTACTTGGTGGCACCGGTGGAAAATTCGACCGAAGGCTCAATCGGCCGCACGCTGGATTTGCTGGCCGTATCCGCACTCAAAGCCTGCGGTGAAGTGGTGGTGCGCATCCATCACAATTTATTGCGTAAAAACAGCTACGAAATCAACGGTGTGACCAAAGTATTTGCCCACGCGCAAGCCTTGGCGCAATGTAACGACTGGCTGGGGCGCAACCTGCCCAATGCCGAGCGTATTCCGGTATCCAGCAATGCTGAAGCAGCGCGCATTGTGGCCGGGTCTGATGATGGCACTTTGGCCGCGGTTGCCGGCATCACCGCGGCGGAAATCTATCAATTGAATATTGCCGGTGACTGCATTGAAGATGAGCCGAACAACACCACGCGTTTTTTGGTGCTTGGCCATCAAGATACCAACAGCACCGGCAGCGACAAAACATCATTGGTGATTTCCACGCCAAACCGCGCCGGTGCAGTGATGGGCTTGCTGCAGCCGTTTACTGATTTGGGCATTTCCATGACTAAATTCGAGAGCCGCCCGAGCAAATCGGCATTGTGGGAATATTTGTTCTTCATTGACATTGAAGGACATAAAGATGATGAACGCGTGCAAAGAGCCCTGCAATTATTGAGTGAACGCGCGTCGTTTGTGAAAGTGATCGGCTCTTATCCGACTGTGGTGCTGTAAAGATTTAAGCAAACAAAAGGCCGTCTGAAACCTGATTGCGTAATGCGTGAATGGGCTTCAGACGGCCTTTTGTTTTTTTTAATCGGGATTGGTGTCGATTAGTGATCGACCACAATGCCTTTGCTTTCGCCGGCTGCTTTTTCGGCATCTAATTTCTTTTGCAAGGTGTCGCAAGGTGTTTCGCAATCGCACATTTTTTCCATGCCCAAAGCGGAAATGCCGCCACAGCTGCCTTTAATCGAACGTTTGGAAAAAATATAGCCAACGGCCATGCCTAAAATCACCAGCAGGAAAATGCCGAAGGTTAAGAAAAGGGTTTTCATGATGTGGGTTCCAAGGTTAAATTAATTAACTAACTTTTTGAATGCACTTGACATTTCAGTTTTGTAGCCGTCGCCATCGCAGATGATTAAGAATACCGCCAAACCGTGTTTCTCGGCAAGTGCCAAGGCTTTTTCTTCGCCCAAGACGAATAAACCGGTGGATAGGCCGTCGGCGGTGGTGGCGTTATCGGCAATCACGCTGATGGACGCGAGCTTGTGGCGAATTGGCGCACGCGTTTGTGGATTGATGATGTGGGAAAGGCGGTTGCCGTTTTTGTCCAAATGGAAATTGCGGTAATCGCCCGAAGTGGCCAGAGATTGGTTATCCAGCGGCACAATAATCTGTGTGCCGCTGCCTTGCACCATATTCGGCTGCTCAATGCCCACACGCCATATTTCTCCCGAAGCATTGCGGCCTTTGCCGTGTAATTCGCCGCCTATTTCGACCAAATAGTTTCGAACACCTGATTTTTCAAGATGTTGGGCTACTTTATCCACGCCGAAACCTTTGGCGATGGAGGATAAATCCAAATAAACACCGGCTTGGGTTTTGGCGAGTGTGGCCGACTGGCCGTCGTCAGCCAACACAATTTTATCGATGCCGACTGCTTGCGCGGCTTGTTCGATTTCGGCTTTGCCGGGTGAATAGGTGACTTTTTTATCCGGCCCGAAGCCCCATAAATTCACCAAAGGGCCAACGGTTACGTCTAACGCGCCCTGGGTCATTTGGTTTAATCGCACGGCTTCGGCGGTAACATCGGCAAAATCTTGGGAAATTTTAAGCGGATGGTTGGTTTCGCGCATTTGGTTAAATTGGCTGATTTCCGAATCCGCTTGATAAGTCGACATTTGGCGGTTGACTTCTTGCAGCACATCGTCGATTTGCGTTTGCATGACTTCCGGTTTGGGTAAATCAAGGCCGTCCGAAAGGTATTTGACGGTGTAAGTCGTGCCCATCGTTTCGCCTTGCAATGTGACCGTTTGCGTTTGCTTGTTGCATGCGGCGAGCAGAAACAGCGTGGCGGTGAGGAATAGGAAGGAGAGGGATTTCAAAACGGACATGGGTATTCGACAAAATTTTTCAGACGGCCTATTGTACCGTAAAATGAATACCGATGGGCTGCCGTGAATAACGGTGGGGCAGTGGGAAATCGGCTTAAAAAGGCCGTCTGAATCTTTGGAGTGCTAATATGTGGGCAGTTTATTTGGGTTTGGCTTTTGCGGCGGGAATGGCTTCGGCCATGCAGGCGGCGATTAATACGCAACTGGCGCGGGCAATGGGCGATGAAACCTTAATCGCCACATTGATTTCATTTGCAGTCGGTACGGTGGCATTGTTTTTCATCACATGGGTCAAAACGGATTTGTTCGGCTATTTGGCCGCCATCGGCCAGCAGTCTTGGTGGAAACTAAGCGGCGGTTTACTTGGGGCAATGTTTGTGTTCACCAGTGTGCTGTTGGCGCCTAAATTGGGCATTGCGAACATGCTGTTTGTCATTATCATCGGCCAATTGTTGGCGGCGGCGGTGATTGACCATTACGGTTTCATCGGCATGGCGGTGCGTGAAATGACGATGCCGAAATTAATCGGTTTGGTGGTAATGGGGATTGGATTGGCTTTGTTTTCGTTTGGGGATAAGGTTTGGAAGCAGTAGATTATTTGGGTTAGGTGTAGAAAATCCTAGCGTTGTTTACACTTTTGCTTTTTTGCTTGAAGACCCATTTGGGGATTTTCGAGTGTTGCCAAGAATGCCGAAAGGCACGGCAAAGCCGCATGGTTCTTGATAATGCTCAAAAATCCTAAAATAATCATTCGGGCAAAAAATAAAAGTTGTTTTGCATAAAAAGTAAACAACCCGACAATTTCCTACACGTGAGGCCGTCCGAAAGGTTTCAAACAGCATAAATAAATATAGTGAATCCACTTTAAAATAGTACGGTGTTGGTTGGCCTAGCCGTATTATCTATACTGTCTTCGGCTCACCGCCTTGTCCTATTGTTAAAGTGAATCCACTATAAAAAAGGAAGAAACCGAAGTTTCTTCCTTTTTTTGTTAGCCGCCGAAATCGTCTAGCAGGATGTTTTCGTCTTCCACGCCTAAGTCTTTGAGCATTTTGATTACGGCTTGGTTCATCACCGGCGGGCCGCACATGTAGAATTCGCAATCTTCAGGGGCTTCGTGGTTTTTCAGGTAGTTTTCATACAAGACATTGTGGATGAAGCCTGTATAACCATCCCAGTTGTCTTCCGGCAGTGGGTCGGAGAGGGCAACGTGCCATTCGAAATTGTCGTTTTCTGCAGCCAGTTCGTCGAAGTCTTCCACGTAGAACATTTCGCGTTTCGAACGTGCGCCGTACCAGAATGAGATTTTGCGTTTCGATTTCAGACGGCGTAATTGGTCGAAAATGTGCGAACGCATAGGCGCCATGCCCGCACCACCGCCGATAAATACCATTTCGGCATCGGTGTCTTTGGCAAAGAATTCGCCAAACGGTCCGGAAATCGTCACTTTGTCGCCCGGTTTCAATGACCAGATGTAAGAAGACATTTGGCCCGGAGGCGCATCGGGTTCGCGTGGCGGCGGGGTAGCGATGCGCACATTAAGCATGATGATGCCTTTTTCTTCCGGATAAGAAGCCATCGAGTAGGCACGCAGAATCGGCTCATCTACTTTGGAAACATAGCGCCACAAATCGTGTTTGTCCCAGTCTTCGTGGTATTCCTCAGGAATATCGTAGTCTTTGTAGGCTACAGTATGCGGCGGGGCATCGATTTGGATATAACCGCCGGCGCGGAACGGCACTTCTTCACCTTCCGGAATCGCCAGTTTCAATTCTTTGATGAAGGTGGCTTTGTTGTCGTTGGAGATGACAGTGCATTGCCATTTCTTCACGCCGAATACTTCTTCCGGCACTTCGATATCCATGTCGGTTTTGACATTGACTTGGCACGACAACCGGCAGCCTGCTTTCGCTTCGCGCTTGGTGATGTGGGACAGCTCGGTCGGCAGAATATCGCCGCCGCCGCTATTTACTACCACACGGCATTGGCCGCATGAGCCGCCGCCGCCGCAAGCCGAAGGAATGAAAATGCCTTCGTTGGCCAAGGCGCCCAAGAGCTTGCCGCCTGCAGGCATGGTCAGCTCTTTTTCGCCGTTTATTTTAATGGTGATGTCGCCTTCGTTAACCAATTTTGATTTGGCAAACAGAATCATCAGCGCCAAAATCAAAATGATGACGGTAAACATCACAATACCTAAAATAATTTCCATTGTGTGTCTTCCTTATAACTGAATGCCTGAGAACGACATAAACGCCAAAGCCATCAGGCCGGCGGTGATAAAGGTAATACCCAGACCTTTTAAGCCGTCAGGTACATCGGCATATTTCAGTTTTTCGGTGATGCCGGCCAATGCCACAATCGCCAGCATCCAGCCTGTGCCTGCGCCGAAGCCGTAAACGATGGATTCGGTGAAATTGTAATCACGCTGAACCATGAACGATACGCCACCGAAGATGGCGCAGTTTACGGTAATCAGCGGCAGGAAAATACCGAGGGCGTTGTAGAGGGCGGGGAAGAATTTGTCCAATACCATTTCCAAAATCTGCACCAAAGCGGCGATCACGCCGATGAAGGTAATAAACTTCAAAAAGGTCAAATCCACGCCGTCAATCAGTGCACCTTCTTTCAGCAGCGAGTAAACCAATTGGTTGGCCGGAACTGAAACCGTCAATACCACGATGACTGCAATACCCAGACCAAAAGCAGTGGAGACTTTCTTAGACACAGCTAAAAAGGTACACATGCCCAAGAAAAATGCCAAGGCCATATTCTCGATGAACACGGACTTAACGAATAAGCTCAGATAATGTTCCATGGATTATTTCTCCACCTGTTCAGGTTTCCAAGTGCGGATTGCCCAAACCAGAAAACCGATAATAAAGAATGCGCTCGGCGCCAGCAGGAACAAGCCGTTGGCCTGATACCAGCCGCCGTCTTGGATGGTTTGGAAAATGGTCACGCCGAACAATTTGCCCGAACCGATCAATTCACGCAGGCTGGCAATGATGATCAAAATCAAGCCATAGCCCAAGCCATTGCCGAAGCCGTCAACAAAGCTTTCCAGCGGCGGCTCTTTCATCGCGAATGCTTCCGCACGGCCCATTACGATACAGTTGGTAATAATCAGACCCACGAATACCGATAATTGCTTAGACAATTCATAAGCAAATGCCTGCAAAATCTGGTCAACCAAGGTCACCAATGAGGCAATAATCGCCATTTGCACGATAATGCGGATGCTGTTGGGAATGTAATTGCGCACCAGCGAGATAAACAGGCTGGAGAAACCGGTCACTAATGCCACGGAAATCCCCATGACGATGGCGGTTTCTAATTTGGTGGTGACAGCCAGTGCCGAACAAATCCCCAATACTTGCAGCGCAATCGGGTTGTTGTCGACAAATGGGGAGAACATTAAATGTTTCAAACGTTTGGTATCAGCCATTATTCTGCTCCTGCTTTCAGTTTGGCTAAGTAAGGTTTATAACCGTTTTCACCAAACCAGTAATCGAACGTACCTTGCACGCCTTTGGTGGTCAGGGTCGCGCCGGACAAACCATCTACGCCGTGTTCTTGATCAGCGCCAGCACCTTTACCGACACGGATGGCAACGTTACCTTGCTCATTGTAGAGTTTTTTGCCGACAAATTTTTGCTGCCACAACGGATTGGCAATTTCACCGCCCAAGCCCGGGGTTTCACCCTGCTCATAGTAGGTGATGCCGTTGAGTGTGTTACCGTCGGGTTTCACAGAAACAAAACCGTACATCACTGACCATAAGCCGTTGCCGTGCATAGGCAGAACGATTTGTTCAACCTTGCCGCCTTCGTCTTTCACTAAATAAACATCGGCAAGTTTGGCGCGGGTTTTGATGCTGGCCAAATCGTCTTCGGGATCAATGCGGACGTTTTGTTTCGGATCTTTAGCCGCACTGCGGGCATCGAAGCCTTCCGGCGGATTGTCAACGTATTCACCGGTTGTCAAATCAACAACACGCGGTTCGATTCTTTGAGAGTAGGTTTTAGCGATGTCGGTTTTCTCATCGAGCAAACCGGCTACGCTTAAGATGTAGCTTTGTTTGTCTTTAGCTTTTTGTTCAATTTGCTTCGGTTTGAGACCGACAGCAGAACCAGCCACCACTACAGAACAAACCAAGCTCACCACAATCACGACGGTCAGCGTGCCGCTGAAGCTGTCTTTATTGAATTTAGCCATTGGTGCGCGCCTTTCTGCGTTTGATGTTTGCTTGTGCGACGATGTAGTCGAAAATTGGGGCAAACAGGTTGGCAAACAGAATTGCCAGCATCATGCCTTCCGGATAGGCAGGGTTAACCACACGTATTAACACGGCCATTACACCGATTAATGCGCCATACCACCATTTACCGGTGTTGGTAAACGAAGCGGAAACCGGATCGGTTGCCATAAACAGCATACCGATGGCAAAACCGCCTAATACCAAATGCCAATACCAAGGCATGGCAAACATAGGATTGGCATCTGAACCGATGGCGTTAAACAGCAATGAAGTGGCAATCATACCGATCATGACACCGGCAATAATGCGCCAAGAAGCGATGCGGGCGAATACAATCATCAAGCCGCCGATAATCAGGGCGATGGTTGATACTTCGCCGACGGAGCCGGGCATATTACCAATGAAGGCATCCATCCAAGTAATCGGCTGACCGGTAGCAACGTTTTTCAAACCGGTCATGCCGTCTGAAGCCCATTGCGCCAAAGCAGTTGCGCCTGAATAGCCGTCAACGGCGGTCCATACTTTATCTCCACTGATGTTGGCAGGGTAAGCAAAGAACAGGAATGCGCGGCCAGCCAGAGCAGGGTTCATGAAGTTTTTACCGGTACCGCCGAACACTTCTTTCGCCACCACTACGCCAAAGGTAATACCCAAGGCTGCCTGCCACAACGGCAGAGTAGGGGGAACGATTAAGGCAAACAGAATCGAAGTCACGAAGAAACCTTCGTTGATTTCGTGTTTGCGGATCATGGCGAACAAAACTTCCCAGAAACCGCCGACGATGAATACGGTGGCGTAAATCGGCACAAAGAAAATCGTACCGAAGAGCATTTTGCTCAACCAGCCGGCATCGGCAGCCATATGGATGCCCAAGGCATTAGCCAAGGCATAGTGCCAATCATTGGTGATACTTTGCTGCAGTAATTCCGGTGTCAATACGCTGAATGCTTGTGCACCAACGTTGTACATACCGTAGAACATGGCCGGAAATAACGCCAGCCATACCATAATCATCATACGCTTAGAGTCGAGCGCGTCGCGGACGTGTGCCGCTTTGCGCGTTACCGTACCTTGCGTATAAAAAATCGTTGCCGCTGCTTCATAGAGCGCGTACCACTTTTCGTGCTTGCCGCCCGGCAGGAAGTGCGGTTCGATTTTTTCTAAAAAATGTTTCAAGCCCATAATCAGCCTTCCTTCTCAATAGTATCCAGCACTTTGCGCAACAGCGGGCCGTATTCGTATTTGCCCGGGCAAACGAAGCTGCACAAGGCCAAATCTTCTTCGTCCAATTCCAGACAACCCAAGGCTTGCGCGCTGTCGGTATCGCCGACAATCAAATCACGCAAGAGTAAGGTCGGCAGGATATCGAGCGGCATGATGCGTTCGTATGTGCCGATTGGTACCATGGCACGGTCGCCGCCGTTGACAGCGGTGTTGAACTTGAAGAGTTTGCTTTTGAGAAAATGACCGAGTGTGGTGCGGGTAATGGTGTATTTCTCAGCTTGAGGTGCAATCCAACCAAAAAATTCTTTGTGGCGACCTTCTTCCAAAACCGATACCTGATTGTGATAGCGACCGAGATAGTCGTGTGGGCCAGTGGCGATGCCGCCGTTTAAGACCGATCCGGAAATAATGCGGTTATCCGCATTCACCAATTCACCGGCAGTGAGTTGGGAAAGATTAGCACCTAAAACGGTACGCAACAGACGCGGTTTGCTGACTTGCGAACCACCCAAAGCGACCACGCGTTCGGTGTTCAGACGGCCTGTGGTAAACAGTTGGCCGATGGCAATCACATCTTGGTAGTTGATGGTCCAAACGGTTTTGTTCGCGCCGACCGGTTCGATAAAGTGGATATGCGTGCCGCTCAAGCCGGCCGGATGTGGGCCGTCGAATTCGTGCACAGCAATATTGGCTGCGCTTTCAGACGGTACATTGGCACCGGCTGCTTTACATACATGCACCGTGCGATCGGTCAATCGGCCCAATACGCGCAAACCGTTGGTGAAATCAGCCGCTTTTTCGGTGATGATCACAGTCGGGTCGGCAGCCAGCGGATTGGTATCCATGGCGTTAACAAAAATCGCCGCGGGATTAGCGTCGACCGCAGGCGTTTTGCTGAACGGGCGGGTGCGCAAGGCAGTCCACAAACCTGATTGAATCAGATTGGCACGCACTTGTTCGTTGTCCAAACCTGACAAGGCTTCGGCAGAGTATTGCTCGAAGGTGATTTCATCGTTGCCTGCAACGGAAATCACCACGGATTGCAATACGCGTTTTTCACCACGGTTGATTGCCGTGATCGTGCCTGAAGCCGGTGCGGTAAACACCACGCCCGGGTTTTTCTTGTCTTCAAACAATACTTGGCCTTTTTTGACGACATCGCCTTCCTTGACTTTCATCGAGGGGCGCATGCCGACATATTCTTCGCCAAGCAACGCGACTTCGGTAATGGCCGGACCATCATAGATGGTTTGTTCCGGTCGGCCTGCAATAGGCAGGTCTAAGCCTTTTTTTATCTTAATCATGGAGATGCGTTACTTCTTATCTAGGTTAAAAAACTGGCAAGCCGATGGCGTTGAGTTTGGCCACCGACGTCGGTATTTTGGATGACGACACATTTTTCTTCAAAATCAAATAAATTCATTCGGTCATCAGTTTAATAGTTAATCCTTGTTTTTATTATTAAATAGCGGATGATTGCTGATTGAGGCCGTCTGAAACTTGGTTTCAAGGAAGGAGCAATTTAAAAATATTTGGATGAGTAAATAAAATCTTTGGGATTTTAACAGGAATGGACAGATTTTTGTCACATTCCGCCAGATTTTTTCACTTATAAGGCTAATTTAGTAAGCCATAATAACTAATAATTTATGATATAAAAATAATATCTTAAGAAACGGTATGGATGGGAAATGTTTGAGGCCGTCTGAAAAGAGTAGGCGGATTATTGAAGCAGGCCAATAAAAGTAAGACTAAAATAAACCCGTATTCAACCCAATCGGAGAATCATCATGGTAAAAATATGCTGCCCAATCACAGTAAATTAGGCATGGGAACATGGTATCTTGGCGATCGAGCTGCCACGCGCCAAGAAGAAATTGCCGCATTGCGCTACGGTTTGGAGCATGGTGTGCCGATTATCGATACCGCCGAAATGTATGGCAACGGGTGCTCGGAAAATCTGGTCGGAGAAGCGATTCAGCCCTTTACCCGCGACAGTATTTACCTGATTTCCAAAGTGTTGCCGGGCAATGCCAACCGCCGCAATTTGGAGCGCAGCTTGGATGCATCGCTGCGCCAATTGCAAACCGATTATTTGGATATGTATCTTTACCATTGGCGCGGCGCTACGCCTTTGGCTGAAACGGCCGGGCTGATGGAAAATATGGTACAAAAAGGCAAAATCAAAGTATGGGGCGTGTCGAACTTTGATTTGGAAGACATGCAGGAATTATACGATGCCGGCGGCACCAATTGTGAAGCCAATGAAGTGTTGTATTACTTGGGTTCGCGCGGTATCGAGTTTGTCCTGAAACCATGGCAGGATGCCAACGCGATTTCCACCATTGCCTATTGCCCTCTGGCGCAGGCCGGTGATTTGCAGGTCGGTTTACTGCATAACCCGGTGGTGGGCAAAGTGGCGGACGAGCTCAACATCAGCGCGTATCAAGTGTTACTGTGTTTTACCTTGGCACAGGAAAATATGGTGTCGATTCCGCGCACCGGCAAAACGGCGCATATGAAGGAATTGGTTGATTGCTTGGATATCCATTTGTCGCCTGAGCAATACGCGGCTTTGGATGAAGCTTATCCTGCACCGCAATGGCGCGTGCCGCTGGATATTCAATAATCAAAAAAGTTTAATAAAAAGCCGTTTGGAAAATGAATTTTCAGACGGCCCGAGACCTTTGTAAGACTCAGTTCGAACCAATAAAACTATGCCCGTTATTCCCGCGCAGGCAGGAATAACGGCTTCAAAGATTTCTGAAAATTTACGATTTTTGCAAAGGCTTCGGTGTTTTGATTAAACATCAATCTTTCAAACGGAATTCCGCAGCACGGGCGTGAGCGGTCAGGCTTTCGCCGTGTGCCAGCACACTGGCGATTTGCCCCAGTTTTTGCGCGCCGGCTTCGGAAACCTGAATCAGGCTTGAGCGTTTTTGGAAATCGTATGTGCCCAATGGCGACGAGAAACGGGCGGTGCGGCTGGTCGGTAGAACGTGGTTCGGGCCGGCGCAGTAGTCGCCGAGGCTCTCGCTGGTGTATTTGCCCATGAAAATCGCACCGGCATGGCGGATTTTCCGCGCCCATGCTTCGGCATTTTCAACCGACAATTCCAAGTGTTCCGGCGCGATGTAGTTGGCAATCTCGCAGGCCTCGTCCAAATCTTTAGCCAAAATCATGGCGCCACGGTTGGCCAAGCTGGCTTCGATGATGTCGCGGCGAGGCATCTCTTCAATCAGCTTGTCCATCGCCGCTTTTATTTCGTCCAAATACTCTTGCGACGTGCCGATCAAAATGGCTTGTGCGATTTCGTCGTGTTCCGCTTGGCTGAATAAGTCCGTCGCTACCCAATCGGCAGGCGTGGTGCCGTCGGCAATCACCAGAATTTCAGACGGCCCTGCCACCATATCGATCCCGACCACGCCGAATACACGACGTTTGGCTGCGGCGACAAAGGCATTGCCGGGGCCGGTAATTTTATCGACTTGCGGCACGGTTTCTGTGCCATAAGCCAATGCTGCTACGGCCTGCGCGCCGCCTACAGTAAATACTTTGGTCACGCCGGCCACGTAAGCGGCGGCCAGAACGATGTCGTTGCGTTCGCCTTTCGGTGTCGGCACGACCATGATGATTTCTTTTACGCCGGCCACGTGCGCAGGCATGGCGTTCATAATCACGCTGCTTGGGTAGGCCGCTTTGCCGCCCGGTACATAAATGCCCACGCGGTCGAGCGGGGTGATTTGTTGGCCGAGCAAAGTGCCGTCTTCATCGGTATAGTGCCACGATTCCATTTTTTGGCGTAGGTGGTAGCTTTCCACGCGTTTGGCAGCGGTTTGTAAGGCCGTCTGAACTTCTGCCGGAATGCGTTCAAATGCGTTTTTCAAATCGTCTTGGGTTAAGGTCAAATCGGCGATGGTTTGCGCGGACGTGCCGTCAAATTTATTGGTGTATTCGATTAAGGCCGCATCGCCGAGTTTTTGTACGTCGGCGCAGATGTCGGCAACGGTTTGATCGACTTTGGGGTCTTGGGCGGTTTCAAAAGCCAGCAGGGCTTTAAGCTCGGCTTGGAAACTGTTGGATCGCGTGTTGAGGAATTTCATGGTTTGCCTTGATTCTAATTGATTAAGATAAGAACAAAAGAAAGCGCTTTCAGACGGCCTGCTTATCGGAAAAAGGCCGTCTGAAAAATATTATTTTTCGCTGTTTATCACACCGGCAAATGCTTGGATAATCGGTTCGAGCAGGATGTGTTTGGTTTTCAGCGCGGCTTTATTGACGACTAAGCGGCTGGAAATATCGACAATGTGTTCCACGGCTTCAAGGTTATTGGCTTTGAGTGTGCCGCCGGTGGAAACCAAATCGACAATCGCATCACTCAAGCCGACCAGTGGCGCTAGTTCCATTGAACCGTAAAGTTTGATGATGTCGACGTGTACGCCTTTGGCGGCGAAGTGTTCGGCGGCGATATTCGGGTATTTGGTGGCAATACGCAAGCGGCTGCCGGGTTGGGAAGCGCTTTCGTAATCAAAGCTTTTGCGCACGGCAACCATCATCCGGCATTTGGCAATCTGCAAATCGAGCGGTTGATACAGGCCGTCGCCGCCGTGTTCGATTAAGACGTCTTTACCGGCAATGCCGAAATCGGCCGCTCCGTATTGCACATAAGTTGGCACGTCGCTTGCGCGCACAATTACCAAGCGGATGTTATCGTGATTGGTGTCGATAATGAGTTTGCGTGATTCTTCAGGGTTTTCGGTCGGAACGATACCGGCAGCGGCCAGCAAGGGAAGGGTTTCTTCGAAAATCCGGCCTTTGGAAAGGGCAATGGTTAATGCGTTGTCAGTCATGGTGGGTTCTGCTCTATTTTACGTGTGCGGATAGTGAGAGGCCGTCTGAAAAAGCTTTTCAGACGGCATCGGTTTTATAATTATAATATTATAATAAAGTGCGGATGTCGGCGGCAACGGCATCAGGCTCGGTGCCGTAAGGTGAGAAGATGGCGACTTCGCCTTCTTTATCAATTAAATACGCGCCTGACGTATGGTCAACGAGATAGTTGGTGCTGTCTTCTTTTTGGTTGACTTTGGCGGACACCACGCGGTATTGCTGCTTAATTACCGGCAGGGTTTGGCCTTCGGTGGCGGTAATGCCGATGAAATCAGGGTGGAATTGTTTGGCGTATTTGCCGATTAGCTCCGGTGTATCTCGTTCAGGGTCAACGCTGGCGAACACGACTTTTACGTTTTTGGCATCATCCCCCAATTGTTTTAAAGCGTCGCTGTAAGTCAGCAATTCAGTCGGGCAAACGTCAGGGCAGTGGGTATAGCCGAACGACAGCACCACCACATTGCCTTTTAAGTCGCTGAGTTTAAACGGCTTGCCTTCACCATCGGTCATTTCAAAATCACCGCCGATATCTTCTTTGCGCATATCGGTGCCGTTGATTTGGCCGGGTGCGGCTGCTTTTTGGGCGGGTGCGGATCCAGTGCTTGGGACAGTGGAAGCAGGGGCTTCGGGTGTTTTGGGAGCGGCTTCTTCTTTAGGTTGGCAGGCAGCCAGAGCAGCTAAGGCAAAAACGCTGAACACAAACTTTTTGGCTGTGATGAGCATGGGGTATTCTCCGATTGAGTTAATTTTGCGAGACAATATCCCGTATCTTAACGCTTTTGTCCGTTGAAATGTAACATTTCTGGTGAATTTTATAGAAAATTCATCAAAGTTTGATATAAAAGCATATTCGGGCTGCGCATCAGTACCAAATGGGTTTTAAGGGTGATAAATATAATTTCATTTTTAATCAATAAGTTGTCATTTAATTGTTAAAAAATCATTCAAAGTACTTTACAGGTTTTTTGTGCCGGCTATAATAGCCACTTCTTCACCGCCCAGGTGGCGAAATTGGTAGACGCAGGGGACTCAAAATCCCCCGCCGCAAGGTGTGTCGGTTCGAGTCCGACCCTGGGCACCAAATTCTGAAAACGGCCGCTTAAAAGCGGCCGTTTTTGTTTTGCGTTATAAAAACATAATATTTCATTTCATATCATGCTTGGGAGTGGCATTCGTTTGCCAGCGGGAAATCTGTTGAATTTTATTTCCACGGATTTCATCATGAACAAACAATTTTCTGCTTTGTGGCCATCGTTGCAAAAATTCTTTTTATATTTAATCATGGCTTGTTTCTTATTGGCCAATGCTGCCTGCGGCAGCCCTTCGGCGCATGCGGATAATTTATCGGCACAAGGCAAGCATAATGGCTTGATGCTGGATAATGCGCGCCGTTATTATTCGGTGGCAGTAATCAAACAATATATCGACACACTGGCCGAAAATGGCGGCGGTTTTCTGCATCTGCATTTTTCTGACCATGAAAACTACGGTTTGGAAAGTAAGCTATTGAATCAAAAAGCAGCAGATGCAGATGTTTCGGACGGCCTTTACCGTAATCCGCAAACCGGCAAACCTTTTTTAAGCGATGCCCAGTTGGGTGAAATTGTGGCTTATGCGCATGAGAAAAAGATTGAATTGATACCGGAATTGGGCAGCCCAAACCATATGGGCGGCATTTTTACGCTGCTCACGCATTATCGCGGCAAAGATTATGTGCAGTCGATAAAATCAAATGTGGTGGATGATGAAATCGACATTACCAATTCGCAAAGTATTGCTTTGGTGGAATCACTGATGACGGAAGTGATGGCTAAATTCCCGCACAGCAAACGCTTTCATATCGGTGCAGATGAGTTTGGCTACAGTGTGGAAAGTCATCCTGAATTTGTCGCTTATGTAAACCGATTGGCTGATTTTCTCGCCCGCAAAGGCTGGAAGACCCAAATGTGGAATGATGGCTTAATCAAGCAAAGCTTGGCTGATTTAAATAGGCAAATTGAAGTGGCCTATTGGAGTTACGACGGCAATGCGCAAGATAAAGCCGAGCGTAAGAAACGCCGTCATCTGCGTGCCAGTATGCCGGAATTGATTGAAGCCGGTTTCAAAGTGTGGAACTACAATTCCTATTATCTTTATTTTATCCCCGGCTCAGATGTCGGGTCTTCGCATGATACCAATTACGCGATTCGTGATGTCGAGCAGAATTGGCATTTAGGCGTGTGGGATGATGCCAACAGCAAAAACGCTTTACCGCAATCGCAACAAGCAGCGGTAGGCGGGGCGGCTTTGGCGGTGTGGGGTGAGCATTCCGATTCGTTAAGTGACCAAACCATGTTTGCCTATACGCACAAATTATTGGAAGCTGTGTTGGCTAAGGCGAATCGTCGTAATCACGACTAAGTGAATCAAACAGGCCGTCTGAAAGATTTAAAAATTTCAGACGGCCTGTTTATTAACTTCGAGTGCTTATTCAAACTGTAGACAATTGTGGCATACCAATCAAAAAGGCATAGCAAGTTGGCAGATATTTATTTTATAAAAATCAAACAGTAATTAAATTTAATAAAAATAATGTTAAAAGATGAAAGTTTTTGTCTTGCCTGAAAACACAGATTAGGTTATCGTTGGACTTCCTTATTTTCATAAACTCTGAGCCTTAATCCAATTGTCCGAACGGATTGGCTGTCGTCGTGTCCTAGCAATGTGCGTACCCTAAATCGCTACTTGATAGGCTTGCATTACAGGTGCTGTGACGAAGCTGCCGTTGCTGTTGGTTTAACGCCCTATAAAAGAGGTTGTTATGCAATTATCAGGCGCACAAATCATTGTGCAAAGTCTCAAGGCCGAAGGCGTTGAATACGTTTTCGGTTATCCGGGCGGCGCAGTTCTCGAAATCTACGACGCCATCTACCAGCTCAATAAATTCAAGCACATCCTGACCCGACACGAGCAGGCAGCCGTTCATGCGGCCGATGCTTATGCACGCACCAGCGGTAAAGTCGGTGTGGCTTTGGTGACTTCCGGCCCCGGCGCGACCAATGCGGTGACCGGTATTGCCACGGCTTATTCGGATTCGATTCCGATGGTTGTCATCACAGGTCAGGTCGGTACGCCGGCCATCGGCAGCGATGCGTTCCAAGAAGTCGACACCGTCGGCATTACCCGACCGTGCGTGAAACACAATTTCTTGGTGACCGACATCAACGATTTGGCCAATACCATCAAAAAAGCGTTCCAAATTGCCGCCGGCGGCCGTCCGGGGCCCGTGGTAATTGATGTGCCGAAAGACGTGACGCAGGCGATGGCGAAATTCAGCTACCCGCAAGAAGACATTTTTATCCGCTCCTATCAGCCCGTGGTGCAAGGCCATGCCGGTCAGATTAAAAAAGCGGTGCAGATGTTTGCTTCTGCTAAACGTCCGATTATCTATTTTGGCGGCGGTATTGTATTGGGCAATGCCAGCCAAGAATTGGTTGGATTGGTACACGCCACCGGCGCACCATGCGTCGGCACTTTGATGGGTTTGGGCGCAGTGCCTTCCGGCGACCGTCAATATCTCGGCATGCTGGGCATGCACGGCACGTACGAAGCCAACTTGGCCATGCAGGATGCCGATGTAGTGTTGGCAGTAGGCGCGCGATTTGACGACCGCGTTGTGTCCGTGCCATCCAAATTCTTGGAAAAACCGAAAAAAATCATTCATGTCGATGTTGACCCGTCGAGCATTGCCAAACGCGTTAAAGCCGACATTCCGATTGTGGGCGATGTGAAAAATGTATTGGCCGAAATGATTTGTTTGGTGAACAAACAGCAATCCGTACCGAGCCGCGAGCATTTGGATAAATGGTGGAAAAATATCGAATCATGGCGAAGCCGCGATTGCTTGTGGTTTGATCAAGACGAAGAAACCATCAAGCCACAGTTCGTGGTGAAAAAATTGGCAGAAATCACCAATAATTCGGCCATCATCACATCAGATGTCGGTCAGCACCAAATGTTTGCCGCACAATATTACCCGTTTGAGCGTCCGCGCCAATGGTTGAATTCAGGCGGTTTGGGCACCATGGGTGTCGGTTTGCCTTATGCGATGGGTGCCAAACTGGCGGCGCCGGAGCAGGATGTCTTCTGTATCACCGGCGAAGGCTCGATTCAGATGAACATCCAAGAATTGTCGACCTGCTTCCAGTATAAAATTCCGCTGACTGTTGTCACCTTGAATAACGGTTATCTCGGGATGGTGCGCCAATGGCAAGAGCTTTACTATAGCAACCGCGAATCGGAAACCTATTTCGATTCATTGCCGGATTTTGTGAAGCTGGCTGAGGCTTATGGCCATGTGGGTATCCGCGTGACCAAGCCGTCTGAAGTGGAGGGTGCGATTCGTCAGGCGCTGCAACACAACCGCGAAGGCCGCTTGGTGTTTATGGATTTCATCACTGATAAGAAACAAAACGTGTTCCCGATGGTGGGCAACGGCAAAGGCCTCGACGAAATGGTGCTGCCGGTACACATGCGTGAAACCAAAGCCGACAGCGACGTGAACGATGTCAACGACCGTGATTACGATACAAGGAGCGTGCCATGAGACACATTTTGTCCATTCTGATGGAAAACGAATCCGGTGCAATGAGCCGTGTGGTGGGTTTGTTTTCAGCGCGCGACTACAACATCGATTCATTGTCGGTGGCCGCTACGGAAGACCAAACCTTGTCACGCATGACCATTGTTACCCACGGTGACGACAGCGTACTGGAGCAGATTACCAAGCAGCTTAATAAGCTGGTTGAAGTGATTAAAGTGGTCGATTTGAACGAAAGCCGCTTTGTCGAACGCGAATTGATGTTGGTGAAAGTGCGTGCAGCCGGTAAAGACCGTGACGAATTTTTGCGCTTGACCGAGATTTACCGCGGTCATGTGATTGATGTTACCGACCGCAGTTACACCATAGAAGTAACCGGCTCCAGCGACAAATTGGATTCTTTCTTAGAAACCGTAGGGCGTGCGCAAATTTTGGAAACTGTCCGCACGGGCGCAGCCGGTATCGGCCGCGGCGAGCGTATTTTGAAAATTTAATGCCGCCCTTTTTTCAGACGGCCTTTTAAAATATCAGAGGCCGTCTGAAACCAAATACAGGAGAAGTTTGAGATGTCGATGATTAAGATTGTTGCGTTGATTACTGTAAAACCTGAGCACCGCGAAACATTGTCTGCCCGATTCACGCAGTTGGTTCAAGCCAGCCGTGCCGAAGCGGGGAACAACAGCTATGATTTGCATCAGGACATCCAAAATCCCAACCGTTTTGTGTTTGTCGAGAGTTGGCAATCTCAGGCGGCGGTGGACGAACATAATGCCAGCGAGCATTTTCAGGCATTTGTCAAAGCCATCGAAGGTAAGACCGACCATCTTGAAATCGTGTTGCTCAACAAACTCTCCGTCTGATTTTTTAAAGCTGACTCAACAAACCTATTCAAATAAAAGGAATTGAAATGCAAGTTTATTACGATAAAGATGCCGACCTGTCATTGATCAAAGGCAAAACCGTTGCCATCATTGGTTACGGTTCGCAAGGTCATGCCCACGCTGCCAACCTGAAAGATTCAGGCGTAAACGTGGTGATCGGTTTGCGTCAAGGCACTTCTTGGGACAAAGCCGTTAAAGCGGGCCACAACGTAAAAACCGTTGCCGAGGCCACCAAAGATGCCGATGTTGTGATGATTTTGTTGCCGGATGAAAACCAACCGGTTGTGTACAAAAACGAAATCGCGCCTAACCTGAAAGATGGTGCCGCTTTGGCATTTGCTCACGGTTTCAACGTACACTACAACCAAATCGTACCACCATCAAACGTGGATGTGATCATGGTTGCGCCTAAAGGCCCGGGCCATACCGTACGCAGCGAATTCTTGAAAGGCGGCGGTGTACCTTCATTGATCGCCGTTTACCAAGACAACTCCGGTAAAGCACGCGACATTGCCTTGTCTTACGCAGCAGCCAACGGCGGCACCAAAGGCGGCGTAATTGAAACCAACTTCCGCGAAGAAACCGAAACCGACCTGTTCGGCGAGCAGGCCGTATTGTGCGGCGGTGCGGTTGAACTGGTGAAATGCGGTTTTGAAACCTTGGTTGAAGCCGGTTACGCTCCGGAAATGGCTTACTTCGAGTGCCTGCACGAATTAAAACTGATTGTAGATTTGATGTACGAAGGCGGTATTGCCAACATGAACTACTCAATTTCCAACAACGCCGAATACGGCGAATACGTCACCGGCCCTGAAATCGTGACTCCTGCAACCAAAGAAGCCATGAAAAAAGCGCTGTACCGCATCCAATCCGGCGAATATGCGAAAATGTTCATCCAAGAAGGCGCAGCCAACTATGCTTCGATGACTGCCCGTCGTCGCTTGAATGCTGACCACCAAATCGAAAAAGTCGGCGCGCAATTGCGTTCGATGATGCCTTGGATTGCGAAAAACAAATTGGTTGATTTGGATAAAAACTAATTGTTACCCACAATCACAAAAAATGCCGTATGAAATATTTCAGACGGCATTTTTTATGTCTAACCATTCAAATACATTTAACTTATATCAAGGCTGCCTGAGAAAACCATTGGTAGTATAGTGAATCCACTTTAAAAGTACGGCGTTGGTCAGCCTGGCCGTATTATCTATACTGTCTTCGGCTCACCGCCTTGCCCTATTTAAAAGTGAATCCACTATATTTTCAGACGGCCTATTGATCATTCCATCAAACTAAATGAAACTTGATTGAAATAAAATGAATCTTATATCGAGATATGATAAATCAATCAGTTATTTCTAATTCATAGCATTATTTGTATCTGCTTTAACCATAAAGAATTATTGCACTAATATAAATACACTTTAAGATTTGTAAACTTGATATACATCAAATTATCAATATTAGATGATTCATATAATATTATTGTTTTGAGTAATCGAGTCATCGGGGATAGATTATGTCCGGTTTTGATAGGGATAGGGCAGAGGATAGCAGTCTGCTCAAGTGGGTGGTTGCTGTAGCGCTGGCATTGGTTTTGATGGTCATCAGCTTGCCGGTTCATGCAGAGCGCCTGCCGGAATTTTTGAGCAAAGTGCAGCCGTCTGAAATTTTTCCGACTGCCGACCGCTACGGTGAGCCTGAAGGTAAGCCGATGGTGGCGCGCGTATACAAAGGTGACGAGCAGCTGGGCTTGGTCTTCATCACCACCGATGTCGTAAATACCCGTGGTTATTCGAGCAAACCCATCGATACCATGGTGGCCTTAGCCAATGACGGCACAATTACCGGTGCCAAATTGGTGGCACACAACGAACCGATTATGCTCATCGGTATCCCTCAATCGCGTGTCGATAAATTTATTAACAACTATATTGGTTTGAATTTCATTACCACGCCACCGAAACCGGGTGTGGCGCCTTCCGACATCATTAGCGGTGCTACCGTGACGTTGATGGTGATCAACGACAGTATGCAGCGCTCGATTAAAGCCATTACCCAGCAATACCAAGTGGGCACAGCAGGCGCAACGGCGGCTGTGGCTGTCGATGGTGCTTCTGTGGCACAAACAGCAGTGCAAACCCGTCCGCGCCGTGCGGTTGGCATGGATAAACAAGACATCCAATCGTGGAATGCGCTGCTGGAACAAAAAGCCGTCACCAAGCTGCACATGACGGTGGATGAAGCCAATAAATTATTTGAACAAAGCGGCAAAGAAGGTGTTGTTGAACACGCTGAAGAAGGGCCGGGTGATGATACTTTTGTCGATATGTATGTTGCGGTGGTGAGCCAACCTTCCATCGGGAAAAGCTTATTGGGAGAAGCCGGTTGGAACAACTTGCAACGCCGTCTGAAACCCGGTCAGCAAGCCATTATGGTTGCCGGTGAGGGCCGTTATTCTTGGAAAGGCTCGGGTTATGTGCGCGGCGGTATTTTCGACCGAATCGAGATGATTCAAGGCGATAACAGTTTCCGCTTCACCGATGCGCAACATGAACGTATAGTGGCTTTGGCGGCAGAAGGTGCGCCGGCATTTAAAGAAGTGTCTTGGTTCGCCATTCCGGAAGATGTTGAATTTGATGCTGCCGAGCCATGGCGTCTGCAATTGATGATTCAGCGCGTATTAAGCGTGAACGACAAAGCGTTTGTCACTGCCGATTTAGCTTATGAGTTGCCGCAAGGCTATTACGTTGACGACTCTGACGCCGATCCGGTGACCATCACCGCGCCGATTGAAATACCTGCCGCCGAAGATAGAAAACTGGCCAATCAAACCGCCGGCATTTTGGATGCCGCAACCGATGACGGCGTATCCAACCAACTGTGGAAACAGATTTGGCAGGCGAAAAAAGCGCAGATTATTGTGGTTGGTATTGCCTTAGCCATTTTGCTGCTGGTGTTCTTGTTCCAAGACTGGATTGTGCGTTACGAAAAATGGTATGACCGTTTCCGCATTGCCTTTTTGACCTTTACCTTGGTTTATATCGGCTGGTATGCACAGGCGCAATTGTCGGTGGTGAATACCTTGACGCTGTTTTCTGCCATTTTGACCGATTTCCACTGGGAATTTTTCCTGATGGATCCGCTGGTGTTCATTTTGTGGCTGTTTACGGCGGCGACTATGCTGCTGTGGAACCGCGGTACCTTCTGCGGCTGGTTGTGTCCGTTTGGTTCTTTGCAGGAATTGAGCAACCGTTTAGCAAAAAAATTGGGTGTAAAGCAAATCACCGTACCGCATTTGCTTCACACACGCTTGAGTGCGATTAAGTATGTGATTTTCTTCGGGTTGCTGGCAATCTCGCTCTACGACTTGGGTATGGCCGAGCATTTTGCCGAAATCGAGCCGTTTAAGACCGCGATTATTTTGAAATTCATGCGCGAATGGTGGTTTGTGCTGTTCGCCGTGGCATTGTTGGCAGCCGGTTTGTTTATCGAACGCTTCTTCTGCCGCTACTTATGCCCGTTGGGCGCGGCGATTGCGATTCCCGCACGCTTCCGCATTTTCGACTGGTTGCGCCGCTACAAAATGTGTGGTAATCCGTGTCAGATTTGTACACACGAATGTCCGGTTCAAGCGATTGCACCCGAAGGTGATATTCATCCGAACGAGTGTATCCAATGTCTGCACTGCCAAGTGATGTATCACCATGAAACACGTTGTCCGCAAGTGGTTGCGGCCAACAAGAAAAAACAGCGCCAAGCCGCGGCTAAATCGGAACACGAAGCCGAGCAAACCGCCAAAGCCAATGAATATGTGGTGCACTTTGTAAAACCGGCTGCAAAAATCACTGTCGAAAAGTAACGAGTCAGTTTCCCTTATCCACGGTAGGCCGTCTGAAAAGACAAATACCGAATTTCATCCCAAGGAGAGTTTTATGTCAGACGAAAAATTAGAACAAAACGGCTTGAGCCGACGTTCATTCTTAGGTACTGCCGCGGCTTCCGGTGCCGGTATTGCCGGTGCGGGCTTGTTGGGTTTGGCCGGTTGTTCCAATGCCGGGAGCGATAAAGGTGCTGCTTCCGGTGCGGCAGGTTCTGCACCGGAAGCCAAAGCCGATGCACACGGCAGCGAAGGTGGTCAGTCTGTCCATATTGGTCCGGGCGAGCTGGATCAATACTACGGCTTCTTATCGGGCGGCCAGTCCGGCGAAATGCGCTTGGTCGCCCTGCCTTCTATGCGCGAACTGATGCGTATTCCTGTCTTCAATATGGACAGCGCCACCGGTTGGGGCCGTACCAACGAGAGCCTGCGTATTTTGAACGAAAAAAATACCGCTGAAACCAATGCATTTTTGAAAGCCAGCGGTTTGCGCTGCCTCCCGAACGGCGACTTGCACCACCCGCACTTGTCGTTTACCGATCAAACTTACGACGGCCGTTACGCTTACGCCAACGACAAAGCCAACAACCGTGTGTGCCGCGTGGATTTGGAAATCATGAAAACCGACAAAATCATTGAGATTCCGAATGCTTCCGGTATCCATGGTTTGCGTCCGCAACGTTATCCGAAAACCGGCTATGTCTTTGCCAACGGCGAACACATCGTACCGGTAGACGGTGTAGGCAATCTGAACGATCCGAAAACCTGGAATGCGGTGTATACCGCCATCGACGGCGAAACCATGGAAATTGCATGGCAGGTATTGGTGGACGGTAACTTGGACAATGGTGATGCCGACTATCAAGGCAAATACTCATTCGCTACCTGCTATAACTCTGAGCGTGGTTTGACCGTGCAAGCCGCTTCGGCCAACGAGCAAGACTGGGTAGTCGTGTTCAACTTGGCTGCAATTGAAGAAGGTATTAAAAACGGTGACTTTAAAGAAGTCAACGGTGTGAAAATGGTAGACGGCCGCGCTGAAGCCAATTCTAAATACACCCGCTACATTCCGGTGCCAAACTCACCGCACGGCTGTAACGCATCACCTGACGGCAAATACATCATGCTCAACGGTAAGCTGTCCCCAACCGTGACCGTATTGGATGTGAGCAAATTGGACGATTTGTTTGCCGGTAAAATCCAGCCGCGTGATGTTGTGGTCGCCGAGCCTGAATTGGGTTTAGGCCCGTTGCATACCGCATTTGACGGCCGCGGCAACGCCTATACCACGCTGTTTATCGACAGCCAAATGGCGAAATGGAACATCGAAGATGCGATTAAAGCTTATGCCGGCGAGAAAATCGATCCAATCAAGCAAAAAATCGATGTTCACTATCAACCTGGCCACAACCATACCACCATGGGCGAAACCAAAGAAGCCGATGGTAAATGGCTGGTGTCTTTGAACAAATTCTCGAAAGACCGTTTCTTGAATGCCGGCCCATTGAAACCCGAATGTGACCAATTGATCGACATTTCAGGCGATGAGATGAAGCTGGTGCACGATAATCCGACCTTTGCCGAACCACACGACTTCTGCTTGGTAGCAGCGTCTAAAGTGAATCCGGCTAAAACTTGGGATCGCACCAAACACGCTTGGTGGTGGAAAGATGCCGCCGACATGGCTGCCAAAGACGGCGTTGAGTTGGAAAAAGCCGCCAAAGTGGTGCGCGAAGGCAATAAAGTACGCGTGTACATGACTGCTGTCGCACCGGCGTTCAGCGTGCCGCAATTCGAAGTAAACCAAGGCGACGAAGTGACTGTGGTGGTGACCAACGTCGAAACCATCGAAGACTTGACCCACGGCTTTACTTTGGAAGGCTACGGCATTGCGATGGAAATCGGCCCGCAACAAACCAGCTCGATTACCTTTACCGCCCACCGTCCGGGCGTGCATTGGTACTACTGCCAATGGTTCTGCCACGCATTGCACATGGAAATGTCAGGCCAAATGATTGTAAAACCTAAATAATCTTACCCTGATGTAAACAAGCAGGCCGTCTGAAACGGTAATTCCTTTTCAGACGGCCTTTATAACAAAGCCATTTGGAAATCAGGCAGATGGTTTTGTTATAGTGGATTCACTATATAATGTCGAACTTGTCGCGCCGACGCAGGCCGTCTGAAAACAAGAGAAACCACATGCACACTCTATTTCATGTCAAAACGCTGCAATACGCTGTTTGTGCGCTGCTCACCGCAGCAGGGTTTCAGACGGCCTTTGCTGCCGTGATTGCCGTTTCCCCCGCGGATAATCTCAATGAAATCATCACCCAAGCCCAAGCCGGAGATACGCTCAAATTTGCTTCGGGCGTGTATCAAACCAAAATCATCATCGACAAACCTTTAACCTTAGAAGGGCCGGCAGACCGTTCCGCCATCATCAAAGGCGACCGACGGGGGCGGACGGTCAGCGTGCACGCGCCTGACGTGGTGATTCGCCATCTTACGGTCAGCGGCTCGGGCCTGAGCCTGCCGGATATGGATGCCGGGATTTATCTGGAGGAAACCGCCGCCAACACGGTGGTGGAAAAAAACGATATTCTGGATAATTCCGTCGGTGTATATTTGCACGGCCCCAAAGACGCGGTGGTGCGTGACAACAAAATCGTCGGCAATGCCGAATTGCGCGTGAATGAGCGCGGCAACGGCGTGACCGTGTGGAACGCACCCGGTTCGCAAGTGGTCAGCAACGACATTTCCAAAGGCCGCGACGGCATTTTTTCCAATGCCAGCGCCTTCAATATCTACAAAGGCAACCGCTTTCACGATGTGCGCTTTGCCGTGCATTATATGTACACCAACGACAGCGAAGTCATCGACAACATTTCCATCGGCAACAACATCGCCTACGCCATGATGTTTTCCGACCGCATTAAAGTGCGCGGCAATATCGCCGTGATGAGCCGCGACCAAGGTATCATGCTCAATTACGTTAACCAATCGGAAGTACAGGACAACGTGATTTACCAAGCCGATAAATGCCTGTTTGCCTACAATGCCAATAACAATAAAATCTTCGGCAACCATTTCGAGCAATGCAAAATCGGTATCCACTTCACCGCCGCCATTGAAGGCACGGAATTGACCGACAATTCATTTATCAATAACGAAAGCCAAGTCAAATACGTCAGCACACGCTTCTTGGATTGGTCGGAAGACGGGCGCGGTAATTATTGGAGTGACAACAGCGCGTTTGACCTCGACGGCGACGGCATCGGCGACAACGCCTACCGCCCCAACGGCATCACCGACCAAATCATCTGGCGCGCACCGGTGGCAAGGTTGTTGATGAACAGTCCGGCCGTAAGCATTGTGAAGTGGGCGCAAAGCCAGTTCCCCGCGATTATGCCCGGTGGCGTGATTGACGGCAAACCGCTGATGAATCCATACCAAAACCCGACCATGCCGTATTATCTGCAACACAAAGCGGAAATGTTGCAAACCGCGAAGCAAACCAAATCGGCATGGGTGGCGCAGGCAAACGAATAAAAGGCTTTCAGACGGCCTGTGTCGGAAAATGCCGTCTGAACAAACACACAAGGAAACACCATGAGCAATCATGTTGAATTGAGAAGCGTGACCAAACAATTCGGCGAACAGCGTGCGGTCGATAACGTTGATTTGGTGCTGAAAGCCGGCGAAAGCGTGGGCTTGGCCGGACACAACGGCGCAGGCAAATCCACGCTGATGAAGCTGATTCTCGGCTTGATTACGCCGACGCAGGGCGAAGTGATGCTGCTGGGCGAGAAAACCGGCAGCAAAGCCGGTGCGGCGGTACGCAGCCAAATCGGGTATTTGCCGGAAACGGTGGCGCTGCACCCATCCATGACCGGCTTGGAAACCTTGGCTTTTTACGCCAAACTGAAAAAGCAGCCGCTCAATAAAAACCAAGATTTGCTCGAGCGTGTGGGCATTTCCCAAGCGGCCAAGCGTCGCGTCGGCACTTATTCTAAGGGTATGCGCCAGCGTTTGGCTTTGGCACAGGCTTTGTTGGGCGAGCCGAAAGTGTTGCTGTTTGACGAACCAACCACGGGTCTTGATCCGGCTTCGCGACAAATGTTTTACGAAGTGGTGCGAGAATTGAACGGCAGGGGCGCGACCGTGTTGCTCAGCACACATGCCTTGGCCGAACTCGACGGTCATGCCGACCGCGTGGTGGTAATGAAAAACGGTGCCAAAGTTGCCGATGGCAGCATAGATGAATTGCATGTGCAAAGCGGTTTGCCGCTTACGGTGAATGTTCGCCTGAAACACAGCAAACCCTTGTCGGTACGCTGGCAGCCTTCGGACGGCCTCAATTTTCGCGCGCAATGCGCAGCCGGCGAACGCATGGCTTTATTGGCCGAATTGGGCGATTTAAACGATTTGGCCTATCTCGACATCCATACCCCGACGCTTGATGAAATGTATGCACAATTCTTGAAAAGGGAAGACGTATGACCCCGATTTTGATTATCACCGGCAAAGAAGTGCGCGACAGCCTGCGCAACCGCTGGGTGCTGGCAGCGGCATTGTTGCTGGCGGCATTGGCTTTGTCGCTGGGCTTTTTGGGCAGTGCGCCGACCGGTTCGGTGAAGGTCGACCCGCTTACAGTCACGGTGGTGAGCCTGTCGAGCCTGTCGATTTTCTTGATTCCGCTGATTGCCATGCTCTTGGCCTACGATGCCTTGATTGGCGAAATCGAGCGCGGTACGATGGGCTTATTGTTGAGCTATCCGATTTCCCGCAACCAGATTTTGGCAGGTAAGTTCTTGGGGCACTTGATTATTTTGACCTTGGCGACGACAGCAGGTTACGGTTTGGCCGGTATCGCATTGCAGCTGGCCAACGGCGGCATCAATATCGCCGCATGGAAACCGTTTGCCGGCCTGATTGGCGCCAGCGTGATTTTGGGTGCGGCGTTTTTGGCTTTGGGTTATTTAATCAGCGCAAAGGTGAAAGAGCGCGGCACCGCGGCAGGCATCGCCATCGGTGTATGGCTGTTTTTCGTGGTGATTTTCGACATGGCTTTACTCGGCGTGTTGGTGGCCGATACGCAGCAAACGCTGACCGCACCGATGGTGGAAAGCATTTTATTGTTCAACCCGACCGACATTTACCGCCTGCTCAATCTGACCGGCTATGAAAACACCGCCATGTATTCCGGCATGGCCGGTTTGACCGAGCAAATCAGCCTGACGCTGCCGGTGTTGCTTACCGCGCAGGTGTTGTGGGCCATCATTCCGCTGCTGTTGGCGGCTTGGATTTTTGGAAAGCGACAAATATGAAAACATTTGCCTTAACAATCTGTACCGCCTTGCTGCTCACGGCTTGCGGCGCCAAAGAAAACACCGCGCCGCCGCCGGCTCCGGCGCCGATTACCGCGCAGTCGACCGGTCATTACTGCACCATGAACCTGATGGAACATGACGGCCCTAAGGCGCAGCTTTATCTCAACGGCAAGCCTGACAAGCCGGTGTGGTTCTCGACTATCCGCCAAATGTTCGGCTACACCAAGCTGCCGGAAGAGCCGAAAGGCATTCATGTAATGTATGTCACCGATATGGGTGAAGTGACCGATTGGGCAAAACCGAATGCCAACGAAGCATGGATTGATGCCAAAAAAGCATGGTATGTTATCGACAGCGGCTTTATCGGCGGCATGGGTTCGGAAGATGCGCTGCCGTTTGCGGATAAAGCCAAGGCCGAGCAATTTGCGCAAGAGAAGGGCGGCAAAGTCGTGAGCTTTGATGAGATGCCCGAAGAGTATATTTTTAAATAATGTGAACAGGCCGAGACTTTTGCAAAACCCGATTTGAACCGAGAAAACCATGTTCGTCATTCCCGCGCAGGCGGGAATCCGGAATTTCAAATTACCGGAACAGTTCAATACTTGCGAAACCGATAGATCCGGATTCCCGCCTGCGCGGGAATGACGGTTTAAAGATTTCCGGAAATTTATAAGTTTTGGAGCCTTAGGCCGTCTGAAAAGATTCTCCGGCTTTCAGACGGCCTGAATTTTATTTCAGAAAAACCATGAATATTCCCTTAAGCCGCCGCCGTTTTTTGGCCATCAGTGCCGTTGTGGCCGGCGGTGTGATTTTACCGTTTGCGTTAAACCGCCGAACTGAAAATCCTAAAACCGATGAAGCCGATCCGTTTGTTTGGAAAGGTATTGCTTTAGGTTCGGGCGCGCAATTGCGCCTGTATCATGTCAACCGCCGTCAAGCCGATGATTTGGTAAATAAGGCATTGGCGGAAGTGGCGCGTTTGGAAAAGATTTTCAGCTTATACCGTGACGACAGTCTGATTGTGCAGCTTAACCGGGAAGGCCGTCTGAACAATCCGCCACAGGATTTGTTGGCTTTATTGAGCATCAGCCAAGAAGTTTACCGGCTCACCCAAGGTGCGTTTGACCCGAGTATCCAGCCTTTGTGGAACTTTTACGCCGATTATTTCAGACGGCATCCCAATACCGATAAGCCGCCGGCACAGGCTGAAATGAATCAGGTATTGCAGCGGGTCGGTTTTGACAAAGTGGAATTTGACGATACGTTTGTCCGCTTTCACGGGCAGGGCATGGGCTTGTCGTTCAACGGCATTGCCCAAGGTTACATCACCGATAAAGTGGTGGAATTGCTGCAAAAAAACGGCGTGGAACAAGCCTTGGTCGATATGGGCGAAATCCGCGGCTTGGATACGCGCGGTGAACGTGCTTGGCAGGTCGGTATCCGCGATCCGCAAAATGAACAAGGCGTGTTGTTGAATGTGCCGCTGCAAAACGAAGGCTTCGCCACTTCCGGCGGTTACGGCACGGTGATGGACGAGGCGGGCAAGTTTACCCATTTGTTTGATCCGCGTTCAGGTGTGAGTACACCGCGTTACCGCAGCATGAGTGTGATGGCGCCGACCGCCGTGCTGGCTGATGCGTTTGCCACGGCGTTTTCGGTGATGCCGCAAGATGAAATCCGGCAAGCGGCACAGGCCAAGCGGGCGAAAGTGTGGCTGGTGATGCCGGATAATGAAATTAAAATCATTGAGTAAAAAAACAGAGACTTTTGTAAAATCCCCGGATTTGAGTGCAGTCCAAGGTTATAGCAGCGCAGAAAGCGCAGGCATATCCATGAAGACAGGCAAGCTTTCGGGCAGCGCATAACGAAGAAACGTGCCAAAGATGGGGATTTTGCAAAGGTCTTGTGCCGTCTGAAAAGTAGATATGTTCAGACGGTCTTTCTCTATGGTTTACACCCGATGATTTTCAGACGGCCCGAAAACGTCTTCCAAATTGTCTTCGCGGCGTCTGCGGTCCATGCGGTATTTCACCAAAATGCTCCACGCCTGCAAAATCACCAGTTGCGACAACACAATCACCAAGGCGGCCCGGAAGATATCCCATAAGGTCCAGCTGCCGACCAGCGGCTGCATAAATAGCGCGTGATAGTCGTCAATCACCAAATAAGCGGTCAATGCCCATAAGCCCCAAATCACCAAAAAAGCCGATATGCTTTTGGTGGTGATGCTCAGTGAGCGGCGCTTGGCTTTTCGGATAATCATCTGTTCGCGTAAGTTTGCCTTATACATTTGCTTTTCCTTTAAGTTTATTGAACGCCGCGGTCGGGGCTGACCCAAGTCGCTTGGCGGGTTTTATCGCGGAACACGGCTTTCGGGAAGCCGTGAACCAAGGTAATGCTGTTGAGCAACCAAAAAGCGTAGGGATACCAGATACAGCTGATGAAGTAGCGGAACAAATTGCCTTCGTAGCGGCTGTCGATATACAGGCTAATCGACAATTGCAGCAAAAAGGCCATAAAGGTGGCCAAACTGCCGACTTTGAACAAGGTTAAATCCGCCGTACCCATCACTATTTCAGCAATGCCGAAAATGGAAAAGACCAGCAGCGAATAGGCCCAAATCAAGGTCACAAAATATTCAAAATAAAGCGGCCACAGGCGGATGTTTTTCGTTTTCCAGATTTCGCCGCTGTATTTCAAAATCACTTCCGCGCCGCCTTGCGCCCAGCGCAAACGCTGTTTGTAGAGGCCGCGCAGGGTTTCTGGCATTAAGACCCAACACAAGGCGCGAGGTTCATAAATAATTTCATGGCCTGAAGTTTGTGTTTTCCAACTGATATCGATGTCGTCGGTAATCATGTTTTCGCTCCAGCCGCCGATTTGCCGCCAGATGTCTTTGCGAATGCACATAATCACGCCGGACACGGTAAACAGCGTGCCTGCCATACTTTGAGAGCGTTTGATTAAGCCGATAATCGAACTGAACTCCGCTACTTGCAGTTTGCCCAATACGGTGCTGCGGTTGCGCACGCGCGGATTGCCGGTAACGGCACCGGCTTCAGGATTGTTTTCCAGCGTATCGACAATGTATTCCAGCGCGTTGTAATCCAAAATCGCATCGCCGTCGATGCCGACGATGTATTTGCCGCGGGCGTGTTTGGCGCCGTTGTTCATCGCAGATGCTTTGCCGCCGTTTTTCTGGTCAACCACTTTGACGCGTTCGGAAACATTGCCCCAGCGTTGCAGGATTTTCAGCGTGTCGTCTTTGCTGCCGTCGTTGATGAACACCAATTCATAATTGGGATAGGTAAGTCGCAGCAGGTGGGGAATCGACTCGTCCAAATTATCGGCTTCGTTGTAGCAGGGAATCAACACGCTGACCATCGGCGCGTCTTCACCAAAAACCGGCTTGTCGCCGTTGCGTTCCCACAGTAGGAAGTACAGCATGCCGGAGGTGGTCCAGTAAACGGCCATGATGCCCGGGTAGAGCATGACAAAAATGGCGAGATATTCGTACCAATTCATGATAGTTTCTTTTGTGAGCCTAACAGGTTCAGACGGCGTTGAGGCCGTCTGAAAGATTATTTGATACCGAATACCGGTTTCACTATTTTCAAATCAGGCCGGTTTTGCACGAAATCATCGCTGAAGGCAGCGCCTTTGAAGCGTGCTTTACGCACCTGCATGATGCGTGCCGCCAAGTCTTGCGAACTCATTAACTGCCGGCCGTCGTAAGCGCGGTTGGGAATGTGGAACACGATTTTGTCTTGCGGCAAATCGGTGGCGCGCAAACCGGCCAACAAATTGCCCAGCCATGCTTCCGAAACTTCGCCGTGCCATTCGGTGTCCAATGAATACGGCGCTGCATGAATCACGGTGTGGTTGTAGTGCCGGGTAAATTTCGCCAGATTTTGGCCGAGCCTCACCGGTTGTTCGGACGGCAGGGCGGCTTCTGCCCAAATGCCGCGGGCGGTTTTCATGTCGTTAATCCCATTGAAGCTGTATTGCAGGGCGGCGTTTTTCAGCATGTCGGAATAGGCGATCAGCGCATCGGTTTTGGCGGCATCGTTACCTTGGTTGGCGGCTTCAAATTCGGTAATGAAACCATCACCGCCAAAGGCCAAACCTTTGAAGCGGCTGCTGAAGGCCAAATCTTCGTAAATTTCTTTGACCGCTTGGCGGTTTTTCGCGTTGTAAGGCGACAAACGCTTCACCGCGTTCGCGTTCAGACGGCCTGTGCGCGAATCGGTCAGGTATTCGTAATCGTCACCCAAATCAAACGCCAGCATAGGCATCCACGCTTTTACTTCCACGCCGGAGCGGCCGTTGAGCTGCCATGATACTTGGCTGAACAAATCGGCCTTCATTTTCAGGTGGCGGTTGGGGAAATACGCGCTATCGGCCACGCCGTCGCCGTTTTCATCGGAAACGGCTTGCAGATATACGGTTTTAGTACCTAAAGCACGCATACGTTCGATTAATTTGTCGTAGTTTTGGTTTTGTTTAATCGGGTCGGGATTGTATAAATCGTCTAATTTCACATACACCGCGCGCTCGTTTGGCAACACGAAATATTTGTCTTCCAAATATGATTTCAGATGGCCTAAAGAAGATTCCTGATCCACCAATGAGCGGCCGATACTTTGCTCGCCGATGGTGCTGAGTTTTTCATCTTTCAAGGTCAAGTCGCCGCGGAAACCCAATTCACGGGCGATTTCTACGGCGGTTTGGGTGAATTGGCCGTATGGCCACACCAACACATCAGGTGCGACACCGGTGCGTTGTTTGATGATGTCGCGCGATTTTTTCAAATCGTTGCGGATGCGGGCGCGGTATTCAGACGGCGTTTCATAGCTTTTGTTGCGGTAGTTGCCGGGAAAAACGGCGGCAAATTGCGAGCCGCCCGGATTGCCGGTTTGGCCGTGGTGCATGTCGTGGGTGTGCGAGGCTATTTCAATCAGGCCGCTTTGCTGCATTTCGCGCACTTGTTCCCAAGTGATGAAGGCCGAACGCGGCAGCTTGATGCCGCCGTAATCGATGTGGCCGTCGGCAGGGATTTCCAGCCATGAGGTCACCAAACCATAAACGGCGGGATAATTATAGGCCTGCAAAATCGGATAAATGGTGGTGTAGAAGCTGGCATAGCCGTCGTCAAAAGTAAGTAATACCGGTTTGGCCGGCAATGAGCCTTTGCCTGCACGCGCTGCTTTAATCTGCCGCCAGCTGACCGGGGTGTAGCCGTTGTCGCGCAGCCAGTTGAAATGGGTAATCAAACGCTCAACGGTGATGGTTTGCGGGAAATAAGTGCGGCGAATGTTTTGCGGCATATTGGCAGAAAAAGACGGTTTGCTTTGGTCAATGACGTCGTGATAACAAATCACGCCGTACTTTACATCGACTGCCGCCCATGCGGCGGGCAGGGCAAGGGCGCATAAAAGCGGGAATAAAAGGCGTTGTTTCATGTTGGAATTCTTTATCAATTTGGGAATGTTGTTTCAGACGGCCTGTTGAATAAACAGGCCGTCTGAACATTGTTTATTTAAATTTCACATTCAGACCGATGCTGCCGAAGTTTTGGTATTCGGGCTCGCCATCGTATATGGCTTGGCGTCGGCCGACTTCGTAATTGAGGCTGAGTTTTCTGCCCAACTGCCAATCGTGGCCGTATTTCAGCAGCCAAGTGTTTTCAGCGTTTTCGCCTGCCTGCCAGTAGCGGCCGATGCCTGCGCTGACCGTTTGTTGCAATTTAATGCGGTTGTCAAACGGTCGGCTGTGTGCCAAAGCCAGCGTGCCGCTTAGGCTTTTGCTGTTTTTCGGGTTGTAGTAGTGCGCTTCGGGAATGTCTTTGTTGTTGCTGTAATCCGCCCACAGCGAGCTGGAAAGTTTCCAGCGGTTGTATTGGTAGAGGTTGTTGGAAAGCCATGCGTAAGCGGCTTTGCGCACGTTGCCGTCTTCAAAATCCATCACGCTTGCGCCAATACCTATGCGCAGGTTGTCGGAATACACATAATTTGCGCCGATGTTGTATTCATTGGCATACACGTCTTGATTCAAGGCTTTGGTCGGTGTGTTGGCGCTGTTGTAGGCGGCATTGGCATTCAGACTCAGGCGGCTGTTTAAGCGGTAATTGACACCGGCTTTGGCATAGGCTTTTTTATCCAAATTTATACCATGACCGGCTTCGATGTTGAACGTGGCCGGATAGGCGCTGATTTCCGCACCGGCACCCACACGCCCGGCGCGCAACGGTTCACCGTGGTTGGGTACATAAGTGGTTTGCTCGGTGACATAAGCGCGGTGGCCTTTGGTGCTGCGTTGGCTATATAGCGTGGCGCTTTGCTCCCATTCGGTTTTTTCAGACGGCGAGGTAGCTTTCATGGAGTTGGCGTTGACACTCAAAGCCGGTGCGCGCGCTTGGTCGTAATCCCGGAAAAAGCCTTCATAGCTTAAATTTTCACGGCTGACGCTTTGTACGGTTTGATCGACTTTGCGCCAATTGCCGCTGGCCATCTGCATGGAAGCGATTTTGCTTTTTACCCAGTCTTGCGATTCGGGCGACAAAAATTCCTGCGCGCGGGTAAACCACATTTCAGCTTCTTCTTCGTGGCCGTTCCAGTAGGCCAGTTCGCCGCGCAAAACTTGCGCCCACGGGTCGGCCGGGTATTCGGCAATCCAGGCATCCATTTCTTTGATGGCTTTATTGATGTCGCCACCCCATGCATCCAAACGTGCATTCCAGAAATACTGTTTGTTGTAATATGGGTTGTCGATGTGGACGGTGCGGGTGAAATCGAGCTTGGTGCGGTCGGTGTGCCAATTCGGGATTTGCGCACGCGCTTTGTCGTAATAGCCTAAATCGGCATACGCGCCGATTAAGGATTCATTTAACTGATTGCTCACATGATTTTTCTCTGCCATTTCGCGGTCAGCCGCGGCTTGGTATATTTTGCTGGCTTTATGCGGACTGGCGGTTTCGGTTAATGCCTGGGCGTAGTAGGCTTCAACATAGGCCGGTTGCTTGCCTAGTTTGGCCAACCGGCGGTAATCTCTGACGGCTTCTTCCGGTTTGCCGATAGCGGTGGACGCAGCCAAGCGGTCACGCAGTGCGCCGGTGTGTAAGTCGCTGCCGAATTCGGTGGTGTTCATGATGTCGGTCAGCTCGCGATAGGCTTGTTTGAGCTGATCCTGATCGTAGGTTTGCAATGCGCCGCGCAGACGTGAAGCAGCTTTATTTTTCCGTATCCATAATTGGTCGGCCCGGGTGAAATATTGCGGGAATTCTTTGAGTAAACGCTCCTGCACCGGATATGCCTGCATTTGGGCGGCCAAGCGGTAAGTCTGCAAAACCGTCTCTTTATCGGCTTGCGCGCTCATGCGTTTGCCCAAAATACTTAATTGCTCGGTTTGGGATTGAGCCTTGCTGTTGAGGTATTCTGCGGCTGCCCGAATATCGCCGTCATCACCGAAGCGGCGGCGGTATTCTTCAATACCGGCTGCGGCTTGTGGCCGCTGACCTTGGTCAACTGCCACTAAGGCGCTGCCGAGAAAGCCGATTTTTTTCTGCGGGAAACGGGTTTGCAGCGTGCGGTAAAACTTGGCAGCTTGGTCGAATTTTTTACTGTCACGGGCGGCTTTGGCTAAGTTTTCCAATTCATCGGCCGCCAGTTCAGACGGCATACAATCGGCGCATACGGCCAAAGCTTCTTCGCGTTGGCCGCCGCGCATTAGCAAGGCAATCAAATCGGCGCGCACGGCCGGGTGGTTGGTTTTACGATAAAGCTGCTGCAAAGCATCAACGGCTTCAATGCGTTGCGCTTCGCCGGCGCGTGAGTGGACAACCCAATGCTCGCGTTCGGCATCAATGTTTTGGGCGTAGGAAACGACAGGTACAGAAAAACCGGCCGTCGCAACCAATAAAGAGAGTGGGCGGTTGATGTTCATTGTTAAATTATCAAGCTGATGGCTGCCATGATGACAGAAGGATGAAAGGATGAGTACGTTTCGAAGAATGTGTTTGAATGTATATGGAATATACAGAATTTTTATGATATTTGTTTATCATGATTCTAATGCATCAGATTAATGTTTCAGTTTATAAAACCTTAGCGGTTAATATTTTAACTAAATGGATAAATCATCTAGGCGGAAATAGTTTCAAGAGATAATGGAAAAAAAGAGGCCGTCTGAAACAGACGGCCTGAAAAACTCTTGCAGTTGGGAGTGATAGCAAGAGATTACGACACTTTTAATAAGGTGTGTAAGGAAAGGGATTCGGTTAAGCAAGGGATTTCAGCAGAATGTGTGGCTACGGTAATGCCCGTTGCACGCAGGTTGCTGATGGCTTTGAGCGTGGTCTCCGACGTGTAGCCGCAGCAGGCGCTTAAATTCAGGATAATGTGTAAGCGATGGTTGTAATATCTTAATTGTTGCGCGGTATGGGCCGCTGCCTCTTCGGTGGCCAATCCGCCGATAATTACGGTATCCGCGCCGTTGTCATGCAGCCATTCCAATAAGCCTGTGCTGACAAGCTCGCTGGTATCGTGAAAACACACACCATGACGGTAATCACCGTTGGTTTCAATCACATGGTCGTAATCGGCAGGGCTGGGCAGGCCGGTAAAAAGATGATTGCGGCGGCAGTTGTCTCGTTTTGGGCCGAATACCAAGCCGCTGCGATTCAGCGGGGCTTCTATGCATTCTTGACAAAACACACCGGCAGCCGAACCGTTATTTTCAATCAAAACACGTTTATCGGCGAAACGCGCTTGGCGGTTTAATTCGTCCACGATGTCTTCCGGATGGTGCAGGAAACGGTTTTCATTTGCCGCCATGCAGGAAAAACGATATTGCGGCTGAATGTCGATAGCAATAGTCGTCATGATATTTCTCCTAGTGTTGTCATCGGGTTGTCCGTCATCAATAATCAAGTTTGGATAAATGGTTTTAAAATAAGATAATCGGCTAATTCTCGATAATCGGTATGATATCAGGATAAACGTCATATTGCCAGAAAAATTTAGTAGATTGAAATAATATATTTGGTGAATATTGAACGATAGATTGAATTGAATTTTGAAAATGGAATTTATGATAAATAAATCAAATGATTATGGTGCAAATGGCTGTGTTTTGTTCCGATGAATACAAAATATTTTCATTCTAAGAGAATAGAGGAATGAGACAAAAAGGCCGTCTGAAAGCATAATGTTTTCAGACGGCCTTTACCGTTAAACACTAAATAAGCGGTATTTGCGGCTGCTTAAATCCAGCCTAATGTATTGATGAAGACAATCAGAATGGCAATCGGAGCCAAGAAACGCAGCGTATTGAGCCATAAATGAATCACGGTTTTCGGCACGGTGCTGCCTTCGCTCATGTTTTCCAAAACCGATTGTTTATTGCGCACCCAGCCGGTAAAAATCGCTATGCTTAATGCACCAATCGGCATGATGATGGCGGAAATCATGTAATCCCACAAATCGAAAACGGTTTTGCCGAATACTTTAAATTCGCCCGATACGCCAAATGATAAGGCTGATGGAATACCAACGATGAAAATGGCCAAGCCGATCAGCCAAGTGCGGCTTTTGCGTTTGCTTTCGTCTTGGCGGATGGTGGCGGCAATCACGGTTTCCAACATGGAGAATGCCGAAGTGAGCGTGGCAAATACCACCAGCAGCATAAAGACGGCAAAAAGTATGGTGCCGAACGGAATTTTCATAAACACCGCAGGCAAGACGATGAAGATTAAGCCCGGGCCTTGCGATGGTTCAAAGCCGAACGCAAAGACTGCAGGGAAAATCACCAAACCGGCCAGCAGCGACACCAATAAGTTCATCCACATAATGCTGTTGCCCGAGCGGAACAAATCCTGCTTTTTGCTCAGGTAAGACGCATAAGTAATCATGGTCGATACGCCGATGCTTAATGCAAAAAACGCCTGACCCAAAGCCATCAGCATGGTTTGCGGGGTGAAGTAGGACCAATCAGGTTTCAGCAAAAACGACACACCCTGCATGGCATTGGGCAGCGTCATCGAGCGGATGGCCAAGATGATAAACAACACAAACAAAGCCGGCATCAGATAACGGTTGGCTTTTTCAATGCCGTCTGAAATGCCGCCTTTCACTACCCAAATCGTCATCAGCATAAATAAGCCTTGATAAAACAATACGCTCCAAGGATTGGCGATGGTGGCGCCGAACAAGGCTTCGAAGTCGGCGTCAGGGTGGATTTCGCCGGTAAACGCGTGCACCACATAATTCAGCACCCAGCCGCCGACCACGCTGTAAAACGACAGCAACACAAAACACGCTGCCACGCCCATGCGGCCGACCCAAGGCCATTGTGAGCCGGGTGCCAGCGTTTTGAACGCATCGACTGCATTTTTACCGCTGGTGCGGCCGATATAAAACTCCGCCAATTGCACCGGCAGCGCAACCAAGATGGTAAACAGCAAAAATAATAAAAAGAACACGGCACCGCCATTCGTGCCGGCGGTGTAGGGGAATTTCCAAATGGCACCCAAACCAATCGCCGATCCGGCAGCGGAAAGGATAAAACCCAGTTTGGATGACCAAGAAGCAGAAGCATTCATCATGTATCGAAATGTAAAAAATAATGGCTGATTGTAGCAAAGCTGTTATGCAGATTGCAGCATTTGATGCTGTGGATTAGCGATTAAGCACGGAAGGTGCCGAGAATAGATGGCATAGAGTGAAAACCATCAAAAATTTTGGAATATAAAGAATTAATACAAAGAAAATGGTTGGAAATAGAAATATTATGCTGTCTGAAACCGGAATATCATCTTGGCGTATCAATTTTTCAAACAGGTCTCAGCATCGTCTTGGAAAGCTAGGGAAAGCTGCTACAATAGCCTCCTTTCAAAACACGTCAAACACAAGGAAAATAATGCTTTACGCTATCATAGCCATTATTGCCGGTCTCGTTTTGCTGGTCTGGAGTGCCGACCGCTTTATTGACGGCGCGGCTGCCACTGCCCGCCATTTCGGCATGTCGCCGTTGTTAATCGGTATGGTCATTGTCGGCTTCGGTACGTCTGCGCCGGAAATGGTCGTATCCGTGATGTCTGCCTTAGACGGCAGCCCCGGTATCGCTTTGGGCAACGCCTATGGTTCCAACATCACCAACATTGCCCTGATTCTGGGTATTACCGCCTTAATCAGCCCGATTATGGTGCAAAGGCAAATCGTCAAAACCGAAATGCCAATATTGCTGGTGATTACCGCCTTGGCTGCATTCCAATTGTTTGACGGCTATTTGAGCCTGATGGACGGTGCAGTATTGTTGCTGGTTCTGCTCGGTTATATGGTATGGACGGTGAAAACCAACCTGAAAGGTGTCGACAATATCGTCGAAGACCTTTCTGATGAATTGGAAAGCAGTGAAATGCCGTTGAAAAAAGGTCTGTTTTGGTTGGTTGCCGGCTTGGTGATACTGGTTTTGAGTTCGCGTCTGCTGGTGTGGGGGGCTGTTACCGTGGCGCAAAGCATGGGCGTCAGCGATTTGATTATCGGCTTGACCGTGGTGGCGGTCGGTACATCCTTGCCGGAGTTGGCGTCTTCTGTTGCTGCCGCGCGTAAAGGTGAACACGACATTGCCATCGGCAACGTGGTTGGTTCCAACTTATTCAACACTTTATCCGTGGTCGGCTTGGCTTCTGTGATTCGCCCGATGGAGGTGGCACCGGAAATCCTTACCCGCGATGTCGCCATCATGTCGAGCTTGACCGTGTTGCTGTTTATCTTCTGCTTGGGCAAAGGCGGTGCAGGTCAGATAGGCCGTCTGAAAGGCTTGGTTTTGCTGGGCTCATATGTAGCCTACACAGGTTATTTAATCAGCACCGGTTTTTAGTATATATAGAATAAATGGTGGCTACCAACCTGATTTGTCGGGCGTGGTATTGTATCATTCACAGTATCACTTGTAGCTGCCCCGGTCTGGAATATCGAATCCGGGAAGAGTCAGGTGGGCCTTACCATCAAGCGTCTTCGTGGATTTGGATAACCTTGATCTTTTAGTCGAATATCGGGTCTAAGTTTAAAATCTTGTGTAACTTTTCCTGCCGGGATAGCATTCCCATCACGAATTTGTGGGTATATTTCACTCTACCTGATACTCAATTAGGCATTTCCTGTTTTAATCTCATAAATAACCGGCTTGTTATCTGGAGATCTGGCAATAATATCAGGTCTTGTCCTCCCGCTTGCGAAACCATTTTTGAACGTTACTTCACGACTACTAACACTATACCCCCTGCGGTGGCTGCAACCAGATTTTTAACCGTGCGGCTTCTGCCCAAATCTTTCAGGGTTTTGCCGACGTTGCCTTTGTTGTTAACCAGTGAAACGGAAGCTTGGGTAGCCAGCGAGGTAAATGTTGCGTTGGCGGCGGCGGATGTGGTTCCCTGTGCTGCGCCAATCAAACCGGCACCGGTTCCTCCTGTTGCTGCGGCTACTGCCAGGGCGATAATGGCGGCTCCGGTCAGGCCTTCGGCTTTATAGTCCCACTTGTCGTAGACAAGCTGCACCTGTTTCCAATCGACGGTTTTGGCCGTCTGAAGCTGTTTCAGGTAGGCGTATTCGGGCTGTTTGGCCAGTTTTTCGATTTCGGTTTTCAGATTGCCTTTGGGAATGTCGGCGATGTAGCCGCCGGGGGCGGTCAGTACGGGGGCGACGGGGCCTTTGAAACTCGGCAGTTTGAGGGTTTCTATGTTACTGCCGCGCCCGGCCTGTTTTTGCCAGAGAGCGGATTTTCCGGTACTTACGGTTTCGGTATATACGCTGTTTTTGATGCCTTCGAGGATAACCTTGGCATCGGCTCGCGCCTGTGCGCCTGCGCCTGCACGGATCACTGCGCCGCCGAGGGTGGTTTCAAACTGTGTCCCTTGAAGCTTGGTATCCCAGCCTGATTGTAGGTTTGCCGATTCTGCCGCTACGCGGCTGGGAAGCGCGGTTTGCATCACTTGGGTCGAGGTGTCGTGAACCCTATTGTAGGTAATGCCGATGAATTTGCGTTTTTTACGGCTGTCGAGTTTGTCGTAATTGATTTCGTCGACGGCGCGCAGGGTCAGTTTGCGCCCGGCTTCGATATGGACGCTTCCTTTGGGTGCATCAAATACGGTGGCGTAAGCATCAATGCTGCCGCCGGATTTGATTTCGATGCCTTGCGATGCACTGAGATTGACCGGATCAGCCTTGGCATTTTTATGCTCTTTAACTTCGGTAACGTGTTTGCGGTTGTACCATTTGCCGGTTTTATAACTGCGCTTGTTGAAAGTAAACAGCTCTCCCTGTCCGGCATAATAATATTGGTCGCCGTAGGATTGCAGCCGGATTTTACCGTTGTCGGCGCTGATATCGGTTGCACTCAGCAGAATGCGGCAGCTTCTTGAGTTGCGCGGATATTATCTGCATCACCTGAGCCGTGAATTCATCATGGCGGTCGTAGCGGCCAAGCCTTGTTCAAATAGTACTAAAAACCGTTATCTGGCTTTGATTCGGGCAATACTCAATAAAGCCGTCAAAGAGTGGGAGTGGTTGGATAAAGCCCCATATTTGAAACTTTCATATAGTGAATCCACTTTAAAATAGTACGGCGTTGGCTCGCCCAGCCGTATTATCTATACTGTCTTCGGCTTGCCGCCTTGTCCTATTTTTAAAGTGAATCCACTATAGTGAACCGAAGCGGCGTATTCGCTGGTTGGCCAAACAAGAGACCGCACAAAGCTGAGTGCCGCTCTGCCGACTTATATGGCTGATATGGTTGTTTTCAGCCTGGCAACAGGATTGAGACAGCGTAATGTTTTGGATATGGAGTGGTCGCAAATAGACTTAACCGCGCGAAGGGCATGGATACACGCTTCAGACAGTAAATCTGGTAGAGCAATAGGTGTTGCTTTGAATGATACGGCGGTTACCGTTCTGCTAAAACAGAGGGGAAAGCATTTCCGATTTGTTTTTACACAACAGAATGGCCGTAAAGTTCTAAGCATTAGCTCACGGATTTGGGAAAACGCTTTGGTCAAAGCAGAAATTACGGATTTCCGCCGGCATGATTTGCGCCATACATGGGCTGGTTGGCTGATTCAGGCAGATGTTCCGCTGGCCGCCCTGTAAGAGACGGGCGGCCGGGAAAGTGTTGAGATGGTGCGCCGTTACGTGCACTTAATTCAGTACAGCATTTACAAAATCACGCGGCTTTATTGGATAAGATGAATCTTGCCGATGGCACAAATTTGACACACTTGGACAAAGGAAAGGAGAAAGAAGTATCCAAGCTGTTGATTTATTTGGTGGGTCCGGTGGGTTTCGAACCCACGACCAAGGGATTATGAGTCCCCTGCTCTAACCCCTGAGCTACAGACCCGTCAGAAGCAGGGGCGTATTGTATCATAATTTAACCGATCCGCAAGATTGTGCCATAGGGGGAAATTGGCAAATCGGGCGGTATGGGGTGTATCGGTTGGATATGGTTTTAACGCCGCTCAATCCGGCAAAACGCGTTATAATCAGCCCGACTGCTTTGGCAAAGCTTAATGAAAAGGCCGTCTGAAAAACATGCGGCTGAAAGAGAGTCAAAATGAAATACAAAGACTTACGGGATTTTATCGCGCAGCTTGAGGCGCAAGGCAAGCTCAAGCGCATTTCCACGCCGGTATCGCCGGAATTGGAAATGACCGAGATTGCCGACCGCGTGTTGCGCGCAGAAGGGCCGGCGCTCTTGTTTGAAAATCCGGTTCGCGCCGATGGCACGCGCTACGGCTATCCGGTGTTGGCGAACCTATTCGGTACGCCCGAGCGTGTGGCGATGGGTATGGGTGAAGACAGTGTATCGAAATTGCGCGAAATCGGCCAAACGCTGGCTTATTTAAAAGAACCGGAGCCGCCTAAAGGCATTAAAGATGCCTTTTCCAAATTGCCTTTGTTGAAAGATATTTGGAGCATGGCTCCGAACGTGGTGAAAAACGCGCCTTGCCAAGAAACCGTGTTGGAAGGCGAGGCGGTCGATTTGTATCAATTGCCGATTCAGTATTGCTGGCCGGAAGACATCGCGCCTTTGGTGACGTGGGGCTTGACCGTGACCCGCGGGCCGAATAAGAAACGCCAAAATCTCGGCATTTACCGCCAACAATTAATCGGCAAAAACAAGCTGATTATGCGTTGGTTGTCGCACCGTGGCGGCGCGTTGGATTATCAGGAATTCCGTAAACAGAATCCCGATGCACCGTATCCGGTTTCCGTGGTGCTGGGCTGCGATCCGGCCACCATTTTGGGCGCGGTGACGCCGGTGCCCGATACCTTGAGCGAATACCAGTTCGCCGGTTTGCTGCGCGGCTCGCGTACCGAATTGGTGAAATGTATCGGCAACGATTTGCAGGTGCCGGCGCGTGCTGAAATCGTGTTGGAAGGCGTGATTCATCCGAATGAAACCGCACTGGAAGGTCCTTACGGCGACCACACCGGCTATTACAACGAGCAGGATTGGTTCCCGGTGTTTACCGTTGAGCGCATCACCATGCGCAAAGACCCGATTTACCATTCCACCTACACCGGCAAACCGCCTGATGAGCCGGCTGTGCTCGGTGTGGCACTGAACGAAGTGTTTGTGCCGCTTTTGCAGAAGCAATTCCCCGAAATCGTCGATTTCTACCTGCCGCCGGAAGGTTGTTCTTACCGCATGGCGGTGGTGTCGATGAAGAAGCAATATGCCGGACACGCCAAGCGCGTGATGATGGGCTGCTGGTCGTTCCTGCGTCAATTTATGTACACCAAATTCATCATTGTGGTCGATGAAGATGTGAACGTGCGCGACTGGAAAGAAGTCATCTGGGCGGTCACTACGCGAATGGATCCGGTGCGCGATACCGTTTTGGTGGAAAACACGCCGATTGATTACCTTGATTTTGCCAGCCCGGTCAGTGGGTTGGGCGGTAAAATGGGCTTGGATGCCACCAATAAACGGCCGGGCGAAACCGAGCGTGAATGGGGCAGGGTGATTGAAAAAAATCCTGCCACCGTGGCCAAAGTCGATACTATGTGGAAGGATTTGGGCTTGTAAAAATGATGTGTAAAGGCCGTCTGAAAAATATTTTTTCAGACGGCCTTTATGTTTTTGTTCACTCTTTTTTCCCAAAATCAAGTGCTTTTAAAATCAGAATATTTATATCAAAATAATATGGTATTTATTGTGCTACATCAAAGTTAGAGAGTAGGGGGTTGGGATTATACTGTTGCTGACAAATATTAAATCCCGATTTCATGCATACAGGAACTTAATGATGGACAAGAAAATGGGTTTTAAGCCGATTCCGACTGCAATTGCGGCGGCGTTGGCTTTATTGATTTGGTTTGTGATTCCCGTGCCTGAAGGGGTAACGCCCGATGGCTGGCATTTGTTGGCGATGTTTGTTGGCGTGGTAGCGGCGATTATTGGCAAAGCTATGCCGATTGGTGCGATTGCGATGATTGCCATTACCTTGATTGCGCTCACCGGTGTTACCAACGACACGCCTTCGGGTGCGGTGAAAGATGCGCTGTCGAGCTTTTCCAGCTCGCTGATTTGGCTGATTGGTGTGGCGGTTATGATTTCGCGAGGCATTTTGAAAACCGGCTTGGGCGCGCGCATAGGTTATTTGTTTATCGCCGTGTGGGGTAAAAAAACCTTAGGCATAGGCTACAGCTTGGCTTTATCCGAGTTGCTGTTGGCGCCGGTAACGCCGAGCAATACCGCGCGTGGCGGCGGCATTATCCATCCGGTGATGAAGGCGATTGCGTCAAGCTACGACTCCGATCCGGAAAAAGGCACGCAAAACCGCATGGGTAAATACCTGGCACTGGTTAATTACCACAGCAATCCGATTACGTCGGCCATGTTTGTCACCGCCACCGCGCCCAATCCGCTGGTGGTGGAGTTGGTGGCCAAAGCGACTGACAGCGATATCGAGCTTAGCTGGGGTACATGGGCGCTGGCAATGTTTGTGCCGGGCTTGATTGCCATGATTTTGATGCCGGCCGTACTGTATTTCATTGCACCGCCGGAAGTGAAAGAAACGCCCAATGCCATGCAGTTTGCCAAAGACCGCCTGCAAGAGCAGGGGCCTATGGGTCGCGGCGAATGGATTATGCTGGGCATTTTCGGCATTTTACTGTTTTTGTGGGCAGGTATTCCGGCATTACTGTTGGGCAAAGCGTATGCGGTTGATGCCACCACTACCGCGTTTATCGGCTTATCGCTGCTGCTGCTCTCTGGCGTATTAACTTGGGACGACATCCTGAAAGAAAAAAGCGCGTGGGACACCATCACTTGGTTTGCCGCGTTGGTGATGATGGCTACTTTTTTGAACAAGCTCGGCGTGGTGACATGGTTTTCAGGTTGGTTGGAAAGCAGCATCGCCAGCACCGGTATGGGCTGGATGGGCGCATGTGCCTTGCTTTTATTGGCTTATTTATATGCGCACTATATGTTTGCCAGCACCACGGCCCACATCACCGCCATGTTTGGAGCATTTTACGCCGCCGGTATCGCCTTGGGTGCGCCGCCGATGCTGTTTGCTTTATTGATGGCTGCTGCCTCCAACATTATGATGACTTTAACTCACTACGCTACGGGTACTGCGCCGATTATTTTCGGTTCGGGCTATTCGACGCTGGGTGAGTGGTGGAAAGTCGGCTTTATCATGAGCGTGGTCAATCTGTTGGTGTTTGTGGTGATTGGCGGCATTTGGTGGAAAGTGTTAGGCTATTGGTAAGGTAATTGGCTATTTAGGCCGTCCGAACATGATTGTTCAGACGGCCTTTTATAATGTTTCGCTGCTATCAGCTTGTTTTTGCTATATAATGCCGAACTTGATAAAGTTTTTATTCCATACCCGATTTCATGAAACTGTTTCCGACCTACCGACGCTGGTGGCGTTTTAAATCGTTCCGTAACGATGCCACCTTACCGGCGCATACGGCGGATTGTCCTGATTGCGGCTGCCGCACCGACATTCCGCGTTTGCAGCAGGGGCAGGAAGCGCATTGTCCGACGTGTAATCACGAATTGGTGCAAGTCGGAAAAAATCCCTACATCGCGCCGTTGGCTTATGCCGCCACATCACTGATTTTGATGGCTTTTGTTTACACCATGCTGTTTATGAAAATCGAGATGATCGGGGTCGTGTCGATTTTGACCTTGCCGGAAATGATGCGGCTGCTGGTGTTGCAGGAATTCGGTTTTTTGGCCGAAGTGATGTTTATTCTGACTTTCGGTACGCCTTTACTGTTTTTGCTGATGTGCGTGTATGTGTATTCGGCATTGGCAATGGAAAAAATGCTGCCGGCGCTGTTTTATTGCACGCGGGTGCTGGTGCGTTTGCGCCATTGGATTATGGTCGATGTGTTTTTTATTTCGACGCTGGTGGCGTATATTAAATTGTCGTCGGTGTCGGAAGTCACGTTTGGGCCGGCTTTTTATCTGATGTTGATTTTGGCGGTTATGCTGATTCGCACATCGGTATCGATTCCGCAGCACTGGGTGTATTATAAAATCCACCGCATTTTGGGCTTTAACGCAGTTCAGACGGCCTCGGATGATAAAATCTGCTGCAGCCGCTGTCTGTATTTCCGTGATGCCAATGAGCAGACGTGCGGCGTTTGCGGTGCGGATTTATATCGCCGGCGGCCGTATAGTTTGCGCATTTCGTTGTGTTTTTTAATTGCAGCGGCAATTTTGTATGTGCCGGCCAATGTGTTGCCGATTATGATTTCGTCTAACCCGACCGCGTTGGAAATCAACACCATCATGAGCGGCATTATTTATATGTGGCACGATGGCGATAAGCTGATTGCGGCGATTATTTTCAGCGCCAGTATTTTGGTGCCGGTGTTGAAGATTGCGGCAATGGCGGTGTTGATTGCATCTGCCTATTTCAAACCGCCGCTTGCTGCGCCTCGGATGTCGGTGATGTATCGGATTACCGAAGCCGTCGGCCGCTGGTCGATGATTGATATTTTTGTGATTATTATTTTGATGAGCGCGTTTCACACCAATATGGCACGGGTGGTGCCGGGAGAAGCCGCTGTGTATTTCTGCTTGGTGGTGTTGCTCACCATGCTTTCTGCTTATTTTTTCGATCCGCGCCTGATTTGGGACAAAGTTTCAGACGGCCATAGTGAATATGAACGATAATTTAAACCAACCTGACAACCATTTGCCGCCGCCCCCGCCGGCACGCATTAAGAAAACCAACGTGTTCACTTCGGTGGTGTGGCTGATTCCGCTGATTGCCCTGATTGCGGGCGGCTGGCTGCTGATGAAGCAAATCCGCAATACCGGTCCGACCATCACCCTGCTGCTTGACAGCGCCGACGGCATTGAAGTCAACAATACCGTGATTAAAGTGTTGAACGTGGATGTCGGCCGCATCACCAAAATCAAATTGCGCGAAGACCGCAAAGGCGTTGAGGCCACTGCGCAACTGAGTGCCGATGCACAAGATTTAATCCGTAAAGACACCCAGTTTTGGGTGGTGAAACCGCGTATCGATCAGAGCGGTGTCACAGGCTTGGGCACGCTGCTTTCCGGCTCATACATTGCCTTTACCCCAGGCACCAGCGCGAAAGAAGAATCGGTGTTTAAAGTATTGGATATTCCGCCGATTGCGGCCATCGGCCAACGCGGCCTGCGTCTGAAATTGGTCGGCGCTAACGACAAAATTTTGAGCGTGAGCAGCCCTGTTTTGTATGAAAACTTTATGGTGGGGCAGGTGGAAAGCGCGCGTTTCGATCCTAATGACCAAACCGTGCATTACACCATCTTCATCCAAAGCCCGAATGACAAGCTGATTCATGCCGAAAGCCGTTTCTGGTTGGAAAGCGGCCTCAACATCCAAACATCGGGCAGCGGCATCCAAGTGAATTCAGCACCTTTACCGGCTTTGTTGTCGGGTGCGATTGCGTTCAGTTCGCCGAAAACCGATAATGCACAAGCGGTTAAAAACGAAGACACTTTCACGCTTTACGACAGCCGCAGCGAAGTAGAAAACCTGCCGGACGGCCGCTCGCTTTACTACACCGCCTTTTTCAAACAATCCGTGCGCGGTTTGAGTGTGGGCGCGCCGGTGGAATACAAAGGCATCAATATAGGCGTGGTGTCGGATTTGCCGTATTTCGCCCGCAACGACAGCCTGAACTTGTTTGCCAACGGCTGGATTCCCGTGCGTATCCGCCTGGAGCCGTCGCGTTTGGAAATGAATGCCGATATGCAGACCAAAGCACATTGGCAGCGGCAGTTTCAGACGGCCTTAAACCGCGGCCTCACCGCCACCATTGCCAGCAACAACCTGATTACCGGCAGCAAATTGGTCGAGCTCACCGACGAACCGTCTTCATTGCCGAAGCTGAAACCGCATACAGTGTACGGCGGTGATACCGTGATTGCCACGCGCGGCGGCGGTTTTGACGATTTGCAGGCGCAATTGGCGAATCTGTTGGAAAAATTCAACAAGCTGCCGCTGGAGCAAACTGTCGGTAACCTGAATACATCGTTGGCCGAACTGAAAACCACTTTGAGATCCGCCACTACGGCTTTGAATTCGGTGGATAAATTGGTCGGTAAACCGCAAACACAGAATATTCCGAACGAAATCAACCAAACCTTGAAAGAATTGCGCCAAACCCTGCAAGGCGTGTCGCCGCAATCGCCGATTTACGGTGATGTTCAAAACACCTTACAGAGCATCGATAAAACACTGAAAGATGCGCAGCCGGTGATTACCACCTTAAAAGAAAAGCCGAATGCGTTGATTTTCAACAGTAATACCGAAGATCCTATCCCGAAAGGAAGCCGATAATGCGCCTTTTAGCCTTAAGTTGCACCGTGTTGCTCGCCGCTTGCAGCACACCGCAAAACACCCGATATTTTGTGCTGCCCGACAGCCAATACACCCAGCCGCGCCAAGGCAGCGAAATGGCGGTGAGGGTATATCCGGCCGAGCCGCTGAACCAAGGTGGACTGGTGTATCAAACCGACGCGCATCATTTGAATTTTGCTAAAAACCATTTGTGGGCAAGCCCGCTTGATAGTGCTTTGGCCAATAGTTTGAGCAACAAACTCAACCGCTTAAACGGCCAATATACCTTTATCCCTTCCGGCCGCAGCCAAAGCAGCCAGGTGCTGAAAGTGTATATCGAGGCGTTCAACGGCAGCTACCAAGGCCAAACCGTGGTCAGCGGCTACGCGCTGTGGCCGAACGGGCAAAGCAAGCCTTTCCACGTCGAAACGCCGCAGCAGGGCGACGGCTATGCGGCTATGGTCGATTCTTTGGAAACCGGTTTGAACCGAGCCGCCGAACTAATGGCTTATTAGTCATAAAGGCCGTCTGAAATTGAACTGCCCCCCAATACTTGGACAAGTTAAGAATCTTTCTCAAACAGCCTTTTCAAGCTGGGTTCTGTAGCCGACAGGACTCAGCTTTTTTAAGTTTAAACTAATCCGCTCATGATTGTAGTAACGTATGTAATCATCTATTACCTCTGTCAGCTCTGCCACCGACAACGCACCTTCCTGATAGAAGCTCTCTTCTTTTAATGTACCGAAGAAACGCTCCATCGGCGCATTGTCCCAGCAATTTCCTTTACGCGACATGCTTTGCACCATTCCTTTCTCAGCCAGTTTCGCCCGATAAGCCCCGGTGCGGTAAAGCACACCCCGGTCGGAATGCAGCAGCGGCGTTTGGCCTTTCAGACGGCCAAATGCTTTATCCAACATTTGCGCCACCAGTTTACTGTTTGCTCTGCGGCTTAAAGAATAGGCCACAATCTCCCGATTAAACACATCCGATATCGGCGATAAGTACAGCTTCCCGTCTGTGCATTTGAACTCCGTCACATCGGTCAGCCATTTGTCTGCCGGTTTGCCGGCAGTAAATTCACGATTAAGAATATTATCCGAAGCCTCTCCTATTACCTGCGGACGGTAGGCTTTTTTGCTGCGGACTTTGGCTTTCAGTCCCAACAAACCCATAATGCGCTGCACTTTCTTTTTGTTCCACGACAATACGGCGGCAATCCGCCGATGACCGTAGCGGCCTTTGTGTCGGCGATAGACTTCACTTACTGCGGTTTTGGCCGCCGCATCGGGATCGGCTTTGCCGATATGGTAATGAAAGCTGCTTTTGGGAATGCCGGCACTGTGCAGCAGATATTTCAGCGGGTGCTTCGCTCTCAACGTTTGAACGGTTTCGCAGCTTTGGCGGCGTTCTTTTCGTTGAGGGCTTTCATGTGCTTTAGGTAGTCGTTCTCCGCCCTCATGTAACGTAACTCTTCAATCAGTTCCGCCCGGGTTTTTTCGTGGTCGGGTTTGTCGGCGATAAACGGGTTTTTGCGTTTGGTCTTCATAAACGTAGCCTGCGGGTGTTGAAGTGCGGCGATACCGCCTTGCCGATAGGCGGCTATCCAACGGCGCAGGTGGGTGCGCGAGACGTTGAAGTGCTCTGCGGTGCGCTGTTGGCTGTGCACTTGGTGATAATGGAGTACGGCTCGGTATTTGAAGTGTAGGTTATATTTGGACATAAGAAAACTGCACCTTTTAAAGTTGGAGGGGTGTCCAACTTTTGGGGTGCAGTTCAAAGATTTCAGACGGCCTGTTCTATTTATACAGATTATTTAGCGTATTGTTTCAACAATTCGGCAAAGTCCTTTGCGGTTTCAGGGTGTTTCAAACCATAAGCCAAAGTGGCTTCCAGATAACCTAATTTGCTGCCGCAGTCGTAGCGTTTGCCTTCGAAAGTGTGTGCCAACACAAATTCGTGATCGAGCAGGCGGGCGATGGCATCGGTAAGTTGGATTTCGTTGCCTGCGCCACGCGGCAGGTTGGTCAGCAAATCAAAAATGCGCGGGGTCAGGATATATCGGCCGACCACGGCTAAGTTAGAAGGTGCTTCTTCTGGCTTTGGTTTTTCCACGATATTGGTGATGCGCTGGAAATTTTTGAGTTTTTCCACTTCGACAATGCCGTATGAACCGGTTTGTGATGGGTCTACAGTTTCCACGCCCAATACACTGTTGCCGCTTTGGTTGTAGATATCGGCCATTTGTTTCAATGCACCTTGCGGGGCATCAATTAAGTCGTCGGCCAAAATCACGGCAAACGGTTCGTCACCCACAGCGGCACGGGCACACAACACGGCATGACCCAAGCCCAATGCTTCGGCTTGGCGGATATAGAGACAAGTGATTTCAGGCGGCAGAATGTCTTTAACGTGCGCTAGCAGTTTTTCTTTGTTGCGCTGTTCCAATTCGGTTTCCAGCTCGTAGGCTTTGTCGAAATGGTCTTCGATGCTGCGTTTGTTACGGCCGGTCACAAACACCATTTCGGTGCAGCCTGCGGCAACGGCTTCTTCAACCGCATATTGAATTAAAGGCTTATCCACAATCGGCAGCATTTCTTTCGGGCTGGCTTTGGTTGCAGGCAGAAAACGCGTGCCCATACCGGCAACGGGGAAAACGGCTTTTCGAATTGGTTTCATAATATTTCCTTGAGGTGGTTGAATAAGGTTAAATATTTGACCTTAAAATTTGAAAAAATTTATTTTCTTTATGGATTTAACAATGCCAATAGGGCAGCTTCATCCAACACGGCTACACCTAGCGCATGAGCTTTTCCCAGCTTGCTGCCGGCAGCTTCGCCTGCGACCACGAAATCGGTTTTCTTCGATACGCTGCCGGAAACTTTACCGCCGGCAGCTTCAATCATGGCTTGTGCTTCGTCACGTTTTAAGGTGGGCAGGGTGCCGGTTAAGACGAATGTTTTGCCAAACAGGGACTCGGCTATTGTCGCGGTTTCAGACGGCATATGTGCCAAAAATTGCTGTATGGTCATTAAAAGCGATGAATTGGCTTCAATGCTGCGCCATTGCTGCCAATCGGCGGGTAGGGCTTTGTCGTGGATTAAGCCTTCCACGCTTTTACCGGCCAAATCCCACAGTGCGGCGGCTTTTTTCCCGCTGATTTTGAAACCGGGCAGACGGTTGATCCAGCGTTCGGGTGTGACGTATTGTGCCAGTGGCAGGGTCACGCTTTGTGTTTGCGGCGCAACGCCGACAGCCAGCAATTCGTCAATCATGTTTTGCTGATCGGGTTGGGCGAAGAAGTGGGCAATCGAATGCGCCACCACGCTGCCGATGTCGGGCAAGCACGCCAAAACAGGCTCGGGCGCGCGGCGTACGCTTTCCAAATTGCCGAATGCTTGCGCCAATGATTTTGCCGTGCGTTCACCGACATGACGGATGCCGAGTGCGAACAGGAATCGTGCCAAATCGGGTTGCTTGCTGGCTTCAATGCCGTCGAGAATATTTTGTGCCCACTTGGCCGGCGATGCTTTTTTGTTGCTTTTGAGGCCGTCTGAAAGAGGCAGGGCGGGTTCGGACGGCATATCTTCTGCATTAATTTGTGCTTCCGCTTGTTCGGCGGTTTCCTTCATTTTTTGCAGGGCAGCGATATCTAAGCGGTATAAGTCGGCAAAATGTTGCACCAAGCCCTGAGCCACCAACTGCTCGACTTGGCGTTGGCCGAGGCCGTCGATATCCATGGCTTTGCGTGAAGCAAAGTGAATCAAGCCTTGCGCCCGCTGTGCTTGGCAAAGCATACCGCCGCTGCAACGTGCCACGGCTCCACCTTCTTCACGCTCGATGCCGCTGCCGCAAATCGGACAATATTCGGGTAGGCGGTATTGCGGATAGAGCGGTCGGATATCCGTTTGTGTGTTTTTAGGCGGCGTAGCAAACAAATCATCTTGCAGGCCGTCTGAAAAATTAGTTTTTATTTCAGCCGCTTGCATTGGACGGCGGTCGAATACTACGCGAACCACTTCAGGAATCACATCGCCCGCGCGGCGGACAATCACCGTATCGCCGATGCGCACATCTTTGCGCTGCGTTTCGCCTTCGTTGTGTAGGGTGGCATTGGTTACAGTCACGCCGCCGACAAACACAGGTTGTAAACGCGCCACCGGCGTAACCGCACCGGTGCGGCCGACTTGCACATCAATCGCTTCTACCACGGTCAAGGCTTCTTCGGCAGGGAATTTATGCGCAATCGCCCAGCGCGGTGCGCGCGAAATGAAGCCCAGCGTTTCTTGTTGCGCCAGGCTGTTGACCTTCACCACCATGCCGTCGATTTCATACGGCAGAGAAGGGCGTTTTTGCTGCATTTGTTCGTAAAAAGCCAATACTTCGCCGATATTCGGGAGACAACCGAATTGGCCGTAGGGCAGGCTGAAGCCAAGTTCGCCCAAATAAGCCAATTCTTGAATGTGTTCCTCCGAAACGAAGCCGCCTTCTTGTTGCGCGATGCCATAGGCAAAAAAGTGCAGTTTGCGTTGGGCAGTAATTTTGGAATCCAGTTGGCGTAGGCTGCCCGCAGCCGCATTACGCGGATTGGCAAACGCTTTTTGGTTTTGCTCGGCCTGACGCCGGTTGAGCGCGGCAAAATCGGCTTTGAGCATTAACACTTCGCCGCGCACTTCAATCAATTGAGGTACATGATCACCATGCAGACGCAAGGGAATATTGGCGATGGTTTTCACATTTTGCGTGACATCTTCGCCCGTTGCCCCATCGCCGCGCGTGGCCGCTTGCACTAATACGCCGTCGCGATACAGCAGGCTGATGGCCAAGCCGTCGAATTTCGGTTCAATGACATATTCGGCTGATGCCCCGTTTAAACCGCCGCGCACGCGCTCATCAAAAGCGTGCATTTCCGCATGGTCGAACACGCCTTCTTCGGTTTGCGGTGAAAAAGCATTGTTCAGCGACAACATCGGCACGGTATGGCGCACGCCGGCAAAACCATCCAAAGCTGCACCGCCGACACGCTGGGTCGGGCTGTCGGGCTGTTTCAAATCAGGGTGCTCCGCTTCCAATGCTTCCAGCTCGCGGAACAAGCGGTCGTACTCGGCATCGGGTACAGTCGGCGCGTCGAGCGTGTAGTATTCGTAGTCGTAGCGGTTGAGTAGGGCGGTTAGGTTTTGGATTTTTTGTTCGGTTGCATTCATGGTTTAAAATGTTCAGACGGCCTTTGCATAATAAACAGGCCGTCTGAAAAAGCATAAAAAAGATAGAAAGATAAGTGGATTTTACCTGAAAAAAAGCGGATACACTGTTGTGCGTATCCGCTTTTTTTAGAGAAAAATGGCTTTATGAGAACAAACGCAGCGATTGTTTGCTGCCCGGTTTGATGCCCACTTTCAGCATTTCTTCCTGACGCGCCAACACATAATTGCGCACGTCTTTCAGCCAAGGGGTAGACACTTCTTCCATTTTGTCGTTGACCAAATCCAAGCTCAATTGGCCGGACAATTTAACCGCCAAGTCCATAAACAGGTCGAAGGTTTTTTCACCGGCCGGAATGTGCGGAATGTCGAACAGCATGCTGAAGCCGCGGTAGGCCTGGTTATTCAGCAATGCGCCGGTAAACGGTGAATTGTCGAGCGACGCCAAGATAAACATCGGATTGCCTTTTTCATCAGGGTAGTGGAACGTGCCGTCTTCAGCCAGATTGAAGCCGGTGCCTTCAACGGCTGAACGCAATTCCAAGCCGCTGATGCTTGAGCGCGACACCAAGTGGATGGCGATGGTTTGGTCAACACGCTCGCAGAAATTGTCGAGTGCTTGGGCAACTTCGACAAAAGCCGGCAAATCGGTGTAGCGCACTTGGCCGCCGACCAATTGGGCGAAGGCAGAAACTTGTTGGTTGAATTGATCCAATTCTTCCGGCGAAGCCAAACCATTGCGGCTGACGGCTTGCAGACCCATCACGAAACCTTGGTAATACACGCCCGGAATCGGCTCGGCCACTTGGAAACGGTCATCCATGGTGCAGCCGACTATTTGGAAGCGGTGACGGTTAGACAAGCGAGGCAGGGCATGCAGTTCTTGTGCTTCATTCAAAGCGATGTAGGCCAGATAGTCAAAACGCGGGTCGAACCAAGGCAATTCAATTTGCACCAGCTCATCCAAACTCACTAAATTGCCGTGTTGCGGGGACGGCGTGGTCTGGGTGTTGATTTCATTGTTTAAACCAATCACGGTGTGATGAACCGGCTCATCGGTGAAATCGTCTTCCATCGCTAATTCGATGTCGGTTTTGATGGCGGGCGGTTTGGCCAATTTCGCTTTGGCAGCATAAATTTCATCTTGTTCTTGCAAATTGCGCAAAGCGGCTTCTTCGGCTTTGTTTGGTTTTTTCAACAAGAAACCGCGGCTGCCGGATTCTTTGCCGTCGCGCACATGGCTGGTTTTGCTGGCCAACAGCGCATCTTTGTCGGAATGGCCGAATTGCTCGCGCACTTGTTTGCGGTATTGGTTTTCTTGATACATATTGTAGGCAATCACGGCCAAAATAATGGCCAAGCCTAAAACGATAATAATCATGGTGGGCACTCTTGGGGAAAGAAATTTCTGGAGTGGCGCAATGCCGGATTCGAACCGCAATCGGGACATCACGGTAATGTTCGGATTATAACGAAATTTACCTGTTCTGGCAGCATTAAGCATAAAACCGGCGGCAACTTTGCTTCAGGCCGTCTGAAAAAGTCAACGTTCTACCGGAAAACCTGCTTTGATTAAACGCGGCCAATCGAAAAAACGGCCGGGATCGGTTTTGCGGTCGGGTGCGATATCCTGATGGCCGGTGATGGCTTCGATGGGGTATTGCGCCTGTAATGCGCTTAATAAATGGTGCAGGGTTTGATATTGTGCTTCGGTAAACGGCTCGAAATCGCAGCCTTCCATTTCTATGCCGATGGAAAACAGATTGCACTTTTCCCGCCCTCGGAATGACGACACACCGGCGTGGTAGGCCATGTCGTCGCACGAAACGAACTGCACCGCTTCGCCTTCGCGCGTGATGAAAAAATGGCTGGATACCCGCAAAGTATGAATCACGCTGAAGAACGGATGTTCTTCCGGTCGGATTTGGTTGGTAAACAGCTTTTCTACCGCGCCGTTGCCGTATTCAAACGGCGGCAGGGAAATATTGTGCAACACCACCAGCGAGATTTTTTCACCGGCAGGACGCGCTTCAAAATTGGGCGATTGGACTTGGCGGGCAGCCGACCAGCGGCCTTGTTGCCAAGAAGATGTGAAATTCATGTTTCAGACGGCCTTTAATCTTTGATACTTTTATTTTGATAAATGCTGCGTTAAGAGTAAATTTTCGGCAAAGACAGCGCATTCGGTTATACTGTCGCCGATTAAATTTGATGGCACATCCTACCATGTTGAATAAATTGTTGAAATGGCTGCTGGTGTTTTTGCTGGCCGTGATTGCGGCGGTGGCGGCATTGCTGTTTGTGCCGAAAGACAACGGCAAAATCTATCGCGTGAAAGTAACTAAAAATCAAGGTATTTCGTCGGTGAGCCGAAAATTGGCTGATGACGGCCTGATTTACAACCGTCACGTATTGATGCTGGCCGC